>CAINDJ010000341.1 GCA_903847325.1 uncultured beta proteobacterium | reverse complement strand
TGGCGCAACCGCAGCGACAGGGGCTGCTGGAGGTGCGGCGACAGCTGCGGGGGCTGCCGCTGGTGTGACTGTTCCGGAGGAAGTCTCTGAACCAGGCGAGGTGACAGACGAAGTGACAGGCGAAGTGACAGACGCACCAGGTGTCTGCGTCACCAGGCCGGTGGCCGGCGCAATGCCGTTTGTCGCTGAATCCGTCAGTGCAGGCTGGAATGGCGCATTTCGATCCGGTATCCGAATCGCAATATTGTTAGAAACGGGGATGGGTTCAGAGTCGAGCAGCATCGGCAGCACGACTACAGCGGCTAAGACTAAGGCAACCGCACCGGCGAGTCTGCGCCGGGCTCTCACACGTAACTCAGCCGCCTGTGCCTCGCTCGATACTGAAGGACGCGGCTTGCCTGGAGGCTTACGTGGCGCTGCGCTGTCCTTTCTGGAAAACAGTCCCATTTATGGAAACATCCTGACAGGGAGTGAAAAAGGGTAAATTAAATTTAGCAAGATCATGCTTTATTCTTAAGACGCACGATTTAAAGTGGTAAGTACACCTGCAACCGTCAAAAAAGATCCGAATACTACGATTCTATCATCCGGGTTACTGCGCTCACGTGCGGCAAGGTAGGCTTGTTCGACTGTCTCGAAACAACTCATTTTTAAGGGTTCGTCCAGAGGCGTCGGTAAAGCAGTCACGGCAGCTGTAATTTTACTTGTAAGGTCCTCAGACGAGAGACCACGCGGTCCAGGCAGGCTCGCACAAAACCAGTGGTCAATTCTGCCCGCAAGATGCTGGACGACACTTTTGATATCTTTGTCTGAAAGCATCCCGAATACCGCATAGGTATAGGGGTGAAATCCCATGTTACCGAGGTTTTTTTCGAGCACCGCAGCGGCATGTGGATTGTGTGCGACATCAAGGATTACGGTAGGTTGACCGGGAAGGATTTGAAATCTCCCTGGCAATGAGGTGTTGATCAGTCCCTGTCTGACGGCTTGCTGCGCCACGACCAGATGCTCGCGTAAAGACTCAATCGCCGCAAGCGCGGCTGAAGCGTTCAAAAGTTGATTTGCACCGCGTAAGGCTGGATAAGCCATGGCGTTGCGTCGCTGATTTCGACCAGCGAAAGCCCATTGCTGTCGGTCACCTGAGTAGTTAAAGTCTCGACCAAACAGCCATAGATCTGCTCCAATCTCCTGGGCATAGTCAAGCAGACTTTGAGGTGGTGCGGGGTCGCTGCAAATAGCGGGTTTCTTGCGCCGGAAAATATGTGCTTTTTCGAGTCCGATTAATTCGCGTGTGTCTCCTAGCCAATCTGTATGATCAATATCGACACTGGTGATGATGGAGCAATCTGCATCGACAATATTGACGGCATCCAGACGTCCGCCTAGTCCGACTTCAAGAATCATCACATCCAGACCTGATGAAGCAAAGATACTGAGCACTGCAAGGGTTGTGAATTCGAAATAAGTCAGCGAGACATCCTGACGCGCTAGCTCGACAGCCTCAAAATGTTCGACAAACGCTGCATCAGCGACGATTTCGCCGTTGATTCGGGCACGTTCGTTAAAGTTGATTAAATGGGGAGATGTGTACAGTCCGACACGGTATCCGGCAGCGAGATATATCGACTCAAGCATCGCGCAGGTTGAGCCTTTACCATTGGTGCCGCCAACGACAATTTTAATTGCGCTTGTATCCAGAGCCAGACGCTCAGCAACGTGTCTAATTCTGTCCAACCCCATTTCTATTGCACTGGGATGGAGAGATTCCAGATAGCTGAGCCAGTTAGCGAGGCTTGTACCTGGCATCGGTCGTGTAGTGCTCATATTAAAAGTATCTTTTAAACGTCATCTTCCAGCCTCTATTTTACCAGTGAGTACCATCCCTCAATATCTGGCAAATAATTAGAGATGTGTAAAATCAAAAACAATAAAAGAGGAAACTATGACTAATTCTGATGACAAAAAAAATAAACGTTCCACGCCTGACGGGTTCGTCAGGGAAGCTGAAGTTCCTGGCTACTCACCGGCCAACCATACCGGTACGCTCAACCGTCGTTTAATTAGTCGCGAAACGGTCGGGGCTGAGCATCTTGAGGTATTGCTTGGTTCAATAGAAAAAGGCAAAGGAGCCCTGCCTCACGCTCATCCCGGCATAGAGCAGGTATGCTACTTATTGGCAGGCACTGCACGTGCTGAAATGAACGGCGAAGCGGTTGACATGCTGCCGGGGGATTGCTGTTTTTTTCCACCCGATTTGCCTCACGTTTTCACCGTGACAAGTGATACACCCGCACGCGTACTGGTTATTTATTCACCGCCTTACGAAGAGTCACCCGAACGCGTCGTGCGCTTTGGCGCGCACGAATAATGCAAAACACTTACTCAGCATCAACACTGTCGGATGATAAAAAATAATGCGTAGAACATTTCTCAAGTCTATTTCAGCCATATGCGCGCTGTCTGCGATGATCGCCTGCGCAAGCAGCAGCACCGTTTTAGCCCAAACGCCCTCTTCTTACCCAACAAAGCCCATTACTCTGGTCATTCCATTTCCAGCAGGCTCAGGCACGGATGCTGTCGGGAGGATCGTTGCCGTTGAGCTAGGCAAAATACTGGGTCAACAAGTCATTATTGAAAATAAACCAGGGGGCAATGCGACCATCGGCGCACAACTCGTTGCGCGGGCCCAACCAGATGGCTACACGCTGTTCCTGTCCACCAATACGGCACACTCTGCTGCACCGTGGTTAATGAAATCGATCAGTTACGATCCAGTCAAGGATTTCACACCTATCGCGCGAGGTGGCAATCTGCCCTTCATTCTCGTGATCAATCCGAAATTACCGATAAACAATGTGCAAGAGTTAGTTGCTTACGCGAAAAAGAATCCTGGCAAATTGAATTACGCTTCGGGAAACAGTACGGGCATAGTGGGTGGCGCGACACTTGCTGCCCGTGCCGGTATTGATATTGTCCATGTTCCTTACAAAGGCACACCGCAGGCCATGACCGATCTGGTCGGTGGCCAGGTTGATCTGATGTTTACCGACGTAGCCTCAGGTATGCCTTTCGTAAAGTCAGGTCAGATGCGTGCTCTTGCCGTATCTACTGCAGCGCGCAGTGCGATCGTTCCTGATCTGCCGTCCATGTCGGAATCTGGTATCAAGGATTTTGATCTGAACTCCTGGAACGGTTATTTTGGTCCTGCGGGTATGCCCCCCGATGTTGTTGCCAAAATTAACGCGGCCATCAACCAGATTGTGAATGATCCTCAAACAAAAACAAAGCTAGCCAACTTAGGTTTCGATGCATTCAGTGGTTCATCTCAAGATTTTGCGAATTTTGTCGCCCAGCAATTGGTCTTGTGGCAGGGGTTGATCAAAGACGCAGGTATCAAACCCGAATAGTCAGAAAGCAATGTGTCTCGCTGTCATCGCCCGTCGCGCGCACGACCGGTTTGGTCTGATTATCGTTGCGAACCGCGACGAGTATCACGCCAGGCCAACTCAGGCCGCGCAGCTCTGGCACGATCATCCTCAAGTGTTGGCTGGACGTGATTTGCGCGCAGGCGGCACATGGCTGGGCTTATCAGCAAGTGGAAAAATTGGTTTGCTCACCAACTATCGTGAGCCAGGCAACCAGAATCCCGCTGCCCCAAGTCGAGGGGCTTTGGTGAGCGATTTTCTCACGCATCCTCAGGATGCAAGGCAGTACGCACCAGCGATCCATTCAGTGGCCAATCGATTCAATGGTTTTAATTTACTGCTTGCAGATGCAAGCTCTGCGCACTATGTCTCTAACCGAGCAAAGCAGTTTGAAACCTGCCTGGCTGATGGCGTCCATGGTTTGTCAAATGCAACGCTGGATATTGCCTGGCCAAAAGTTACACGCACGCAAGCTGCAGTGACTCAACTACTGTCCGATGGCATGGCGCCTGATGCCGAGGGTTTATTTGAAATTTTTCGAGACACAAGACTTGCACAACGAACCGAACTGCCCGACACAGGATTGCCCCCCGCGCGCGAGTTACAACTCAGCAGTCCGTTCATATTGGACAATCAATACGGTACACGTTGTACAACCGTTGTAATGGTCGACCATTGTGGCAAAACCTATTTTGAAGAAAGAACATTCAACACGCGTGGCGAAGTGATCAATCAAGTCAAATGGCAACTCGATACGTTCAAACAAGTGTTCAGCCCCCTCACCTGACTTATACTGAGCTGTATTCCATATCAAATAGAAGGTTGTTATGTCCTCGCTCAAAATTCGTCTCTCAGAATCCGTTAAAGACGCCATGCGCGCAAAAGCTTCAGAAAGGCTTGGCACGTTGCGTTTTTTACAGGCTGCAATTAAGCAAAAAGAAGTTGACGAGAGACGAGAGCTCAACGATGCTGAAGTAACAGCCATCATTGAAAAGCAAGTTAAACAGCGTAAAGAGTCTATCGCTGCTTTCGAGCAAGCGGGACGCACAGAAACGGTTCAGCAAGAAACAGCTGAGATGGCTGTTCTAAGAGAGTTTCTGCCGCAGGCGGCCTCCGACGAAGAAGTCGCTGCTGCCATTGATGCAGCCGTCGCTGAAGTCCACGCCTCTGGCGTGACAGGTGCTCCCGCGATGGGCAAAGTCATGGCTATTCTTAAGCAGGCCCTGGCTGGACGTGCGGATATGTCAGCACTCTCCGCACAAGTCAAAGCAAAACTGAATTAATTCAGTCAGAGCCAGGGCTTAAACGTATCAGCTTGAATGAAGCGCTGGCCTTGGCAATCAGCTTGCCGTCCGGGTCTCTGGCCTCCCCCTCACAAAATGCAATCGAACGCCCACGCCTGATGCAGCGTGCCTCGACGATCAAATCCGTCATGCCAGGCTCGATGCAACTTGTCGTCATATCAATCGTTGCCAGACCAATGCCTAGCGGATCAACCGATCGTCCCGCTGCACTGAGTGTGAAGTCCAGAACGCTCATAATTGCCCCACCATGCACATGGCCACGGCTATTGAGCAACTCCGTGCGTATGTTCATTCGGGTGACCGCGCGATCATTTGCGCATTCAATCGGCTCAACCCCGAGCAGTTCAAGATACGGGATATGGAAGCCGAAATAACTAATACCTGATTTTTTGGCGTAGACGGTCATTTTAAAATTTGATAAGAGTCGCGTGGCATGTAACTAGTGCAAGTTGGCACCCCGAACTGAATGACTTCTTTCATCGCCTGCAGGGCTTCGGGGCCCCAAGTACCGACACCCCATACCGTCACGGTTACTTCGGATGATTTTTCTGTGCGCGCTGCAGCATCAACCTGGCCCAAACGACCTCCCATGTCACCCGTGACATAGAGTTCAGACGTTTTAGCTGCCTGATTGATCCCCCCACCGATTGGATAACCCGTATCCGTGCGCCAGCACCGCTCGGCTTGCGCGTAGGCGCGTCGGTAAACCTCCTCAAAACCTACCTCAACCGTAAAGGTGTTGGTAGGTGAGGATTTCGAGTCAATTCCTATGCATCCCATTAAAACAAGGGGGAGCATACTTAACAGCCATTTTGAATTCATATATTAATATCCGGATATCATTAAATATCTTTTATTGGGTGGCGTACACCAATCAGACGCCCCGTGCGCTCTGGTAGCCAACAGTTATGTATTTGCTGACGACAGGCTTTTTAATTCGCAAACACGCACGGATCATATGCATAGCATAATAGACGATAGAGTTTAACTAAATTTAAATCACAGGCGACTGATGCGCTCACTCCTTGATCCCTGGAGACTGATAGCCGGGCTATCAGGCTTGACAGCAGTTTTGATTGGCGCCGTTGCCGCACATGCATTATCTGGTGAACAAGCGATTATTTCCGTGGAACGCGCCTCTAATTATCAGCTTATTCACGCAGTGTTACTCATGGTGAGCACACTTCTTTCTGGACGAGCTGCAAAGCTCAGTCGGTGGTGTTTTTTGTTCGGAATCATTTTGTTTAGCGGATCGATCTACGCAAAATATATATTCGGCCTGAGCGATGCGGTAAAAGTTGCTCCGACAGGCGGTATTTTGCTGATGCTCGGCTGGTTATCTCTTGCCTTCAGTGCCAAAGGCCAAGCAAAATAGGACACAGTACGAAGTAATATTTTTAAAGTAGTACAAAGCTTTTTTTATTCAACACTTAACTAATCATTCAAATGACCACACGAGACAAAGCATATATCGTCGGTGCATACGAACACCCCACACGTAAAGCACCCGACAAATCCGTCGCGCAACTGCATGCCGAGTCCGCCAAAGGCGCGCTCGAGGATGCCGGATTGACCCACGATGATATCGATGGCTATTTCTGCGCCGGCGACGCACCCGGGCTGGGCATGCTCAGCATGACAGACTACATGGGTCTAACTAAACTCAAGCACGTCGACTCAACCGAAACAGGTGGCTCGTCCTACCTGATTCACGTTGCGCACGCCGCTGAGGCGATTGCCATGGGTAAATGCAAAATTGCATTGATCACCCTCGCTGGCCGTCCTCGCTCAGCGGGCTCGTCTGGCATGCAGCCACGTAATTGGGGCAGCGATGTGCCGGATGCGCCCTTCGAGGCACCCTATGGCCCTGTGACCGTCAATAGTTACGCCATGGTTGCTGCGCGTCATATGTACGAATATGGCACGACGCAAGAACAACTGGCTTGGGTCAAAGTTGCTGCATCACATCATGCGCAACATAACCCCCACGCTATGTTGCGTGATGTTGTCACGGTAGAAGACGTGATGAACTCACCCATGGTCACCACGCCGCTCAAGCGCCTGGATTGCTGTGTCGTCAGTGATGGTGGCGGTGCATTGATTGTTGCCCATCCCGATATCGCCAAAACACTCAAGCGTCCGCTGGTTAAAATCCGTGGCACTGGCGAGGCGGTTAAGGGCCAACTCGGCGGCAAAGTCGATCTGACCTATTCCGCAGCACGTTTTTCTGGCGCTCGCGCGTTCGAAATGGCGGGTGTAACGCCTGCAGATATTAAATACGCATCGATCTATGACAGCTTTACCATCACAGTCATCATGCAGCTTGAAGACCTCGGTTTCTGCAAAAAAGGCGAAGGCGGTAAGTTTGTATCCGATGGCAACCTGATATCCGGTGTTGGCAAATTACCCTTCAACACGGATGGTGGCGGATTGTGTAACAACCACCCTGCCAACCGCGGGGGCATCACTAAAGTCATCGAAGCCGTCCGTCAGTTACGTGGCGAAGCCCACCCTGCCGTTCAGGTTAAGAATTGCGACATCGCTCTGGCCCACGGCACAGGCGGTTTCCTCGGATCGCGCCACGGTAGCGCCACACTGATCATGGAGCGAGGTTAATCATGACAATGATGTATCAACCCAATGTATACCCTGCCCCGACAATCGAACAGGGCAGTCAGCCCTTTTGGGAAGCGGCCAAACTTGGTAAGTTTTTGGTCAAGGTCTGCAAGTCCTGCAATCAGCCGCACTGGTATCCCCGTACGCTTTGTCCGTTTTGTTTCGGCGAAACAGACTGGAAAGATTCACCCGGAAATGGCACGATTTACTCATTAAGCGTCATGCAGCGCGGTAATCCAAACCCATACTGCATCGCTTATGTCACGCTGGATGAAGGCGTAACAATGATGACGCAAATTGTGGACTGTGATCTCGAAACGCTCAAGATTGGCCAGAAGGTCAAGCTGGTGTTTAAGCCCACCGAAGGTGATGGTCCTCCAGTACCTATGTTTACACCGCTCTGAAGTCATTAAGCGATGGCAGCTCAGCATTTTGCATGTTGAGCTGCCAAATCGACATGGACTTGCATGCAATTATTGAAATGCTGTCTGAGAATCATTGAATATGCGCGTATTGGTCATCGAAGATGAAACAGATATGGCCCGCTATCTTTGCGATGGTTTGAGACTGGCTGAGTACGAAGTCTTTCATTGCAATGATGCAGCTTCAGGACTATTTCAGGCCCAGCATTCCAAATGGGATGTCATGATTGTGGATCGGATGCTGCCAGATGAGCAAGATGGATTACAGATTATTCGAGCACTGAGAAACAACCAAAACAAAACGCCCGTGCTTGTGCTGAGCGCACTCGCAAGCCTGGATGAACGCGTCAAAGGCCTGCGTGAAGGCGGCGACGACTACTTAACAAAACCTTTTGCATTTCCGGAGCTGCTGGCTAGACTCGAAGCCTTGACCAGGCGTTCAACCACCTCGGTTGCCGAAACATCACGGTCTATAAAAATCGCAGACTTATCAATCGATCTGAGCACGCGTCGTGTAGAGCGTGCCGGCCAGGTGATAAATTTGCAACCACGCGAATTCAGATTGCTTGAATATCTCGCACGCAATCAGAATCAGGTTGTCACGCGAACCATGCTACTGGAGTCCGTTTGGGATTTTCATTTTGATCCAGGCACAAATGTCATTGATGTGCAGATCAGTCGGTTGCGAACGAAGATAGACAAAGGATATAGCCCGCCTTTACTCCATACCGTGCGTGGGGCCGGATATAAATTTGGCATCGATGGATAGAATCTGGCACTCCGTCGCATTCAGGCTGGCACTCATTTGCGGTGCGTTAGTCATCGCATCTGTATTTCTTTTCTCGACCGTCTTTTACTTCGCGACGATCGGCGTGATGGCGCGCACGATCGATACAAAAATTAACGCGATATCCAGCAGACTAAGTGATGATGCGCGCGCCAATGGACTGAATTCTGTTGCGCAACGCATCGAGCACACGCTCAGCGATGGGGTGGACTCGGATACAGAGATTATCCTTTTAGCAGATCCAAACGGAAAGAAGCTGGCAGGCAATATTTCCGGCTGGGCTGATCGCGCGGCACCGTTAAATCTTGTGATCGACCGCGTAGTGATGAGAGGGAGCGGAGTTTCACCAAGTCGTGTTTTGTTACATCGACTCGATGATGGCGCCTTGCTCATTGTAGGACGTGACATGCAGGATTTGAACGAAATTCGAACGCTGATTGCACGGGCGGTCGTGATCGGTGGAATCCTCGCGGTGTTACTTGCGGTGATTGGTACGCTTCTGTTCAGGAGAGAAATCGAAAAACGAATTTCCTCAATCAGACATGCCACTATTGATATCGAAGCCGGAAATCTGAGCCGCCGTATTCCCATGACAGGCACACCGGATGAATTCGGTAGATTGAGTGCAGATATCAACCGGATGCTCGACAGAATTCAGCAACTCATGGAGGGCGTTCGCCATGTGTCGAACATCATTGCGCATAATCTGCGTACCCCCCTGGGTTTAATCAGGGGCCATCTTGAGGAGTCGATGCGCGGCACGCACGATTCTGCCAAGCTCGAAGCCGCCGGTGAATTTGCGATCGAAGAAATTGACAACTTGATTGTCGTGTTGGAAAAACTTTTGCAGATCGCTGAGGCAGAATCCAGTACGAGACGCCAACCGTTTGAGCAAGTGTCTATTCGACAGGTCGTCACGAATTTACTGGAGCTGTACGATGCCGCGGCTGAGGAGCTCGGGATCACGATCTTGACTGATATCTCAGGCGATCCATCCATCGCCGGCGATAAAGATTTATTAGCCGGAATCGTTGCCAATTTGATTGACAATGCTTTGAAGTATGCGGGCAGCCCTTCTGTTATTAAAATTGCTGCCACGCAGCATGGTGATTTTGTCAGCTTAACCGTTGAGGTTGGCGGAGTCGGGTCATCAGCCGCTGCAACTGCGCCTCCCCTGGCTTGAGCAGCCGGGACGGCTGCCTGGTAAAACAAGCAGGCCGCCATGCAGAAGGCGAGCAAAACTTTTTTTAGCAGAAGAAAAGATCTATTTT
>CAINDJ010000340.1 GCA_903847325.1 uncultured beta proteobacterium | reverse complement strand
TTTTGCATTCAAAGAAGCCGTTGTCTCATCCGCATCCACGTCAAAACGCCGTTGCTCAACAAGATTGCCAGCGTCGATTTTTTCTGTCATTAAATGCCAGCTAATCCCGTGCTGACGCTCGCCATTGACGATCGCCCATGCAGTGGCATTTGCCCCGCCATAGGCAGGCAGCAGTGAGTCGTGATAATTGATGGCCAGGCCACTGGCCATTGCCAAGACATCAGCGGGAATAATCTGCCAGTTTGCGATACTGAAAAGATGATCAAACGCAACACGATTCAATTCACTGGCAAGATGCTTGCCAGGAGCAAGGACGCGCACATCATTATCATTTGCCCACGATGCAATTTGTGGTGATGGTGTCACCATGGCCACTATTTCATGCCCCGCTTCGCGAAGAACCTCGGCGCAGCGCGCGGCCAATGTACCTTCTTCACCAAAAATGATGCAGCGAAACTTTTTGGATAAATGACTCATGACATTAAATTTCCAGATAAATTTTTTGGGAATAACTGCAAAGCCCCCCCTGATAGAGAGACTTCGTGACTGCGCACAGCAAGGGCGCCAACAAAACCACTGCGCGGGTCAAGGTGATGTAAAGACCACTGGCTCGTGTCTCGTCCTGCGAGACTAACCGGCACATCAACGCCCACAGAAAATGAATCAAGCGGATGGGACAGCCCGAGTCCAAGGCCCTTCACAAAGGCCTCTTTACGCGTCCATAGCCGGAAGAAAGCAGACTCCTGCATTGAGGGTGGTAAATGTTTGTAGCAACTAAATTCATCAGGAGAAAAAAACCGCTCGACCAGACCGTCACGATCCTCAATAGGTTTGATCTCCTCTATATCGATGCCTATATCGATGTCTCTTGCAATTGCAATCGCGACACCATTACCCGAGTGTGACAAGCTGAACGACAAACCTTTCGCGTTGACGAGTGAAGGTTTGCCGTGCGTGCCTTGGCTAAAAACCAATTCTCCAGGAGAACAATCTGCATACCTTGAGAGCAGCAAACGCAACAATCCATGCGCTTGTGCAAAACGCACGCGCAGATGTTCATACACAAATCGCGACATTCTCAAGGATTCGGTACTGTCAAGCGTGCTGGTAAAGCATTCGAGCGCAGGACTCATCGCACTGAAGGTTGCAAACCAGACATGCACACTGTTTCGTTCAAGAGAAACAGTACGGTTCGATGCCAAACAGGAACTCGAACTGAGTTGACCTTGCAATGAAATTGCCAGGGGATTTCCAACCCAGCCACTCATTGTGAAATATTACCCGTCGGAGGGTATCCAATTTTGTTCCACATCTCGCATTGTCGACCTGCAGTAGAAGTCCCTGCAATAATGGGCCAGGCAAGTTTTAAAACACCTGATTTTGTTGAGGAAGCCAGTGGCCATGCCACTGGCACATCGGTGCCAGATGATGGGTTTCCTGTTTTAGCGAAATTGGTCCAATAACGTTGCATTGATTCAGAGAGTTGAACCTCATCAGCAGTGAATTTCGCCTTTTCGCCATTTGGCAATACCAGCAGATCTGCATTGCCAAATACAAAAGGTAACTCTGTTGTGTGACAGGCTTTGTTATCACATTCTTTAAAGGGCAACATATTGAAACTAGGTTTATGCGTAAACTCATAACGGTATGCCTGAGCAAAACCAGACACAAAATCTGCAGCAGAGCAATCAAACACGTAATCTGTAAAAACCTGAGCCGCAGGCTCGACTGGATTTGCCGACACTAACGGGTAGGCCTGCATGATCGACTTCATATTATTGTTGAATAAACTGTAAAGCCATTCAGGATAAAAAGAAGCAGGAAGGCCGGCAAAAGGTGCTACAAAAATAGTCCCTTCATATTGATTAAAACCGATCAATACCGGTTTCTGAGGCGTATCTTGCGCGACAGGTAGCGCAGGCAAACGCACTGTCTGACCATCGATGACTGGTTCCCATACATCAACGGAGGCAAGATGGTCCTTCAACACAAGGCCTGCTTGGGCTCGAAATTTATCAGAGGCCGCCACTAAATCCTTAACATTCATGATTTTTAAACACTGAATATCAGAACACCCAGCCATAGCAGTAAACAAATCAGAATCGCCTATTTCTTCTGAAAGATTGCGAAAAGGTATACCGAGCAGATTACTTTCCATAATCGCACCAGAGAATAGTTTTTTACTCTCTGGCATTGCCGTAAGATGCAAGCCAATCGATATCGCGCCTGCGCTTTCCCCAACCAAGGTCACGCGAGCGGGATCTCCCCCAAAAACTCCGACGTTATCTTGCACCCAACGCAAGGCTAATTGCTGGTCAAGCAATCCATAATTGCTCCCTTGGCTGCTTGCTGTTGTCAAAAAACCTAATGCACCTAAACGATAGTTAAACGATATAAAAATGACATTTTTCGAAGCAAGGCGGGAGCCATCGTATAGAGGGTCTGAAGATGAACCGCTATAAAAACCTCCCCCATGAATAAACACCATGACAGGGAGTTTTTCCTGGCTGGCAACATCCTTCGGTCTCCAGACATTTAGAAACAGGCAATCCTCACTGCCTGGTCCATAAAATCCACTCTGCGCACAGGCCGAACCGAACCGCGAAGCAACGAACGTTGATGTCCATTTCGGTCTGGGCTTTGGCGCTGTCCAGCGATTTTCGCCCGCAACACTCTGTGCGAAAGGGATCCCGCGAAAAACTTCGATACTGACAGGATTCAGCGAGTCATCCAGCACGCCACATACTGGGCCTGCGGGCGTCTGTAAAACCTCGGTTTGACAGGTTTCCTGCGCATTGACCTGAAACGATGCGCATAAACACAACGTGAACGCAGCAATTGATTCAATTACACGAATATTTGCTCATTAATTGTGCAAATTGAGCAATGTGCGCTAGTAAAAAATGGGCAAAAAGCTCTTTGGTGTTCATGTTCCGTTCATATTGCCCTTGTATAATTATTTGTGAC
>CAINDJ010000339.1 GCA_903847325.1 uncultured beta proteobacterium | reverse complement strand
CACGACCATACCCAAGACCACTTTTACCCAGGTTTTTGGTCGCTGGTTGAACGATATGGCGGATCACGATCCTCGCCTGATTGGTATTACTCCCGCGATGCGTGAGGGCAGTGGCATGGTCGAATTCGATCGTCGCTTTCCGACCCGTTATTTTGATGTGGGTATTGCTGAGCAGCACGCGGTGACCTTTGCCGCGGGTATTGCCTGCGAAGGTCAAAAACCAGTTGTCGCGATTTATTCCACTTTTTTGCAACGTGCCTACGATCAGCTCATCCACGATGTTGCTCTGCAGAATCTTGATGTGACCTTTGCTCTGGATCGTGCGGGTCTGGTTGGTGCAGATGGTGCAACCCATGCCGGCAACTATGACATTGCTTTTCTGCGCTGCATTCCAAATATGGTTGTGGCGACCCCTTCGGATGAAAACGAGTGCCGGCTGTTGCTCTCGACTTGCTATCAATATCCCGGCCCAGCTTCGGTGCGTTATCCGCGTGGTGCAGGTTGCGGTGCAGTGGTGCAGCCTGGCCTGGATGTCGCACCTGTTGGCCGGGGAATTATTCGCAGACGGGGCTCCAAGCTCGCGCTGTTGGTTTTTGGTACGCTTTTACCGGCCGCCATGCAGGTTGCCGACGCACTTGACCTGACAGTTGTTGATATGCGCTTTGTCAAGCCACTTGACCAAGACCTGGTCCGTGAAATGGCCGCAAGTCATGAGGGCATTGTCACAATCGAGGAGGGGGCGATCATGGGCGGAGCCGGCAGTGCTGTAACAGAGGCGCTGAATCAGTCTGGGCTGGTCTGCCCGGTATTGCAACTTGGTTTGCCCGATCTGTTTATCGATCATGGTGAGCAAGGGGCCTTGCTTGCAGGTGTCGGACTGGATGCTGCCGGGATTGAGCACACCATTCGACGGCGGTTCTATGCTTGATTGGGTTCTATGCTTGATTGATCAGTACTCAAGATTAATTAAGGTTGCTCAACATTAATAATTTAGATTCTGTGTCATTTTGAAAATATTCCGGCTGTTTTCTCTGAAAATTCAAGGGCTTCGCGTATTTCCACTTGCGTAAAATCCCTTAATAAGCGAAAATAGCAGGCTTTCTTGCTCGACCAACCGGATTTCTGGCTTGGCGGGCTGCCACTGGTGATGTGTTTAAGCACACCAGACATCCTCAGGAGTAGTTTGCATGCGCAATTACGAAGTTGTTTTTATCGTTCACCCCGACCAGAGCGAGCAAGTTCCCGCTATGGTTGAGCGTTACCAGGCTCTGGTGACCTCACAGGGTGGCAAAGTTCACCGTCTGGAAGATTGGGGCCGCCGTCAACTGGCTTACCCTATTCAGAAACTGGTCAAAGCCCATTACATCTGCTTCAACATTGAATGCGGTCAGACAACTCTCGACGAACTCGAGAATGCTTTCCGTTTCAACGACGCAGTCTTGCGCCACCTCGTGATCAAGATGAAAGCTGCTCAGACAGAGCCATCGATCATGATGAAGCAAGTTGAGCGCGACGAAGCACGTAAAGCTTCTGCTGAAGTCTCAGCAGACGACGCTGAATAAGTACGTAGTTCATTAAGCACATCAAAGGTCTGCCGTGAATCGGCTCGAAGTAGAAGGTCAGGTCCTAGAACAATCGCCCGTGAGGTACACACCAGCAGGCGTCCCGGTTTTAGAGTTCTTGCTTTCACATGAGTCGGAAGTCTCTGAGGCAGGTGTTCCACGCCGTATAGCGTTCGCGCTACAAATACTGGTGATGGGAGATCTGGTACAGATGGCAGGTACGATTGGCTTAGGAACAACGGTAAGGATTCAGGGGTTTATT
>CAINDJ010000338.1 GCA_903847325.1 uncultured beta proteobacterium | reverse complement strand
AGCTTCCCAGCCTTCTCGCGTTCGATCAAACGCTTGGCAGCAACGTGCATTTCCGATTGTGACGTGTAACCACGACAAGAGAAATGTGGCACATCCCACTCATTACAAACACATCAATCCACTGGATTCCGACAGCATGATGGGTGCACAAGCATCCAAAGAACAGTTGACCAAGATTCTTTCTTATCTGGATCTCGGTAAACAAGAAGGGGCCGAAGTACTGGTGGGTGGTGAGCAAGCGCACTTGGAAGGTGACTTGGCGGGTGGCTATTATGTTCAGCCAACTTTGTTTAAAGGTCACAACAAAATGCGCATTTTTCAGGAGGAAATTTTCGGGCCTGTTTTAGCCGTCACCACGTTCAAAGATGAAGCCGAAGCACTGGCAATTGCCAACGACACGCTGTATGGTTTGGGCGCTGGGGTATGGAGCCGTAATGGCAATGTGGCTTATCGTATGGGACGCGCGATTAAGGCCGGGCGTGTATGGACGAATTGCTATCATGCCTATCCTGCGCACGCGGCCTTTGGTGGTTATAAAGAGTCTGGTATCGGTCGTGAAACCCATAAGGTTATGTTGGATCATTATCAGCAGACCAAGAACTTGCTGGTGAGCTACAGCGAGAATAAGTTGGGCTTTTTCTGATCGTAAGTTCTGGCTGAGGCGGTCAGCGCCGCTTCAGTGAGCATACTCATTTGGGAGGCAGTCTATGGTTGAGCGTGTAGTCGCCACCCAGCAAGCGCTTGATTTAATCGAAGTGCTCAAGCAAAAGCATGGCGAACTGATATTCCATCAGTCTGGTGGATGTTGCGATAACAGTGCGGCTAATTGCTATTTGCCTACGGATTTGACGATTGGTGCGTACGACGTGCTGCTGGGACATATTGGTAATGTGCCGTTCTACATCAGCAAATCACAATATGAATATTGGAAACATACGCAGCTGATTATTGATGTGATCGACGGCCATGGTGGCACCTTTTCACTTGAAGCATCAGAGGGTAAAGGTTTTTTGACGCGCTCGCGGGTGTTTACTGATGATGAATGGCGAGAAATTGAGCCGTTGACGCATCGCGATCTCTCGTAACTTAATAAAAAAAGCCGGAATTTATTCCGGCTTTTTTTCAGGTATTTAATATGAAATGAGCAACCTGTTGTTACGAATCAGTCGCAGTGAACAGGTTGGACACTACAATAATGTTATCAGCTAGTTTTAGTGGATGTTCCAGACTTTGAGGACTTGCTTGACTTAGTCTTTTTGGTTGATTTCTTGCTTGATTTTTTATTGGTCGATTTTCCGCTTTTTGCTGAGCTTTTCTTGGCGCTCGACTGAGAGGTCGAAGAAGAAGCCGTTTGGGCAGCTACTGGAGCAGCCTGAGCAAAACCGAATAAGGCAACAAATACCAGTACCGCTAGCTTCTTGATCATAAGAGTTCCTTGTTTTTGAGTCGGTGCAGCTATTCAATCCGCAATAACCCTATTTTAGCCCTCAAATGCAAAAAAATAATTTTGAAATGACTGATTCAGGTCAGGAAACGCCCTCTGTTGGTATGGAAGAGACATCTTCAGACTGGGAATTCAGCGGTATTACGTTTTTTCGTGCTCTAGGATACGTTGTCGGTCTTTTGTCCTTTATGGTTGGAACCGCGCTATTTATGCTTGGTTTCTCACTTTTGAACGAGACATTAGTACAGGTGGCTTCATTTCTATACAGCCTGGCGATCATGTCTCTGTTAGGGCGTATAGTGATCCAGAGATATAAGCCCCGAAACGAATTGCAGGCCATCTGGGTCGCAATGGCGATGCTCGGCGGCGGGGCGCTTATTTATGCGGGCTTGACGCTCATTATTTCAGTTGCCCATCTCGTATAGACAGACCTCAGGCCATCCCTTGGTTTGCGTTATTAGTAGGCTTGGTGCAATGTTCAGTTCCTTCGCTTTCAGCGTATTTTTCTAATTGCATAAAAAAGTATTTAAGCAAAAAAATAATCTTAAGGCGTTGATATGAAACTCGATGTAAATGCAAAATTGGTCGATTTTGATGGCGATGAAAGTACACCGCTGTTGTGGGTGTTGCGCGATCACTTGAACATTACTACGCCCAAATTCGGTTGTGGCGCCGGCCTGTGCGGTGCTTGCACGGTCCATATCGATGGACAGGCTATTCGCTCCTGTGTCACCCCCGCCAGTGCCGCGACCGGTAAAAAAGTCACTACCCTCGAAGGCCTGCCGCCAGCGATTGCTAAGCCTATTCAGGATGCATGGATTGCCGAATCAGTCCCGCAATGCGGCTATTGCCAGTGTGGTCAGATGATGTCCGCTGCAGCGTTGTTGTCCACAAATAAAAATCCGACTGACGAGCAAATTACCGAAGCGATGGACGGCAATATTTGCCGCTGTTTTACTTACTCCCGGATCCGTCGCGCCATTGTGCAAGCCGCCAAAAACATTGCTTGACCACGTTAAAGGATTTAAATATGGACCGTCGGTCATTTATCAAATCCACGTCAGTTCTGGGTTCAGGATTGCTGCTTGGCTTTTCTTTTAAAGACAATATCGCAGTGGCTGCGGGAGAAGGTTTATCTAATCCCTGGTTGCAAATTAATAGCGATAACAGTGTGCGGGTTTTTGTTGCCCGTTCCGAAATGGGGCAAGACGTATATACCTCGATGACGATGCTGATCGCTGACGAGCTTGATTATCCGATTGAAAAAATAAAAGTTGACATGGCTCCTGCCAACGCCAGGCTGTATGGCAATGATGCACTGGGTGGAGTGCAGATGACGGGCGGTTCAACGTCTATGCGCGATGCGTGGATCAAGTTGCGAACGGTAGGCGCGATGGCGCGTGAGATGTTGATCGCAGCCGCTGCACAAAAATGGAATGTCGCGGCTTCGACATGCGTAGCAAGCGGTGGTGTGGTGACGTCAGGTTTTAGCAAGGCAACCTATGGTGAGCTGGCAGCGGATGCCGCGCGTCAAAAGCACACTGGTAAGCCAATACTCAAAACACCAGACCAGTTTAAATACATCGGCAAGAATGTTCCTCGACTTGATACACCGGCTAAGGTTAATGGTACGGCAAAGTTCGGCGTGGATGTGCGTGAGCCTAATATGCTTGCAGCATCGTTGGCCATGAGTCCTGTCATCGGTGGCAAGGTTAAAAGCTTTGATGCGACGGCGGCTAAAGCGGTTAAGGGCGTTGAGGCCATTGTCCAAGTGCCAGATGGTGTGGCAGTGCTCGCGCGTGACTACTACACCGCAAAGAAATCCCGTGATTTGCTCAGTATCGTGTGGGATAACGGTGATACCGCACCTGTGGCAGATATGGCCACGATCGAAAAAGGATTACGCCAAGCCAGTAAGAAAAAAGGTGCGATCATTGGCAAAGCGGGTAATGTAGACGCCCCGATGACAGGAGCGGCTAAGAAAATTACCGCTGAGTACCACATGCCGTTTGTGGCACATGCGACGCTTGAGCCTGTCAATTGTTCGGTCAGTATTCAAAATGGCGAGTGCCATGTCTGGGGACCTATTCAGTTCCAGCAAGGCGCTCAGGGTGCTGCGATGGCGGCCTCGGGATTGCCCGAAGAAAAAGTATTTATCCATACGACGTTTATCGGTGGTGGCTATGGTCGCAGGCTCGAAAACGATTTCGTTGCGCAAGCAACATCGATTGCGAAAGCCTCTGGTAAATCGGTCCGGATGATCTGGAGTCGGGAAGACGATATGACGCATGATTTCTACCGACCTATCAGCCTGAGCCAGATGACAGGTGGTTTTGATGCCGCCGGCAAGCTCACGGGCTTAGCTTCCAAGCTAACGTCGCCTTCGGTGACTGCGCGCACGTTTCCTGAGCTTGTAGTCGCTGGTAGCGATCCTGACATGAACGAAGGTTCTGCCAACCTGTCTTACAACATCACCAACTATCGTGCTGAAAACGTGATTCACGATACGGGAATCCGTGTCGGGTACTGGCGTGCGGTGAGTAACAACCTGAACGCCTTTGCGGTTGAGTCGTTCATGGACGAGCTCGCCCATTCGGCCGGAATAGATCCGGTCGCGTTCCGCATGAGTCTGCTGGACAAACATCCCCGTGCACAAAAGGTTTTATCTGCAACTGCTGAAAAAGCAGGCTGGGGTAAAAAATTGCCAGCTGGTCACGGTTTGGGTGTGGCGCAAATGGAGTGCTATGAAGCTTATATCACCGTGATTGCTGAGGTTTCACTTGAAAATGGTAAACCTACCGTCCATAAGTTGACTTGTACTGTGGATCCTGGTGTGGCTGTGCGTCCAGATCAGATCAAGGCTCAAATTGAAAGTGGTTTGTTGCTGGGCTTTTCAACTGCGATGAAAAACAAGATCACCTTCAAAGATGGCGCTGCGCAGCAATCGAACTTTGACTCATACCCTATGCTGAGAATGTCCGAAACGCCCGTCGTGGACATCACAGTGATGGCTGGGGGTGAAAAACCATCTGGTATGGGTGAGGTTGGCACGCCTCTTGCTGCACCAGCGATTGCGAATGCAATTGTTGCCGCAGGGGGTAAGCGAATTCGCTCACTACCTTTTTTGAGTTAATCCTATAGGAGTTGCCATGCGTTTCAGATTGTGGAGTGGTCTAGCAGCATTGTTGATGTCTTGTGGGGTGCTAGCACAGTCTGAAATGCAGTGGCCTGGACAGCCCCTGCGTTTTATTGTTCCGTTTCCTGGCGGCGCGAGCACACTCGATACGGTTGTCCGCCTTGTGACACCCGACGTGTCGAAATTCGCCGGTCAGCCCGTGTTTGTTGAAAACAAGCCTGGGGCAGGGACTGTGATTGGTGTGGATGCTGTGGCTAAAGCGACGGATCAACACACTTTCGGTGGCGTTGCCAATAGTTTTACAGTGAATCAGACGCTGGTAAAAAGCCTGCCTTACAACACGCGCAAGGATTTAGTTCCCGTTATCCTCCTGGCGCGAACGGCAAACGTGCTGGCCGTTAGGGCAGACCTGCCTGTCAATAATCTCCAGGAGCTGATCGCCTACGCAAAGCAGAATCCTGGCAAGCTGTCTTATGGTTCTTTCGGTAACGGGACGACCCCGCACTTTGCTGGTGAAATGCTCAAATCCATGGCCGGCATTGATATGGTGCACGTGCCCTATAAAGCGCAAGGACCTGCACTGAATGATCTGCTTGGCGGCAATATTGATCTGATGTTTGGTAATTTGCCAGATTTTATTTCTCATATACGGTCTGGCAAACTCAAAGCGATTGGTACGACATATCTCACGCGCGCGCCTCTCGCACCAGAAATCCCGACGATTGCTGAGCAGGGGCTGCCAAAGTTTGAAACAGACTCCTGGTACGGGATCGTCGCGCCTGCCAATACGGCACAGTCCTCTGTCGATCGCATGAATGCGTGGATGAATCAGGCCTTGGCAGATCCTCAGATTAAAAAAAATCTGTCTGAGCGCGGAATTGAAATACTCGGCGGCAGCCCAGCCGCCTTCGGTCAGCATATCCAGAGTGAAATCTCAAAATATGCTGAAATAGTGAAATCTTCCAATATGAAAATCGATTAATTCACATGTCTGACACAAAGCAATCCAAACCTTTACGTATCGCTATTGCCGGCCTGGGGGCAATAGGCAAATCGATTGCCACCACGCTTGCGCAGGGCAGTGTGCCCGGTATCGTCTTGACCGCGGTCTCAGCTAAAAATCAAGCGCGCGCGCAAATTTTTGCAAATACACTGGCTCACCCCGTGAAAGTGTTATCGATTGGCGAGCTTGAAAAAGAAGCTGATCTCGTGATCGAATGCGCACCGGCAGCGTTATTGCCTGAAATTGTCGGCCCATTTTTAAAAGCACAAAAGCAAGTGATCGTGTTGTCTGTTGGTGCCTTGCTCTTTCATCCTGAGCTCATTGAGATGGCCAAGAAAGAGGGCGGCATTATTCATGTTCCGACTGGCGCGCTGATTGGTCTGGATGCGATGATTGCCGCGGCTGAGGGTAAGATCAATTCGGTGCGCATGATCACCCGCAAGCCGCCTAATGGGCTGGCAGGTGCGCCACACCTGATTGAAAACAACATCAGTATTGAGGGGCTGACAGAACCCAAGCTGGTATTTGCCGGTAATGCACGCGATGCGGCTAAGGGATTTCCGGCGAATCTGAATGTTGTGGTTGCGCTCGCCCTGTCAGGTATTGGTCCCGAAAATACCTTGCTCGAAATTTGGGCGGACCCGACTGTTGTGCGCAATACGCATTCAATCGTGGTGGATTCTGACGCAGCGAAATTCACGATGACAATGGAAAACATCCCGTCTGAAAATCCGAAAACAGGTCGTATCGTCGCGCAGAGCGTGATCGCATTGCTGCGTAAGATGCAATCAAGCTTTCGCGTCGGGACTTAATGCCGGCGCGAAGTTTTTATTTGAGAGAAAGTTTTTTACCCGCGTTGCGTCACTAAGCGGCTTGTCTGTGCGGCAAGTCCAGTGTGGTGACGCGGGTCAGTTCTCGTTTGTATTTGACGTCGTCAAAAGGGCGCGCACGGTGCATGGTCGTGCGGTTGTCCCAGATCACCAGATCGTTCAATGACCACTCGTGCGACCAGGTGAATTGCGCCTGTGTGGCGTGTTCGATCAGATCTTTCAATAACAGTCTGCCCTCGGGGATTGCCCACTCCATGACGCGGGATGCGTGCGATGCCAGATACAGTGCGGGCAATGGATTGTCCGCGCAGATGCGAACCAGAGGATGAATCGCGCCTTTGAGCTTTGCACTTTCCTCTTCAGAAAAATCAAACCCCATCGTATGGCGTGAGTACACAATCGAGTGATGGACGTGCAGATCAGCAATCGTTTTTTGAGTCTCTTCATCCAGTGCCTGATAGGCAGAGCGCATATCGGCGAACTGGGTATCCGCGCGCACGGGAGGTATGTTGCGCGCATACAGCATCGAGTAGCGACCGGCGGGATCTTCAAAGGAAGCGTCGGTATGCCAGATGCGATTACTGATACCGTTCATACGGCGGCGATCTTCGGCGCCTAAGATCGAACCATCCTGACCGACATTGGAGATATCGGTTAAAGCCTCGTTACCGAATCTGTTTTTAGCCAGCACAGAGGAAGAGGTCTTAGCGTGTAGTTCACCATCCATGCGCTGTGCGAAATCGAGTTGCTCCTGATTGGAAAAGTGCTGGTTTTTAAAAACCAGCACACCGTATTTGGCCATGCCTGCGCGTAATGCGGCAAGCGTCTGCGGATCGTCGACTTGGCGTAAATCAATGTCATTTACCTGAGCTGCGAAAGTGGGATGCAGCGGTTTGAATGTGACGCTCACTATTGTCTCCTCGGGGCGTGCGATCAGCTTGGTATTGTTTT
>CAINDJ010000337.1 GCA_903847325.1 uncultured beta proteobacterium | reverse complement strand
TGGGACATATTGCTTAAGAACTCGGTCTTAACTTTAAGGGCGATTTCGGCGGTGATTTTGGCTTGCGCAAGTATATCTTCCGTCTGTTTGCGAAGGGTAACATCGCGAATGGTTGCCTGAACGATTGACCCATCAGAACCAGCTTTTGGGCTCAAAAGCACTTCCCCGATAAATTCAGAACCATCCAGCCTGCGATGCGTCCATTCAAATAGGCAACTACCCTTCATAATGGCTTCTGCAAAACGCTCATTAGCGAGCACCAGAGAATCCTCACCATTGGCCTGCGTGGGTGGCGAGAATTGAGTCGGATGCTTGCCAATAAAATCAAACCGATTTTTGCAAGCAAATAAACTTAAGGTTGCAGGATTGCAGTCAATAAAGATGTGATCTTTTAATAGCATGATGGCATCTGGCGAACCTTCATAAAGATCTTTAAGTTCTTGAGCTTGCTTTTCTAAAACGTAATTTTTATTTAGCGCGGCCTTCTCTCCCACTATGCGTTCAGTTATGTCCTCAACAATCGACCAAATGAAATTTTCTCCCTTTGCACCTTTGAGTAGCACGCCATTTAATTGAATGGGGATTTCCACTCCATCTTTATTAAGGTATGTTTTCTCATATGGGCCAAAGCGGCCCGTTTCTTCAAGTGTTTTTAACTGAGAGATTTCTGACGCTTCATATTTTTTCGGGGTGAGCTGCCAGTAATCAATATTTAATAATTCTTGATTTGTGTAGCCAGTCATTGCACGAAAGGCTTCATTAAATTCGATAAATCGTCCGTTCATATCTGCCCTGGCAATACCCAGCGGGCTTAATTCAAATAAGCCACGCAGTTTTGCTTCACTTAACTGGATTTTTTCTTGGGCTAATTTGCGTTCGGTAATATTGCGCTGAATCGAAATCCAGTGAGTAAACAAACCTTTTTCATTGGCCACTGGAGTGATGTCAATGTCCGACCAGAATAGCTCCCCATTCTTTTTGTAATTGAGCACCTCTTCACGAATGGGCTGCCTTTGCTGAAGAGCAGCGCGAATTCTGTCCCGTGTGGCCCGGTCTGTATCGGGTCCTTGAAGAAGTCTGGGGGATTGTCCGAGGACCTCGGCAGCGCTATATCCCGTAGTCTTCGTATAGGCTTCATTGACAAATACAATGCAAGGGTCTACTTGAGCGATGGGGTCAGCCTCACAAATAACAACCATATCATTGGCATTGGCAATGGCGCTATTTGCGAGCCTCAACCTCTCTTGATCAACATAATTTTTTGTCACATCCGTATTGACCCCAACCATATGGGTAGGCGTGCCGACCTCATTACGAATTACGGTGGCTGCTGCATCAATCTGTCGAATAGTGCCATCGGGGAGAACTACCCGAAAGTGAGTGCTATATTCTTGCGCTCCATCAAGAGCAGCCTTTAGTTGCGCCTTAACTCTTTCTTGATCCTCAGGATGGACTGCTTTGCTCCAGGTGCCGTAGTAATCTCTCGCAAAATCTTCTCTGCTCACACCATAAATGTCGTACATCCGATCATCCCAGTACTTGCCGTCATTAATCAGGTCCCAGTCCCAAACGCCAACCTGATTAACGTCTAGCGCTATAGATAAACGCGAATTAAGGGATTCGATCTTGGCACTCATACCCTTGGCCATCTGAACAGCTTTTAGTTTGGTATTGGAGACTGATAGCATGAGCCAAAAAATCAGGCTGGTAATAATCATGCCGGAAACGAGGGTAATCCATACTGTGGCATAGTCAATGCTCGCAGCCGCCCCATACCCATCAAAATCAAGCAGCCAGTCACTTCCGGCATCAAAGTGAATTTCACGTTGCACATGCAGTATCGAAGGTAGGCTATTTAAACGATTCGGTTCGCTATCAAAAAGTAGCGCTGCCGCATTAGTTTTTAAGCCATCATATATTCTTAAATTAATTTTTTGAGATTGAGTATCCGATATGTTCTGACCCAAGATCCCAGTCATGAGGTCGTTCATCCGAAAGGGACTGAAAGTCCAGCCGATGATAGCTGTCTGACGCTCTGCAACAGTGCTCAATGGAACGTCTTTGCGATACACAGGAAAGTACATCAGGGTTCCATTTTGAGGATCTTTGACATCCTCTTGGACTAGTTGCACTTTTCCGGATAAGGCCACGTCACCCGTGTCACGCGCCCTTTCCATGGCGTTGCGCCGAATGGGCTCTGAAAACATATCAAAACCAAAGGCGCGCAGATTGCGACCTTCAAAAGGCTCTAAATAAATGATGGATGTATAGAGGTTGCGTTGGCCATCAGGCTGAACAGAGTAATTGGGAAACCCTTCTTGGCGTATTTGGGCGGTGTGAGCAGCCAAATGCTCAGGTGAGATGATTTGTGAAAAACCAATGCCAGTCACGCCAGGAATAGTATGGTCAGCATTTAGAGTCTGGATGAATGCATGCCATTGCTTACGTGAAATAGTCTCTGAAGCATTTAATAGGCCGGCGGCGCCGCGCAGGCTGACCTCATAAACTCTAAGTTGCTCAGCAACCTTTACAACAATTTCATCACAGCTTTTTTCAAATGAAACCAAGGCTTGACGCTGCACATCGCGCATCATTTGATAGCTGGCGAAAAAAGTGCCTAATAAACTCAGCGTAAGAGCAAGCAATGCAAGCTTGAGGCTCATAACCTGAATGATTGACTGTTTGAAGCGTAAGAACATCAGATCAACGTATTTAGATGCGAGAGGGGTAATTTTTGAAGGCAGACATAAATCACGATTATAAGAAAGATAATTTTAGTCAAATTGGCTATTTAAGCCAGAAATACCCCGTAATTAAGAGCCTGCCAATAATTTTGCCTAAATTGCTCGGGGCTGTATTTCCCGACCCGCTTTATTACAGCCTGGCAAACTTTATTACTTGCCCTTAGCCATTAAACGCTTACAAAATAAAAAATATAACCACCGCATGGATACGTTTTGGAAAACCTATTCCACCGTCACACTCTTAGCCAGATTTCTAGGCTTATCCACATCCGTGCCGCGTGAGCATGCCGTGTGATACGCCAGTAACTGCAAGGGGATCGTATGCAAGATCGGTGAAAGTGGTCCATAGTTTTCAGGCATACGAATCACATGTACGCCTTCGCTATTCACAATCTTCGTACCCGCATCTGCAAACACATACAGCTCGCCACCGCGTGCGCGGACTTCTTGCATATTTGATTTCAGTTTTTCGAGCAATGCATCGTTTGGCGCAATCGTCACTACCGGCATTTGTTCTGTCACGAGCGCCAATGGTCCATGCTTGAGCTCACCCGCGGGGTAAGCCTCTGCGTGGATGTAGCTGATCTCTTTAAGTTTCAATGCCCCCTCAAGCGCGATCGGATAATGCATACCGCGTCCCAGGAACAATGCATTTTCTTTGGCAGCAAAACGATCTGACCACGCCATGATTTGTGGCTCGAGTGCGAGTACTGCGCTAATCGCAGAAGGTAAGTGACGCAAGGCTTTGACGTGCTCTATTTCCTGTGCATCGGTGAGCTGTCCATGGACTTGCGCCAGCGCAAGCGTGAGCATGAACAAAGCGGTAAGTTGTGTCGTAAAGGCTTTGGTCGAAGCCACACCAATCTCAACACCTGCGCGCGTAATAAAGGCGAGCTTGCACTCGCGTACCATCGCGCTAGTCGATACATTACAGATCGTAAGCGTCTGCTCCATGCCCAGACCGCGCGCATGCTTTAAGGCCGCGAGCGTGTCCGCTGTTTCACCTGACTGGGAGATGGTGACGACTAACGTGCTGGGATACGGTACGCTGTCACGATATCGGTATTCACTCGCAATTTCTACAGACACAGGTATTTTTGCAATCGATTCAATCCAGTACTTGGCTGTTAATCCTGCGTAGTAACTTGTACCGCAAGCAAGTATCAGCACGCGATCGATTTGCTTGAATACTTTGTATGCCTGATCACCAAACAACTCCGGAGTGATCGACTCGACATCCTCAAGCGTATCGCCAACGGCGCGGGGCTGCTCAAAAATTTCTTTCTGCATGTAGTGACGGTAGGGGCCTAAATCTGCTGCGCCCGTATGCACATGCACAGTATTGATTGTGCGCGTAACGGCTTTGCCGGACTGATCCATAATCCAGACATTACCTAACTGTAAGTCTGCGACGTCACCGTCCTCAAGATACACAATCTGATCAGTTGTGCCTGCAAGTGCCAACGCATCAGACGCTAGAAAATTTTCATTTTTTCCGCGACCAATCACAAGCGGTGAGCCCTGACGTGCAGCAATGATCCGGTGCGGCTCATCACGGCAAAAAACTGCTATCGCATATGCACCATGCAGACGTTTAATCGTCTGTTGCACGGCATCGAGCAAATCACCATGATAGAGATGGTGAACCAGATGCGCGATCACTTCCGTATCGGTCTGGCTCTCAAAAACATAACCCTGCGCTTGCAACTCTGTACGCAGTTCTTCATGGTTTTCAATAATGCCGTTATGCACGAGAGCAATACTTGGCCCATCGCTGCCATGCCCTGAAAAATGGGGATGTGCATTGCGCGTAACGGGTGCGCCGTGCGTCGCCCAACGGGTATGCGCAATCCCGGTAAAACCGGCAACATGATCGCGGGCGATGTGCTCCTCGAGCTCAGCGACACGCTCGGTACTGCGCACACGCCTCAAACCGCCATTGTCAAAGACCGCGACACCGCAGGAGTCATAACCGCGATACTCCAGCCGTTTGAGGCCTTCGACCAAAATTGGGGTGATATTGCGCGAAGCCACTGCACCGACGATGCCACACATATTGCACTCTCCTAGTGATGGCTGTATTGTGCCTACAATCTAATGAAATTTAATTTCATATATTTATCAATTATGAAATTAAATAGCATTAATATGATTAAGTGAAATAATATTTCACAGAAAGCGTTATTTACTTTCAAGGAATACCCATGATAAGCATCTCACTCGATGAGCTCGACGTACGCATCCTCACTCAAATGCAAAAAGATGCCAGCCTGACCAATCAGGCCCTTGCCGAAATCGTACACGCCTCACCTCCGACCTGCATGCGCCGGGTACGCAGACTGATTGATTCAGGTGTGATTGCGAAACAGATCGCAATTGTCGCACCGGAGAAAGTCGCGACAACGCTAACGGCAATCATCGAAGTGACGCTGGATGTGCAAACGGCAGAGCGACTTCAGCAATTTGAACAGAGGGTTCAATCTGAGCCTGCTGTCTTGCAATGCTATCGGGTCTCAACAGGACCAGACTTTGTATTAATTACCCAAGTGGCAGACATGCCGGCGTATCACGCATTAGTGCACCGTGCATTAACCGCGGAAGCGAATGTACGAAACGTCAGGAGCTTTTTTTCTGTGTATCGCAGTAAATTTGAAACACATATAACTGTGACAGCGACAGATTAATTTTTCAACGGCGCGACAGCACCGAAGCATACACATTCAAATAACGACGCGCCATGCGCTCAACATCATATTCTGCATTGACTTCTGCATAAGCGTGTTTCGCCATCGCAGCCGCTTTTACTGGATGAGAGAGCAATTCAATAACATTGATCGCAATCGCATCGATATCCCCTACCGCGACAAGCAGGCCGCGCCCATTGGAGAGCGTTTCTTTCAGCCCACCCGCATCGGTTGACACAACAGGGACGTGCTGCATCATCGCATCGAGCACACTCGAACCAAGTGCTTCGAATTTTGAAGTCATTACAAAAACTGACAACGCAGGATAGAGTTGCTCAACTGCAGTTGTGAAACCTGGCATCAAGTACCGACCCTGCAAACCCAGTTCGTCTATACAAGCCTGAGCGGCCGCACTAGCCTGACCAGATGCCCCCCAGTGCACAAAACTGACATCATCGAATTGTGCGCAAACAATTGCAGCAGCCCGAATCAGGGTAATAGGATCCTTTTCTGGTGAAAGCGCGCTGGCGGTTCCTACCAGGCGTCTGCCCTCCAGTTTGTATTGGGTCACGAACGCATTCACGCGCTCTGGAGCGGGTGTAACTGCGGGCACGGCACTTTGAATAACAATGGGCTGCAGACCCATCGCACGGGGTGCGGCAGCGGCAGCCTCACTGATCGCGACAAGCTGGTCTACATTCTGCCATTTCCAGTGCGTCGCCCACTTGGTTGAACCAACAGGAAAACTTGTACGCCTGGAAAAAATGATCGGGCGATGATGAAATGGTTTCGAGAAAACAGCCCACGACACGACCTTGGCTGTTTGGGCGTGTAATACATCATATCGTCGACCATACATCGCAAGCCAGACACCAAAGCTCGCACCGCTACGCACGCGATGAACGCTTAAACCCTCCTCCACTGCTCTTTTTGCAAGCTCACCTTGTGCGTGAACCAACAGCTCAACATGATGGCCAAGCTTACGCTGATTCAACGCTGTTAATAACGTCTGCCTCTCCCCTCCTCGCCAACCACGCTCGGTATTAATCTGCAAAATACGCATGGGTGGATGAGCCATTCTGCGTCAGCCCTCGCTGCGCGATACACCCGCCTGACGATGGCGAATTACATTGACAAGCACTGCGATGGTGGCAAAGGTAATACCAACGGTCAGTCCAAGTGTCGGGCCAACCGTGTTGCTCAGACTAAACGCCGAGGCGACCATGGCCGCACCAAAGGTCTGACCAAACACGCGCGTCGTTGCCTGCAGTCCACCCAAAGCTCCCGCACGATGTCTGGGGGCAGAGCCGATAATGACGCGATTATTTGGCGTCTGAAAGAATCCAAATCCAATACCTGCAAGCCCCATCGCAAGCATCAACCAGATATCACTCGCCGACTCTGGCATCAGGACAATGATTGCAATACCGGTTGCCATCGATCCCGCTCCCAGACCACTGAGAATCGCGACGGGATAAATATTTGATAGCCGCCCCGCCACGAGTGCGATCAGTGCCGCCCCCATAGGCCAGGCAGCCATCAGCATGCCGACCGATGATTGGGGGCGATGCAAGGTTTGCTGTAAATAGAAAGGCAACGAAATAAACGTCGCCATCTGTGCGGAGAACGTGCATAGAGACGCTGCGATCGCGAAACGCAATGAAGATATTTTGAGTAAATCAACAGGCACCAATGGCGCAGTTTGCTGATTACTACGACGCATCAGCACTACACCTGTTAAAACGCCCAGCATTATCACGCATAATGATTGCCAGGTATAGGTTGAAAGGTAATCGATACCGACAATGATCAGTCCCACTGTCAGCATACTCAGGCAGGCGGACAACCAGTCAAAACGACCTTTAATGGGCGCCACATCTGGTAGATATTTAACACCAAGCAAGGCGAGCAAACCAATGGGAATATTGACTGCAAAAATCCAGTGCCAACTTGAAACCGACAGGATGAATGAACCAATCGTCGGGCCCAGCACAGAGGTCACGCCGACCATCATCGCATTAATGCCGATACCACGCGCCATCATCTTTGGTGGGTAGATATGTCTGACTAAGGCACCAAACAAACACATAATGGCCGAGCCACCTAGTCCTTGCAATACACGGCATACAAGCAAAAATGGCAATGAAGGTGCGAGAGAGCTTGCAATCGAGGCGACCGTAAACAACACCAACCCATATTTAAATAAGCGCTTAAACCCCGTACGCTCACCGATCGCTGACATTGGCAATAACGTCATTACCAAGGTTAGACCGTAAGCATTGACAATCCACACAACCGCCGCAGCACTTTGATTCAACTCTCGCGCGATCGTAGGTAGCGCCACATTAGACATTGAGGAGTCAAGCACTGACATGCCGATACCAACAAGCATCGTCATAGCCGCCCAGCGCCTGCGCGGATTGGACAGCCCTTCCACTGGCTCTACGGCCGGTGACTCTACCTTACCAGGTTCAGCAACAGTACTCACTTGGCTTTTTTCACTGGGCGCGTCCAGCCTGCGATCGTTGTTTGTTTGACCCGCGAGATCGTGAGCTGATCCGCAGGCGCATCCACCGTTAACGTTGTACCTGCGCCAATGGTTGCGCCACGTCCCACACGCACAGGTGCGACAAGCTGTGTGTCCGAGCCAATGAACGCATCATCCTCAATCACTGTCCTGAATTTATTGACGCCATCGTAATTGCAGGTGATCGTACCGGCACCGATATTGACACGCGCACCGATATCAGCGTCACCTACATAGGCGAGATGATTGGCTTTACTGCCCTCGCCTAAATTGGTGTTTTTGATTTCAACAAAATTACCTACATGCGTGTGATTCGAGAGTTTTGCGCCCGGACGCAGTCTTGCATAAGGTCCTATACGCGCATCGTGTCCGACCTGCGCTTGATCCAGATGACTAAACGCCTCGATCTGCGTGCCTGCTCCAATCTGCGCATCACGCAAAACACAGTGAGGGCCTACGCGCACACCATCCGCGAGCGTGACAAGGCCCTCGAATACACAACCCACATCGATAAAGACATCGCGCCCGCAGACTAACTGCCCACGCACATCAAATCTAGCTGGATCTGCCAGTGTGACGCCTGCCTCAAGTTGACGTCTTGCCTGCTCGGACTGCCAGAGTCGCTCGAGCTCTGCTTGCTGCATGCGACTGTTTACGCCGAGCGTTTCGAAAGAAGCCTGAGGGTGTGCGACGGCAACGTTCACCCCATCGGCAACAGCCATCCCAATAATATCGGTCAGGTAATACTCGCCTTGCGCGTTGTTATTATTGAGCTGTGCGAGCCAGCGTTTAAGCGCTGCGGTGGGTGCGGCAATAATGCCGGTATTCACTTCTTTGATCGCTCGCTCTGCCTCATTAGCATCTTTATGCTCAATGATCGCGCGCACCTTGCCATTTAGATCACGCACGATGCGTCCGTAGCCCGTCGGGTCCGGGAGAATTTCTGTCAGTACAGCCAAGCCCTCCTGACGCGCATCGAGCAAAGCCTGCAATGTTGAGAGCTGGACTAGGGGCACATCGCCATACAACACGATTGTGACATCGTCCTCGCCATCCTCTTTTAGTAAAGGTATCGCCTGCTGCACCGCATGACCCGTACCAAGCTGAGGCTCTTGAAGTGCGAACTGCAGATCAGTTTGCGTGCAGAAGGCCGTTTTGACTTGTTCCGCACCATGGCCCACGACAACCACGATACTATCCGCGTTGAGTGCACGCGCACCATCAAGCACATGCGCGAGCATCGATCGACCTGCAATCGTGTGCAGTACTTTGGGCAGATTGGACTGCATCCTTTTGCCCAGCCCAGCGGCCAGAATGACGATATTCAACATAAGCGTAAAAGATTATTTTTTAATGGGTGGTTTTTTGCGTGCACTACTGGCAACCGTTTTTTTAGTTGCCCGTGCAGTCGTTGTTTTTTTCGTTGCCGCTTTTTTAGCAGGCGCTTTATCCGCCGTGTGGTGCAATGTCGCGGCTGTTGCGGCAGCCACCTGACTGAACTGTTTTTGCAACATATCCCACCAGGCGCGCGCGGCGGCAGGCGCAGCGTTTGATTCTTCAGCGGACGGTGGTGGCGACTGTTCAGCACTGCTTGCTGCCGAAGTGCTTACAGCAGGCTCCTGCTGTGTCTCGCGCGAAGTCGGTACAGCAGGCTCGGTTTTGGTTTCCGATTGAGACGTGCGGGTTTGAGGCCGCAAGCCCAGCATAACCTCTAATGCGGAGGGTGCATCCACACCAGTCGCTTGCTGCGTCTTGCTCATGGAGCTTGCAAATGAGCGCAAAGTAGCAATCGTCGCCAACTGAACTTCCATGCCCTGGATAGTGCTGCTCAGCATGGAGAGATTAAGTTTCAGCCAGTTTTCAACTGTCTTTAATTCTGAGATGCGCTTCTCGAGGTCTTCGGGATTCATCGAGGGGGTCAATGGCATACCGGCAGAAAAGCCGCCGGATCCCGCCAGACCTGCAAAGGCCTGACGCATCATTTCCATGCTGGCGAGCAAAGGATTTCCGGCTTGCTCTCCTGTCTGACCGAGTCCGGGCAGCACAAAGGGATTCGTAGGCGATACGCTCATAGTGGATCCTTTCTGGCAATGACTGATTAGCGGGCAATTGACCCTGTATGAGATATTACCCGCATCGGGCAGAGCGAGCTTGCCGTTTTATCCGACAAAACCTGCCGAGCTGCATCAGTGTCGCGTTTCTTGAGGCATTAATCTGGGACAATAGAGCAATGCAAAGTTTGATTACCCTACCTGAGATCGAGTCCGCCATCAATTTTTGGCGTCAGCGCAGCCCTTCCGTCGGGGAGGAGCTTCGCCTGTGCCGTGAGGCATCGGCCCTGGCTACGCCCTATGCACGGATGATTATTGAGCGCCGCCAATCTCTGCCGTTATCCGAGTTATCTGATACCGCGCAGCAAGCTTTTCGTGAATGGCGAGCGGTAGTTACCAAATAACGGCTTAGTTTCTGCTCGACCGCTTCAGCGCAACAGGGCACGAATATCGTGGGCGATATTTTCGGCACCGACATTATTCGCAAGCAACACGCGTGACTCACCCTTCGTATCTAATAAATAAAAGTTAGCACTGTGATCCATGTTGTAGTTGCCATTAACCGTCGCCGCCCGTGCGTAATAAGCCTTAAAGGCTGCCGCCGCGACCTTGATCTGCTCAGGCGTCCCGGTTAGCCCCAAAAACCTGGGATCAAACCCAGAGACATAGGCACGCAAAACTTCGGGGGTGTCTCGCTCTGGATCGACTGAAATCATTAATACCTGCACACGTGAGGCAAGATCCCCGAGCAGTTTCATGACTTGGGTAAGCTCTGCCAGCGAGGTCGGACACACATCGGGACATTGTGTAAAACCAAACAAAACTAACGTTACCTTTCCGTTGAAATCCGCAGGGGTGTAGGTTTTGCCGTCCATCCCTGTCAAGGACCATTTCTGGCCCAGATGCGAACCTGTAATGTCACTACCCTTAAATGAGGTCGTGGCATCACCACAAGCCGTCAGCGCTGCGCCCAGACCGCATATCATGATCACAGCAAGCACTGCACGGCGCATGGCTCTGGATATAAGGCTTTTCATTGACTGGTGCCCTCTCTCACGCACCCACAATTAGCCAGTGATCAACTAGCAACGCGGCAAATAACAGCGATAGATACAGAATCGAAAAGCGAAACATTGAGCGCGACAACTCGTCGCTGTAATTCTTATATAGGCGCCATGCGTAACGGACAAACATCGAACCCAATACTAAAGCTGCGATGAGATAAAGCCAGCCATTCATTCCAATGATGTAAGGCAAGAGCGTTGTTGCAAGCAATGCAACGCTATAAAGCAGGATATGCAAACGCGTAAATTGCTGACCATGTGTGACAGGCAGCATCGGTAAACCCGCACGGGCATAATCATTGGTTCGGTAAAGGGCCAGCGCCCAGAAATGTGGCGGCGTCCAGATAAAGATAATCAGCACCAGCAACCATGCCTCGGCGGGCACTGAATCTGCAATCGCAGCCCAGCCCAGCGCAGGTGGCATGGCGCCCGACAAGCCGCCAATCACGATGTTTTGTGGGGTGTGCGGCTTGAGGATCACCGTGTAAATCACGGCATAGCCAACAAATGTGGCAAAAGTTAACCACATTGTTAAAGGATTGACCCAGCGATACAGCACAAGCATCCCAGCGCCACCGAGCAGGCCTGACAAACTCAGCACCTGAAAAGTAGAGATGGTGCCTTGCGCGGTCGCACGGCGCGCGGTACGTAACATGCGCGCGTCAACCTGCTGCTCGATTAAACAATTAATTGCAAACGCAGCGGCTGCCAGCAACCATATCCCAGCGGTAGCTGCGACGACCTTCAACATATCAGGCAAACCTGGGGTCGCCAGAAACATACCAATCACAGCGCAAAACACGGCCAATTGTGTGACGCGTGGCTTAGTCAGCACGAGGTACTGACGCAATAAACCGGGAGAAGTGGCTGCGAGGCTGGACATGGTTTCTATTTTAGGCAATCAGCCATGATTGTACCGGTTAGGTGGGCAAAGCTGTTGAGCCAGCCCGATCAAGGCGAACAAGCAAAGTAACGCTTGCGAGCACCAAGCCTGCCGCGCCTCCGTTATGCAACACAGCAATTAATAAGGGCCATTGAAAAAATATGGTGGTCAGTCCTGTTAATAATTGTGCAAGCAATAAGATCAACATCAGGGTCGCGGGGCCTCTGAGTCCGGGGTCCCCCCGCAAGCGCCAGGCAAGGATACCCAGATAAACAAAAACCACGAAGGCAAAGTTACGATGAATCCAGTGAATCGCAGTCAGCGCCGGCTGGGAAATCATCTCGCCATTTGGCATTTCACCCAGGCCGCGAATGAAGGAGTAGCCACTTGAAATATCCATTTCAGGTAACCACTGGCCATGACATGTTGGGAAGTCCATACAAGCGAGTGCAGCATAGTTAGTGCTCACCCACCCGCCAAGCCCAATCTGCAAAAATAACAAACCAAGACCCAGCCCCATCCAGACGGTAAATCGCCGCATGCTGATTGCTACGGGGAGATGCGCTCGTTCACGTGCAGCAAGCCAGGTCATCAGGGCCAGTAACATCATTCCGCCCAGCAGGTGCCCTGTTACGACAACCGGCATGAGTTGATGGGTCACCGTCCAGGCACCAAAAGCACCCTGCAGGCAAACTGCGATTAATGCGACGATGGCCAATGTAGGGGTCTGTTTAAACGCCTTACGATGACGCCAGGCCATCCAGCAAATACAGATAATTAAAAATCCGAGCAGCGCACCAACGTAACGGTGCACCATCTCAATCCAGGCTTTAGGCAACGTCACAGGGCCTTCAGGCATCACACTGACGGCCTGACGGATCTCTGTCATCGCACCAACAGGCGTCACATTGCCATAGCATCCAGGCCAGTCGGGGCAGCCCAGTCCCGAATCTGTTAGTCGGACAAAAGCGCCAAACATGATGAGATCAAGCGTTAAAAACCATGTGAGAAACAATATTTTTTTGTAACGTGCACGCGCCCGATCCTGCGCCTGATCTGCCATGATGCTTAGCCTATCCGTGAGTTATAGACGAGCTTGCTGATATCTTTTCGTACTTTTTCTGGCTCTGCCTCTGCGGGGTACTGCATGATCAGGTTGCCATTCGGATCAATAATCCACATGGGTTGCGCTAACGCGTCCGCAGGCGTGGCGGCTTGCACTCCCATCGTCGTCAGGAATTTTTGTAATTGCTCAGGACTCACGCGAACCATGTTCGTACCCTTATACGCCTCAAGTACTTTTTCAGGCACGGGAGCGTCATCGGTAATAAACCAGACGCGCGCCAGGCGTTCTACGTTTTTACCCTGGCTTGCGTGTGAGTTACGCAAAATAAAGAGCTTACGCGCGCAGGAATCGGGACAGGCAGCGCCATCCGCTGCGACAAGTAGCCACTTGCCTTTGAGGCTATTGAGATCAAAAGGCTTACCGTCCAGCGTTGTCAGCGCTAAGTCCGCCGGTGCGGGCATCGGACGCTGGGGCTCCACAAGCTGGCCGTAATTGTTACTACCTTCGGGGCGCAACTGGGGATTGAAATACACGAGCACTGCTGCGAGCACGGGCGCCAGACTCAGCAAAAAAATAATCACCATCGGCGTCTTGGAGCGGGACTTCGTGTTCTGGTTCGCTGCGCTTGGGTTCAATTGTGTCTGTTTCACTTGTTCTTTCACTATTTGATTCACTTTGTGTCGCGCACTCAGTATTGAGCGGCGAGCCTCTGCATTTTAGTCGTCATGGGTTTTTTTTGCGTCGCCATATTCGCCATGCGAAGCCTAGCCATGCGATCACGGCAATCGCGGCAAAACCAAACCACTGCATGGCGTAACCCATATTCTTGTCCGAATCGATAGAAGGTGTGGGCCACACGCGTTTAAGGCCGTCGTTATTCTCATCCTTTTGCATGACAACAACAGGTAAAAACTTAAGTCCCAGCCTTTTACTCAAGTCGTTTAAGTCAATATTTTGTAATCTTGGCAGAGTGCTCATGTCCTGACTGTGGGCAATTGATTGTTTCGTTACCTCAGATCGTGGCCAATCTACCGGCAAACTACTCTCAGACCGATCGCGTGCGCCCCATAATTCGAACAGTCTTGGCACACGTAACGCTAATTCCCCTGTGATTTTGTGTGGCCCGGAAGCTGTAGGAATGACCGGCGAAATATCTGCTCCAATCGGACGTGCAAACCACCCCCTCAGAATCAGCACAGCACTCCCATCCGACAACAATAAGGGCGTGGCCAACCAAAGTCCCGGTTTTCCATCCAGATTACGGTTGTCGAGCAACAGGTTAAATTGCGGCTGCCAGACGCCTTCAGCCTGTGCGGGACGCCACGGCTGCAATTGCTCTTCGGTAGGGTTTGCATTCAGATCTACGGCCACGCCGGAGCGGCCACGCTCAATGTCGGCAGCGATTTGTTGGCGCTCTTGCGCTCTGGATAGCTGCCAGCGTCCAAGTGATATGCAAGTGATTGCTGTGCCCGCCAATAATACCGTTGCAATGAGATTGAGCAGTTTGGTGTGCGATGCGGCCATGTCTGCGATAATTCCTTTTTTAGGCGGAGGGCCTTATGCGTATTGTAGTGGGACTGGCTTTCATCATTATTCTGGCAAGCCTTGCCTCGGCATTGTTTTATTTAATGCGCGACAAAGGTACCAGCAACAAAACTGTCAACGCACTCACTGTGCGTATTGGGCTATCTGTCGCCCTGTTTTTATTTTTACTGTTCGCGCACTGGATGGGATGGATAGAGGCGACCGGTATTCGCTAACCTCAATCGGCATAGGGGGCAATCATAATTGATTGCGCCCCTGCCACACCACCCGGCATGCGGGTCCGCACCGGGCGGTTCGAGAGGTTGAGGTCATGAGAGACGGGGCACCCCCAGCCGATCGTAATATCCGATCGTCAGCAC
>CAINDJ010000336.1 GCA_903847325.1 uncultured beta proteobacterium | reverse complement strand
GGGGGGTTACCGAACGAGTAATTGCGATTAATCGGGGGGGGTCCGACGAATAGTCGACTAATTGAGGGTTTTCACTAGGTACTGTTAAAATAGCAATCGCTGGTTCTATGGGGAATCAGCGTTACTTTCAGGATACGTTCATGAAATCGTCACGTCGCCAATTCATCATTTATTCGGCAGCAGGCTTAGCCTCACTGTCAATGACCAATCAAGCCAGTGCACAAGCCATGGTTGCAGAGACCGACCCACAAGCGGTTGGCTTGGGCTACAAAGCGGATGCATCAACAGTCGACAAGGCAAAATTCGCAAAATACGCGGATGGCAACAATTGCTCAAACTGCCAGCTCTATATGAGCAAGTCAGCTGATGCAGGCACCTGTGGAATCTTCCCAGGCAAGCAAGTTGCAGCGAAAGGCTGGTGTAACGCCTGGGTCAAAAAAGCGTAATTGAGCGTGTTTGACCGGTAGTAAAAAGATGTAAAAAAACCGCTGCGTTTCATTGAAACGCAGCGGTTTTTTATGACTTGACAGAGATTACTGAGGAACTACGCGGGCTTCAGTGCCTGCACCTTCGATGTAGACACGCTCTCCAACGCGCAGATTGCCCGTTGGCTGCGTCACTGTGACCAGTACGCCGTTGCTTGTACGCACAAAAATCTGCTGGCCTTCAACTGGTTTGTCGTAGTGCTTTTGAATTTCGTTACCGGCCACTGCACCGCCGATCGCACCCAGCACCATCGCAACAGCTTTACCGGTACCGGAGCCAATCAAGGCACCAACACCTAAACCACCGAGGCCACCGATCACAGCGCCTACGCCTGTATCGTGATTGGATTTGATGGTTGTAGCAGTAATCTGCTCAACAACACCTTTACGGATTTCAACCGGCCCCGTCGGCGCAGGAGTACATGCGCTTAAACCGACCACCATCATGAATGCAACAACTGCTGTAGAGATTTTCTTGAACATCATGCGTCTCGCTTAAAGAATATTTGACAACTACAGTCGTAAAGTTAACATAGAGTCTGTCATCATGCTCCAGATCAGAGCACGCTTAAATACGATTGACAACTTTACAGAGAGATTCACATGAAAAAAATACTTGCTGCAACGTGCATCGTGCTCGCTGGAACTGCTTCTGCCATGGCGCAAAGCACAGCTAAAACATCCTCAATTCCCACAGCGCAAACGTCAACCGAAGCGTTCGTACAAATGTGCACGAACAAAGCCGATGGCGCCGCACAGAATTTTTGTAATGGGTTTGGACAAGGTGTTTACGAGACTTACCTCATCACACGCCACCCTAAAAAGGCTCGTCCTTTCATCTGCACTGAAAGTGCAGGTCTGACACGCCAAGAACATATTGATGCCTTCGTGAAATGGACTGCCGCCAATCCAAAATACAACCAGCTGTCAGCTGCCGATACGATCTTGCGTTATCTGGGTGAAACCTACCCCTGCAAGAAATAATCCAGTTGTATTTTCATCGCATTTGCTTGAATTTCAGGAGTTTCATCATGAAAAAATTTCTTTTACTCGTGCCTGTTTGCGCAGCACTCACCATGTCTGGTTGTTCCAACATGAACACCACCCAGCAACGTGAACTGTCAGGCGGTGCAATTGGTGCCGCGGCTGGCGCTGGCATTACAGCGATTGCTGGCGGCAACCCGATTTGGGGTGCGATTGGCGGCGCAGCTGTCGGCGTACTCGGTGGTTATATTTACGACAAGAATCAGAAAAGCAATTAAGCCCTGATTGGATTGCGTTGATTTGTAACGTATCAGCAAAAAACCGGCATATGCCGGTTTTTTTGTTTTTTATTTTTTGCGCTTCATATCTTTCCAGCGCCGATGGACCCACCACCACTGCTCAGGATGCCGCACGATGGCTAACTCTAACGCCTCGTTATAAGCACGGGTGTTACGGGTAATTTCAGCACCAACGTCATCATCCAGTACTGGCTGCAAAGCCGGCCAGAATTTAAGTACATGGGTTCCGTCTGGCTCACGCCATGAGGCGGCAGGCATAACAGGGGCTCCTGTTGCCAGGGCTATCACTGCCATACTTTTATACGTACCGGCAGCATGACCAAAAAATTCAACAGCAATGCCTTCTGGTTTGCGGGCAAACTGATCAAAAGGAAATACGATGGCATCGCCCTTTTCGATCGTCGAGACGATTTCTTCCAGCGAGCCGCGTCTGCCCACCACACCAAATCCAGCCTGATTAAAGCGACGCGTGAGCATATCGCTTAACCATTTAGGCTTGATCGGCCGACGTAAAAAGTGGATGCGACCTTTTACCTGGGGGAAATGCTCAATGCCCGCCACCGTTGACACTTCAAAATTACCAAAATGTCCCGTCAGAATCAAAATCCCGCGACCAGCCTCAAAGGCCTCGATCATTTCTGGCACACCCTCAACACGCACTAGAGCCTTTTTGCGCGCATCGGACAGAAACCTGAAGGCGATCAGTTCTTTGAATAGTGACAGTAAATGACTATAGTGCGCCTGCGCCAACGCTTTAATCTGGTCCTGACTGACATTGGCGCCATAGACACGATTGAGGTTTTCGAGAATGACGGGACGCCGATACGGCAGGTATTTATAAATGAACCGTCCACCGAACGAGGTCGTGATCTGTTTAGGCACACGTAAGGCGACGGCGCTTGCAGAGGTTGCCGTGTGTGTCAGGGAAATTTTAATTTCACCGACCAAATGTCTACCCATCACAATTTCAGCGGCAGGTGTCGCCGCGATATGCGGTGCGCCATACGCATCGCGGACAACAGAAAAATCCATTGCGACGATGGTGTTGAGTGCGGTCTCACGGGGAAATAGCTTAAGGCATGCTTCTTTTGCTGCAAAGCGGGCAGCCAGACTGGCGGCCTGGCCAGGTCCGGATCCAGCATCGGCTATTTCCTGTGCGGAAAAAAGCTTGAGCAAATCATCAGGCATTGCCTGAATCAATCTTTCGATGCGCGCGATCTCTACCGTATCGACAGCGCATCCATCAGGCAACTGGTCCGTTTGATTCGCGTCTTTCAAAATTTATTGAACAGCGCGCAATAACAAAGCAGCATTGGTTCCTGCAAAGCCGCGGCAAAGTATCAAGACAACATTGCTGCGTGGTGTACGCGTTTGCGCAGATACATTCAGTCCCTCGCAACCCTCTGCGAGTTTTTGCAACGACGCGATACCAGGCACGATATTTTGACGGCAAGCTTCGAGTCCGACCACGGCATCGAGCAGACCTGAGGTGGCAAATGAATGTCCATACGACCATTTGAAAGCCGTAACCGGCGGCATATCGTGACCAAAGATGCGTACTAATGCCGCAGCCTCTGACCGGTCGGACTGCTCGGTTCCATTCCCATGCGTCACGACCATACCAACATCGACAGCACTGAGGCCTGCGTCAAGCAAAGCAGCCTCGATTGCGCGCGACAAACCATCCCCATCACTACGGATGGAAAAGATACCTTCGCCTTCGGACGCGTCTCCACCGCCAAGGTACTCGGCCAACACGGTGGCACCACGTGCAGCAGCGGAGTCTTCCGTCTCCAGTACAAATGATGCGGCGCCTTCACCCAGCACACAGCCATCGTGTCTGGCATCAAAGGGGCTCAACGCGGTATGGCTGATCAAACCAACACGATCCAAATACTGTAATGTCTGTGGCTCGATTGGCGCATCGTGACTGATGGCGACCACCCGGTCGGCATCACCTTCACGCAACGCCCAGGCACTTTCGATCACGGACAACATGCCACTCGTAGTGTGATTAGTAATGCAGCCGTTCGGACCTTTGAGCTGGTGACGAATACTGACGTGGCACAGCACGTTGTTAGGCAACGAGCGCAGCAACCACATTGGATTAACCATATTCGGGAGCTCTTGACCAAATTTTTGCAAACTACCGCCAGTCTCGGCCATCAACGGAAAGTAATCGTAATTGACTTCAAAGGCGCCACCACCTGAGCCGACATAGCAACCAGTCTGGTCCGCATAGTGCGCAGCAGCCGTCTCGTCGAGCGCGGCCAGTGCTGCGGGTAAGCCAGCTTGTTCAATTGCCTGCCCACCAGCGTAAATACCAAATACATCAGAACGACGCACAAGCTTGAGCAACTTGCGGTCACCCAGCAGTTTGCCACCGTTGTAATCAGGAACCTCCGAGGCGACTTTACACGGCCAGGCTTGTGCATCCCAAGCGGTAATAGGGGCAACTGTTGCGCGACCTTCGACCAAGGTCTGCACAATACTCGCTGGATCTGTGCCTGCGCCGCAAATGGCGCCACTGCCAGTAATGACGATGCGTTTCATGGTGATTACCGTCCTGCGGCGATAAGCGCCGCGGTTTCATCAGGATGGCGGAAAGCGAGGCAACTATTGCTGCCACCAAATCCGAGTGAGTTCGATAGCGCCATACCAATGCGCTGCTCGCGTGGCACATCGCGCACGATATTCACATCGCAATCAGGATCGAGCTGCTGCAAATTAGCATTGGGCGGCATCAAACCATCACGAATCGCCATCGCGCAAATACCAGCCTCTACAGCACCCGCTGCGGCAATTAAATGACCCATCACACTCTTGGTTGAGCTCACACCGACTTCTTTCGCGCGATCTCCAAAGACCGCATTGACCGCAGCGCATTCGCTGCGATCATTCATGGGCGTGGAGGTGCCGTGTGCGTTCAGATAATCGATGTCGGCCATATCCGCACCAGCATCGGAGATCGCACGACGCATCGCCTGGATCGGCCCATCCCCTGAAGGATGCGAATCAGTAATTCGATAAGAGGAGAGCGAATTGCCATCGCCTGCGAGCTCAGCATAAATAGTGGCGCCGCGCTTAACCGCACTCTCCCACTCTTCGAGCACCAGAAAACCAGCACCCTCGCCTAAAACGAAACCATTACGCGTCAGATCAAAAGGGCGGCTAGCACGCTCGGGATGATCATTATCGGAGGACACTGCAGAGAGCAGGCAGAAACCTGACATGCCAACCGGTGAAATCATTGAATCAAAACCACCGGTGAGCACGCGATCAGCCAGGCCGCGGCGAATCAGTCTCATCGCGGTGCCCACGGCCTGACCACCTGACGCACAAGCCGTATGCACAGTCGAGGAATAGCCACGAATACCAAAACGCCGCAACAACAGTGAAACACCTGCCGTAGACAAGCTGCGGCTAAACGCCATCACGTCATTGGCAACGGGCTCTTGCATAATGTTGTTCGGGATCAAATCGCCCTCAGGCGCAGCAGCATGCTGCACGGCCGCGATCTCCGGATGGGCAACCGTCATCATCCCCGCCCCCACCACACAGCCCCAACGCGCGGCGTCCTGCAAAGTTGGACGAATGCCTGCGTCGGCGATCGCCTGATCCGCAGCAGCCAGGGCAAAACGATGAGCACGGCTGGCGTATTTAAGGAGTTTGCGATCATCGATCGGTGGCAGGCTATCAAAGCCTTTCACCTCAGCAGCAATACGCGTTGAAAAACCCGACGCATCAAAAATCGTAATCGGACCCGCGCAGCTTTTAGCGGCTTTGATACGTGCCCAGGTCGATGCGGCATCCAATCCTGCAGGTGTCACCAGGCCAATACCTGTAATGGCGACGCGACGTCTTACGCTCATGCGTGTTCTCCGGAATCTGGGGCAAAAAACATCTTTGCACCGGCAATCGTGCGGCCGTCAGCTTGGGCTCCAACCTTTACCAGGATGGGTTCGGGATCATCCTCGCCCGGAGCAGCCGATTCGGCAAATAAATTAAGTGTTGCACCAGGCGAAGTAAAGGCGCGAACCTTCACATTGGTGATGCGTGTGACATGCACAGGCTGGCCAGCAACCTCGGCAGCAATGCGCGCGGCCAGCTGCAACTGTGCATCCAGCATGAGCGTGGCTGGAAAAACAGGCCGTCTGGGAAAATGGTCTTCAAAAAATGGCGCCTGGAGGGGTACGTCAAGCTGGGCCTGGAGTTTTTGCCCCGCCTCGTGACTTGAGTCTGTCAATACAGGGTGGGCAACGCCCTTAAAAGCACCAGGGGCCCGGCCGCCAGTGGTGAGTCGGACAAAATCCGCAGCCAGTGCAGTCGGGTCATCAAACTCAGAAATATCGAGCATGGAACCCAGCGTATCGAGCAGCTCCAACACCCTCTGATCCCCCACCATGGCGTGACCGCGATAGGTGATGGACTCTTGGTCACAGGACTCGATATCAACAATCAAATCAAGGGTATCGCCTGGCTGAGGACGCGAAAAAATACGCGTATCACCGGCTAGCGCAGCGACGGGTCGAAAGCGGAAATTAACCGCTGACATCGCTACCCATGCGGCGAGTTGTCCGATCGCTTCAGCGACCAGACTGATCGGAAAGTAACTCGCATCTGCGGGAATGGTGTAGCGTCCAGTCACACGTTTGACGCCGTCAATCTGCGTGATGCAGTCTACAAACGAAAAAGCGGCAAACCTGGACGTGGATGAATCAACGGTGGATGAATCAACGCTTTGATCGGATAAATCTGGCGAGGACTGAGGCGCCCCCGCCGAACCCACAGCCATCAACCAGCAGCAGGGGTTACGCGCTGAGCACGAACCACGAGCTTGCAGAAGGTTTCTGGTGTGTAGAGACGCGCGATGTGATCAACACGCATGGGAGTCTTGAAGCGTGACTCGTCAATCTCGGAGAGGTAAACGCGCAGACGGGCCAGGCCTTTTTCGGTCAGGATACCGCCTTGCTCAAATTCCTCAACAGGCATATCGCCGCGGACGTCTTCGATGATCTTGCCACGTGGTACTTTGATTTTGAATGCGCGCTCAAGACGGAACACCATATCGAGAAAGTCGATGGATTCGGCGTCAAGGCCTTCGATCAGGGAAACGTCAAGCTTGATGTCATCAACATCGCAGCCGAGTGCATCGGCCATCGTTTTCTGGACGGTTGGAAAAACCGCCATGATTTCTTCTTTAGTGATGACTGTTTCAGCCATGATGGACTCCGGAAATTGGTCAAAAAAGCGCCCTATTTTAACCTAAATGTGAGGAAAACCCCTGCATCTAGTCCATCTTAAAGCCGCCATCCACATACAGGACCTGTCCGGTAATGTAGGTAGACATGTCAGAGACCAGGAAGCCAACGGCCTGTGCGATCTCCTGCGCCTTGCCATAACGCTTCATTAAAATCCGCGATTTAACCTGATCGTCGGCCAAATCCCGCACTTGTTGAGACATTTCAGTCTCAATCACACCGGGCGCGACAGCATTTACCTGGATTTTACGTGGCGCAAGCTCTACGGCCAGGGCACGCGTCACGGCATCAACCGCACCTTTACTGGCAGCATAATTAGCCTGCCCACGACCGGCCTTGTTACCCGCGACGGAAGATAGATTGACGATCCGTCCAGCGCGCTGGGACATCATGTAAGGGATGACGGGCCGCGTCACGTTAAACAGCCCACCTACATTGGTATTGAGGACATCGCTGATTTCGTCATCCTCCATCGCCGCCATCAGGTTATCGCGCACGATTCCGGCGTTATTGACAAGGATGTCGATGCGTTCGCAACGATCGGCAATCTCCTCAACAGCGGTTGCGCAGGCCCCAGAATCCCCAACATCAACCTGAATAGCCGTTGCCTGACCGCCCGCCGCAGCAACTGCTGCAACCACCTCATTCGCCGCAGCCTGATTACCGCGGTAAAAGAAATTGACCACCGCGCCCTGGCTGGCGAGCAGCTCAACGATCGCACGACCAATACCGCGCGAGCCGCCTGTCACGATTGCAACCTTACCTGCTAGACCTGATTCGAAAGTCATATTGATCAACCCGAAATGCAAAAACCGCCGTCAACTACCAGCGTATGACCATTGACCCATGCTGCCTCGGGCAAGCACAGCAGATAGACTGCATCGGCGACATTGGCAGGCAGCAGGCTCGGGCCAACTGGCGTGCGCGCCGCAAACTCTGACAAAACCTGATCCCGGTTAGGGAAGTGACTCAAGGCATCCGTATCGACCACGCCAGCTGAAACGGTGTTGACACGGATCCCCTGGGGGCCAAGCTCCTGGGCGAGTGTGCGCACCAACGACTCGAGCGCGGCCTTTGAGGCACCAATAAATCCGTAGTGCGGCATGGCGCGCTGGGCACCCAGACTCGACATGGCAATAATACGACCACCGTTTTTCATCAGAGGCGCGGCATGCTGGGCCAGCAGATTGACCGCAAACGCATTGGTCTCCATGCACCAGCGGAAATGCTTGAGCGTCATATCCATCGCAGGTTTCAGGACACCCGAGGCGGCATTGCTGATGACGATATCGAGATGACCAAATTCTTGAGTGATCACTTCAAACATCTCTGTGACACTGTCAGGAACCCCAACACTGGCCTGGACAGCGACAGCACGGCGACCCATCGCACGCACTTCGGCGCAGACGGCTTCGGCTTCGTCATAGCTGTTGTAGTAGTTGGCGACGATATCGCAGCCAGCCGCAGCAAGCTTGAGAGCGCAGGCGCGCCCGATTCCACGCGCGGCGCCGGTAACGAGCGCCACTTTGCCAGACAAAGGCTGAGTCATGATGAGGGGGATACTCCGTTGGGATTCGAAAAAAAAGGACAATGAGTAAAATTTTACCCAAGTTCAGGCGTAAGCACCCAACCATCTTACAATTGCGCATCTTTCATAAGGAATGAGCATGTCCAAACATCCCCCGATGCCCGTTATGTCCAATATCGTATCCCACTGGATAAACGGCAAAATTGTGACTGACACCGGTGCGCGTGCGCAGGATGTCTTTAACCCCGCCACAGGTCAGGCCACCCGTAAAGTCGAATTAGCGACGCTTGAGACTGTTGACGCCGCCGTGGCAAGTGCGCGTTCGGCCTTCCCTGCCTGGTCAGACATGCCGCCGATCCGTCGCGCGCGCATCATGAATAATTTCCTGGCCCTGCTCAATGCGCACAAAGACGAACTGGCTTCGATCATTACGCAAGAGCACGGCAAAGTCTTTACCGACGCCCAGGGCGAAGTCATGCGCGGCATCGATATTGTCGAGTTCGCTTGCGGCGTGCCACAGCTGCTCAAGGGCGATTTCACAGACCAGGTGTCTACCGGTATTGATAACTGGACCTTGCGGCAACCCTTGGGCGTGGTTGCTGGCATTACGCCTTTTAACTTCCCCTGCATGGTGCCCTGCTGGATGTTCCCGGTCGCTATCGCAACTGGCAACACCTTCATCCTGAAACCAAGCGAACGCGATCCATCTGCTGCGCTGTTCATGGCTGAGCTTTTCAAACAGGCCGGCCTGCCCGACGGCGTATTCAACGTGGTTCAGGGCGACAAAGTCGCCGTGGACGGTCTGCTTGAGCATCCCGATGTCCGGGCGATCAGCTTTGTTGGCTCAACACCGATTGCTCAATACATCTACTCACGCGGCGCCGAGCTTGGTAAACGCGTACAAGCACTTGGCGGCGCCAAAAACCACATGGTGGTCATGCCTGATGCCGATATCGACCAGGCCGTTGACGGTCTGATCGGTGCTGCCTACGGCTCCGCCGGTGAGCGCTGCATGGCAATTTCAGTTGCAGTATTGGTGGGCGATGTCGCAGACAAAATCATTCCAAAACTTGCCGAGCGCGCACGTACACTCAAAATTAAAAACGGTATGGAGCTTGATGCCGAAATGGGTCCGATCGTGACCCGCCAGGCACTTGAGCGCATCGAAGGCTACATCGAGACCGGCGTCAAAGAAGGTGCGAAACTCGTGGTCGATGGTCGTGGCCTGAAAGTGCCCGGACATGAGCAAGGTTTCTTTACTGGCGGAACATTGTTTGACAATGTGACGCCGGACATGCGCATTTACAAAGAAGAGATCTTCGGCCCTGTGCTCGTTTGTGTACGCGCCAAAGATTTTGCCCAAGCAGTCGAGTTGATCAACGCCCACGAATTCGGCAACGGCGTGTCCTGCTACACACGGGACGGCAACGTCGCACGCGAATTTGGTCGCCGCATCCAGGTTGGTATGGTTGGCATCAACGTGCCGATCCCCGTACCCATGGCATGGCACGGTTTTGGCGGCTGGAAAAAGAGCTTGTTTGGCGACATGCATGCTTATGGAGAAGAAGGTGTGCGTTTCTACACCAAACAAAAATCCATCATGCAGCGCTGGCCCGAGACCATCGGCAAAGGCGCTGAGTTCGTGATGCCAACGGCGAAGTAAATTGAAGAAAGCTGTTTGCCTCCTGAGTGGTGGATTGGATTCCACCACATCGCTTGCCATCGCTCAGGCAGAGGGCTTCGAAGCCTATGCGCTGAGCTTTCGTTACGGTCAGCGACACTCGATCGAACTCGAAAAAGCCAAAGCATTTGCAATCGCTCGCAACGTCACGCGTCACATCATTATCGATATGGATATGCGCAGCTTTGGCGGCTCGGCACTGACTGCGGACATTGATGTGCCGAAAGGGCATAGCGTTGAAGACATCGGTGGTGGCATACCGATTACGTATGTGCCAGCACGCAACACAATCTTTTTAAGTTTTGCACTCGGCTGGGCCGAAGTACTCGGTGCAGAAGATATCTTTGTCGGCGTCAATGCAATGGATTACAGCGGTTACCCGGATTGCCGTCCCGAGTACATCGCCTCCTTCGAAGCCATGGCAAACCTGGCAACCAAAGCAGGCGTAGAGGGTCGTCAAAAACTGAACATTCGCGCGCCGCTTATGCACGTGACCAAAGCAGACATTGTCCGCAAGGGCCTGGAGCTTGGTGTCGATTTTTCCGAAACAACAAGTTGCTACGACCCGCTGCCAACCGGTGCGCCCTGTGAACACTGCGATTCGTGCCTGCTCAGGGCAAAAGGCTTTTCCGAGGTCGGCGTGGCGGATCCGCTTTATCAAAAGTTCGGACTCGTTCCGTGAAAAATCAATTGTTGTATGTCGCAGCAGTAGGCTTTGAAGCCGCCTGCATAGTAGACTGCCTGCCTGCCGGGCATCGTGCTGCAGGGTTGCACGGACACAGTTTTTTAGGCGAAGTGCGTGCCTGCCTGCCAGCCGGCTGGGGGCCCTTTCCCGGCGCTGAGGTCGATACGCTTACGCAGCACCTGCAACAGTGCATCGCACCGCTTGACTATAGCCATCTCAACAAGACGATCACACTGCCTACCGATGAAAACATCGCGCGCTGGATTCGCAAGCGTTTAAGTGTGCCGGGTATTGAGGCCGTGGGTGTTCAAAGTACCACCCACTCTGGCGTCGATCTGGATGCACACGATCACGCCCACGTCTGGCGCCGTTATGTATTCCAGTCCGCACATCAGCTCCCTCACGTGCCTGCGGGACATAAATGCGGTCGTATGCATGGTCATGGCTTTGAAGTCATTCTGCATGCAGATCAGGACATGGGCACGCGAGACTTCTCGATTGACTACGATCATCTGGACGAGATATGGGCGCCACTCCACGCGGAGCTGGATCATGCGTGCCTGAACGATATTCCTGGACTCGAAAATCCAACCAGCGAAACCATCTCGGCATGGATCTGGGCGCGCCTCAAACCCCAACTGCCCGAGCTCTCATGGGTCACCGTCTACGAAACCGGCAGTTGTGGCGCGCACTTTGATGGTCATCATTATCGAATCTGGAAAGAATTCACACTTGATAGCGCCGTGCAACTCAAACACGCGCCCGAGGGAGATCGCAGACGTCGTATCCACGGTCACACCTTCACCCTGAGGCTGCACCTGCACGCACCGCTTGATCAGGTCAAGGGCTGGACGGTTGATTTTGGTGATGTAAAAACCGTGTTTGATCCGATTTTCAAGCAGCTTGACCATCAGCCACTCCATCAGGTGATGGGTGAGACTGATAGCGACGCTGCCAGCATTGCGCGTTACATCAAATCTCTTGCCTCACCACTCGTGCCCGAACTGGATCGTATCGATCTGAATACAACCCGCGGGTGCGGCGTGATCCTGCACTGGGGCGAATTGGGCCCTGCCTTACCTGTGTAATAAAAAATGGCATACAGCGTTAAAGAAATTTTCTACACCCTGCAAGGCGAAGGAGGCCAGGCCGGCTGTGCTGCGGTCTTCCTGCGGTTTGCAGGATGTAATCTATGGTCTGGTCTTGAGAAAGATCGCACAACGGCTGTCTGTCAATTTTGCGATACCGACTTTGTGGGTACAGATGGTGTGAATGGCGGAAAATTTAAAACTGCTGAAAGTTTGGCTGCTGCGGTGACGACACAATGGCCGCACAGCAATCAAGAGAATCGCCTTGTGGTTTGCACGGGTGGCGAACCATTACTACAACTTGATGCGTCGTTAATCGACTCACTCCACGCGCAAAAATTCAAAATTGCCATCGAAACCAATGGGACGCTCAGCGCGCCAAAGGGGATTGACTGGATATGCGTCAGCCCAAAATCCGATGCCCCACTGAATCAAATGTCGGGCCAGGAGTTAAAGCTCGTTTTCCCGCAAAAAAACGCCCTGCCTGACAAATTTGAAAGTCTGGACTTTGAGCGTTTTTACTTGCAACCTATGGATGGCCCCGCGCGCGAGCAAAACACCCGCGACGCGATCCGCTATTGCATGGAGCATCCTCAATGGCGCCTGAGTCTGCAGACACACAAAATTCTTGGGATTGACTAATTCAGATCAGTCGAACTGAGGTGAACACTACGTTGACTTGAACGGCGCAAAGTCATACAGAATTTCAGGATTTTTGACCAAAATATTCTGTCTTAATTCTTCGTCAGGCAGCCACTTAAAGACTGCATC
>CAINDJ010000335.1 GCA_903847325.1 uncultured beta proteobacterium | reverse complement strand
GGCAGCGAAGACGTCAAGCGTCAGTCGCCCAACGTATTCCGCATGAAATTGCTCGGTGCGACGGTTGTGCCGGTTGAGTCAGGCTCCAAGACACTGAAAGACGCGTTGAACGAGGCCATGCGCGACTGGGTCACCAACGTTGACGATACCTTTTACATTATCGGTACGGTTGCCGGTCCTCACCCCTATCCAATGATGGTGCGTAACTTTCATTCTGTGATCGGTAAAGAGTCGATCGAGCAGATGCCGCTGTATGCAGGCCGACAGCCTGACTATGTGCTGGCGTGTGTCGGTGGTGGTTCTAACGCGATGGGAATATTCCATCCTTACATCCCATACGAAAACGTTAAATTAGTTGGCGTCGAGGCTGCCGGCGAGGGTATTGAAACCGGCAAGCACTCTGCATCACTGACGATGGGTAGCGTGGGTGTGTTGCATGGTAACCGCACGTATGTCCTGCAGAACGAGGATGGACAAGTCATCGAGACTCACTCCGTGTCTGCTGGTCTGGATTATCCTGGTGTCGGCCCCGAGCATGCATGGCTGAAAGACAGTGGCCGTGCATCGTATGTCAGCGTTACGGATGAGGAGGCGCTGGCCTCTTTCCATCATTGCTGCCGTATCGAGGGCATCATCCCGGCTTTGGAAACATCCCATGCTCTGGCACATGCCGCAAAGCTTGCACCGACACTTTCAAAGGATCAGGTGATCCTGGTGAATTTGTCTGGTCGTGGCGACAAAGACATCAACACCGTCGCGACACGCGCCGGCCTTGTGCTTTAAAGGTTTTAACACTCATGGCTCAACATACAGATCGCATTGCCGCGGCCTTTGCGCGCGCGGCACTTGAAAAACGTGCGGCGCTTATTCCTTACATCGCTGCCGGTAACCCCTTGCCTGCGAGCACCGTCCCACTGATGCATGCGCTGGTTCGCGCGGGTGCCGATGTGATCGAGCTGGGTATTCCATTTTCAGATCCGATGGCTGATGGTCCTGTGATCCAGAAAGCTGCTGAGCACGCAATTGCCCAAGGCATAGGCTTGCGACATGTCCTCGAGATGGTGGCCGAGTTCCGTACAACGGATACGCAAACCCCCATCGTACTGATGGGTTATGCGAACCCGATTGAGAGAATGGGTCAGCAACAGTTCGCTGAACAAGCCTCTAGAGTCGGTATCGACGGTATTCTGACGGTTGACTATCCACCCGAAGAAATCGGTGACTTTTTGAATCTGCTTGAAAAGCACGATATTGCGCCGATTTTCTTGCTGGCGCCGACCTCGACCGAAGAGCGCATCAAAGCCGTTGGCAAAATTGCACGTGGCTATGTTTATTACGTTTCGCTCAACGGTGTGACCGGTGCGGGTAACCTCGATACTTCTGACGTCGCAACGCGTCTCAAAGGTATTCGCAAGTATGTGAATTTACCGGTTGGCGTTGGTTTCGGTATTAGCGACGCGGGCAGTGCGCAGCGCGTCAGTCTGGTGGCTGATGCCGTCGTGATTGGCAGCAAACTGATTGATACGATGACCAAAGCATGTGTGGGCCTTCCCGCAGAGCAACAGTCTCAGGCTGCGATCGATGCCGGTGCCAGCTGGTTGAATGGAATTTCAAAAGCGATTGCCATTGCCCGCCCAGAAGGGCATGTCGTTTCTCAGAACGGATAAACATCATGAGCTGGTTAGGTAAATTAATTCCTCCTCGCATCAATAAATCTCAACACGCAGAAGTCGCAACGCCTGCCGCGCGGCGCATTCCTGAAGGTCTGTGGGTTAAGTGCCCCTCCTGCGAATCGGTTTTATATAACGAGGATCTGGCTGCTAATTTGCATGTGTGTCCAAAGTGCGATCACCACATGCGCATCAATGCGCGTACCCGTATCGAGTCGTTGCTTGACATCGAAGGTCGCGTTGAGATTGGCGGCAATACGCGCTCGATGGATCCACTCAAATTCAAGGATTCGCGTAAATATCCAGAACGCATCCAGGAAGCCGTCAGGCAGACGGGTGAGTCAGACGCACTCGTTGTGGTCAGTGGCTCGATTCGTAGTGTTGCATGCGTGCTGGCCTGCTTTGAGTTCGAATTCATGGGCGGCTCGATGGGTTCCGTGGTCGGCGAGCGGTTCGTGCGAGGTGTGCAGGCTGCGATTGATCATCGCGTACCGTTTATCTGCGTAGCCGCCTCGGGTGGTGCGCGTATGCAGGAAAGTTTGTTCTCTCTGATGCAGATGGCTAAAACCAATGCCATGCTGACCCGCTTGTCTGAGGCTGGTCTGCCCTTCATCAGCATTCTGACTGACCCAACTATGGGTGGTGTTTCTGCAAGCTTCGCCTTTATGGGTGATGTGGTGATCGGTGAGCCCCGTGCCCTCATCGGTTTCGCGGGTCCACGCGTGATCGAATCCACCGTCCGTGAAAAACTTCCCGAGGGCTTTCAGCGCTCGGAGTTTCTCCAGCAAAAAGGCGCGATCGATATGGTTCTTGATCGCCGTCAGCTGCGCGAAGAGCTCGCCCGCCTGATGGCGTTGATGACTAATCAGCCGGTTGATTCAGTAGCTGCCTGATGGTTTGCACTACGCCTAGCGTATTGAGTATATATAAGTGATGCCCGATAGCCGCGACTAGTCGCCTGTCGGGCATTTTGCCCATGGGCCCGAATACCGGTTCAAAACTGCACAATGCTAGTGCACGTTGCTCGCATGTTTGCTTATCCGCATATAGGGCAGGCTTTGGATTGAACTGATCTTTCAGTGTCAGTGCAAGAGGATCGTTAATTTCGTAAGTCTGACCAGACTCGTCATAGCCTTGCAGGTAGCGCAGCCATGATGCGAGACAGAGCGCGAGCAAACTGATATCCCGCTTTGCAGAAAGTTGATCTGTAACCGTTCCAAGCCATCGTTGTGGAATCTTTTGTGAGCCATCCATTGCGATTTGCTGGGTACGATGCGCCAGTGCAGGGTTGGCAAAGCGCTTGAGCAGGCTCGCGCGATAGTCCGCGATATTCAACCCCGGCAAGGCTGGCAGCGTTGGTTCAATCTCGCGTTGCATCAGTGCGTCAATGCAAGCATGTAATGCAGGTTGTGCGATCGCGACATCTACCGTATGCCAGCCAGCGACAGAACCCAGATAAGCAATGCAGGAGTGGGTGCCGTTGACCATGCGAAGTTTCAGCGTTTCCCATGCCGCGGCTGACGCTACAAACCTTGCTCCGTCAATGTTCCAGTCAGGCCGTCCGCATGCAAAGTCATCCTCGATCGCCCAGTCAATAAAGGGTTCTCCAATGACGGGCCAGGCATCAGTCACGCCCAGTACAGCAGAAATACTTTGTTGATCTGCAGGTGTCGTACGCGGAACAATACGATCCACCATTGAGCATGGGAATTTACAATTTTCATTTATCCATCGCTCTAATTGCGGATCAACTTTGTTAGCAAAGGCGAGCGTGAGTTTTTTTAGCAAATGACCATTCGACGGCAAGTTGTCTAGAGACATCAGTGTCAGTGGACTCTTGGATGCCTGCATGCGCAGATGTAACCCATGGACAATGAAACCAATCGCTGTGCGAGGCGAGTCATGATGCTGTAGATCATGCAGGATATCAGGGTGATCTAATCGCAATAATCCTGTTGCTGGCACATGGCAGTAGCCTTTTTCGGTGATGGTCAGGCTAACGATGCGGGTATCAGTGTGTGCGACTTGTTCAAGCACTTGCTGTGGATTTTCTGGCGCAACCAGGATGTTGTGTACACAACCAATAACTTGTAGGGATTGTCTGGGATCGCCTGCTGCGTCTGCATCGCGAATGGCGAGTGTGTAGAGACCGCGCTGAGGTATCAACGCATCGCGGGTGTCAGGTTGTCTCAACGAAACGCCCACAATGCCCCAGTCCATTGCTTCTGGTTTGTGCGATGCTTGTATCGCCGTTTCGTTGATCACAGCGAGATGGCTTCGCATGAACGCGCCAATCCCGAGGTGCACAATGCCGGATTTCAGTTGTGTACGCGCATAACCGGGTTGCACAACCTGTGGCGATAATTGTTTAAGCGTGTCGGGGTGCAGTCTGGGCGTGGTAGTTTGTGCGGCCGACATATTTTTACCCGTATGCATTACCAATTTGTGAGCGTGCCGTCGTGTTGTTGCCGGTTAACAGGCAGATATGCACGCTTGTAAGGATATTTCGCTGCAAGTTTTTCATCGATCTCCACACCATGTCCGGGTGTATCGCCTGGATACATGAATCCTCGATCAAAGGTGTAGGCATGAGGGAAAACAGCCTCGGTTTCTTCCGTGTGTGGCATATGTTCCTGAACCCCAAAGTTAGGTACCCACAAATCAAAATGCAGTGCTGCACCCATGCAGACAGGTGAGAGATCGGTCGCACCATGCGATCCTGTCCTGACATTGTGCAGTGCAGCCAGGTCGGCGATACGACGTAAATGTGTAATACCTCCCGCATGGACAACTGTGGTGCGGATGTAATCAATCAGTTGATGTTGGATCAGGTCTTTACAATCCCAAATGCTGTTGAATACTTCGCCGACAGCCAGGGGCGTGGTCGTATGTTGTCGGATGAGCTTGAAGGCATCCTGATTTTCAGCAGGTGTTGCATCTTCGAGCCAGAACAAACGGTAGGGTTCCAGATCCTTGCCCAGACGCGCCGCTTCGATAGGCGTGAGCCGGTGGTGTGCGTCGTGCAATAAATGATGGTCCCAACCAATTTTGTCTCGAATTGCTTCAAATACTTTTGGCGTATGACGTAAGTATTTTTCAGTCGACCAGTCGTGCTCGGATGGTAAATCGGCGTCGGCAGGTTCATAGAAAGTCGTACCTTTACCCACGCCATAGACTTTCTCGAGACCGGGGACGCCGCTTTGAGCCCGAATTGCTGTGTAACCCATCTCAGAATGACGGATGACCTCTTCGACAGTCTGCGAGATATCTCGACCGTTTGCGTGGCAATACACCATGACTTTGCTGCGACTTTTGCCGCCAAGCAATTGATAAAGCGGTAAGTTTGCTGCCTTAGCTTTGATGTCCCACAGCGCGGTGTCCACGGCTGCGATCGCACTCATGGTGACAGGTCCCCGTCGCCAGTAAGCGCCTCTGTAAAGGTATTGCCAGATGTCTTCGATCTGGTGCGGGTCACGTCCAATGAGGCAGGGCACCACATGATCTTGTAAATAGCTCGCCACCGATAGTTCCCGGCCATTGAGCGTTGCATCTCCAGTGCCCGTCAGTCCTTCATCGGTTTCAATTTTTAATGTGACAAAGTTGCGGCCAGGACTGCACACAATGACGCGTGCTGAAGTGATTTTCATGCAGAAATCTCTTTTTTCTTTCAATGCACGTTATTTGCTGATACCCAGAAAATGGGGCAGCCATAATGTGATGGAAGGTATGTAGGTAATGGCCACAAGCGCCAGCATCAGTGGAATCAGCCAGGGCATAATTGCCATCGTGGTTCGCTCGACTGAAAGTTTGGAAATCCTGGCCAGCACGAACAACACCATCCCCAAGGGCGGATGGAGTAGGCCGATCATCAGGTTCAATGTCATGATCAGACCGAAATGAATTGGGTCAATGCCAAGTTTGAGCACGATGGGTAACAGGATGGGTACCAGAATCGTGATGGCAGCGATTGTGTCGATAAAGCATCCCACGAACAAAATTAACAAATTCGCCAATAGCAGAAATACCCACTTTTCCGTTGTAATCGAAAGGATCCATGTGGTCATGGCTTGCGCGGCTTGTGTGGTGGTTAACAGCCAGGCAAATATCGATGCGGCAGTAACGATAAAAAGTACAGAGGCTGTTGTTTCAATCGTGTCAAAGCTTGCCTTGATCAGATTTTTCAACGTCATTGAGCGATAACGAACGAGTCCTAAAAAGAGCGCCCAGATCACTGCTGCGACCGCTGCTTCGGTGGGGGTGAACCAACCCATTGTCATGCCGCCGATCAGAATGACAGGTGTCATGAGCGCCATGACGGCAGAGAAGTTGAATTTCCAGTCCAGTGCGAGCAGAAGAATAAAGCCTATGCCTGTCGCAAGATTGGGAGAGACACCTGCTTCGGTCATTAGCCACACACCCAACGGGAAAGCCAGCACGATGAGAATTTCAAGTGTCGCGCCACCCAAACGTTTCCAGTCAAACGCGACATCGCTGCCCCATTTGTTTTTACGTGCGAAATACGCCACCGTCAGCATCATGAGTAATGTCATGAATATGCCGGGCAATATTCCTGCGATAAACAAAGCGCCAATTGAAACGTTTGCCATCATGCCGTAAATTACAAAAGGCAATGATGGTGGAATGATGGGACCGAGCGTGGCTGAAGCCGCAGTGACACCCACGGCAAACTCGGTGTCATAACCGTGATCCTGCATGGCTTTGATTTCAATTGAACCTAGTCCGGCGGCATCAGCAATTGCCGTGCCTGACATGCCTGAAAAAATCACTGAGCCGATAATATTGACTTGGCCCAGGCCGCCACGCATCCAGCCTACAAGTGCGACGGCAAAATCGTAAATACGTCCGGTGATACCCGCGATGTTCATCAGATTGCCGGCCAGAATGAAAAACGGAACGGCCAAAAGAGGGAATGACTCAATACCTGAAATCATGCGTTGCGCGACAACGATATCGGGTACGGATCCCGAGACAAAAATATACAAAAGTGATGATCCTGCCATAGCGACTGCTACCGGCAGTCCAAGTATCATCAGAAGGAGAAATGAAATGGTCAGAATCAGCATGTCAGTATCCGGTTGTATCAGTCGTAGGCTTCGGGACGATCGAGTGCCGAATAGCCTTGTCTTAAGTGCAGAATGCTGACCTGAATGGCCCT
>CAINDJ010000334.1 GCA_903847325.1 uncultured beta proteobacterium | reverse complement strand
CCCCCTTGTCCAATGACCGGCGTTTCCAACTCCTCCCCCCCTGGGTCTTGTCATTCACCCACTTTTCACTTTCCCTACCCTTTTCACCTTCCTGACTTCCTTCAGCCAGCTTGCTTCTCTGCCTGTTTGCTTGGTAAACAATGTTTCGCGAGTGTCTGAATTAGTCGGACTAAGTCAGACTGACTGCAGGATACTGGAATTCGCCGTAACGATTCACAATGATCAACTGCTTGATAATGCGGCTGACTGGCTAGGACCACTTTCAACAGCTAAGGCGAGCCACACGCTGGCCGTCATTCTTGATTTGCCCGAACCAGATGTACGCAAATCATTGAGTGCGCAGGGGATCCTCGCACGCTCTGGGTTGGTAACCCCGAACCATAGCGCCTCCAGATTACGCACCGGCAAGCTTGATCTGCTCTCCGAGTCTTTCGCTGACATGATGGTCTCGTCTGAGACGGACCCGATCAGCCTGTTGCGCGGCACAGTTTCTCCTGCAGGTCCCGCAGAGCTGCGCCTTTCAAATTACAGTCATATTCAGCCATCCCTTGACATCTTGCGTCCCTATTTACGCCAAGCATCTGCAAGCAAGCGTCTTGGGGTGAATGTTTTTTTACATGGTATGCCAGGGACCGGTAAAAGCCAATTAGCACGCGCTTTAGCCGACGGATTAGGCTGTGAATTATTTGATGTGGCAAGCGAAGACGATGATGGAGACCCGGTCAATGGAGAACGTCGACTCAGGGCTTTTCGTGCGGCGCAAAGTTTTTTTGCAAAACGTCCCGCACTGATTGTGTTCGATGAATCAGAGGACGTATTCAATGATGGCGATGGTTTTTTTGGGCGCAAAAGTACCGCCCAATTACGCAAGGCCTGGATCAACCGTATGCTGGAAGAAAATCCTGTCCCGACACTCTGGCTGTCTAATTCGGTCAGCGGTATTGATCCTGCCTTTATTCGCCGCTTTGACATGGTGATCGAATTACCTGTACCACCGATGAAACAACGGGCGCTCATTTTGCAAGATAACTGTGCTGATCTACTGGATGCGCGCAGTATCTCGCGTATGGCACATATCGAATCCCTCGCACCAGCAGTTGTCGCCAAAGCTGCCTCAGTCGTTCGTACGATTCGTGCAGAGCTAGATGACAAAGGCGCCGCGGCAGCCTTTGAGCTGATCGTTTCCAACACACTCGAAGCACAAGGTCATCCGCCGTTGTCTCATCACAATGCCAATCGTTTACCAGATGTTTACGATCCTTTTTTTATTCATGCCGATGCTGATTTATCGGTTGTTGCACAGGGTTTGAGGACCACGCGATCTGGACGACTCTGTTTATTCGGACCACCTGGAACTGGCAAAACAGCCTATGGGCATTGGTTGGCTAAAGAGCTAGACATCCCGCTAATGGTCAAGCGTGCGTCAGACTTGATGTCTAAATGGGTGGGTGAAAACGAGAAGAATATCCGACAAGCGTTCCAACAAGCAGAAAGAGACGGTGCGTTGCTGCTGATCGACGAAGTCGACACCTTCCTCCAGGATCGAAGGGGAGCTCAACGCGGATGGGAGGTCAGTCTGGTCAATGAAATGCTGGTACAGATGGAATCATTTAATGGGATATTCATCGCATCGACTAATTTAATGGATGGTCTGGACCAAGCGGCCTTGAGACGTTTTGATCTAAAGGTGAAATTTGATTACCTACGGCCAGACCAATCCCGT
>CAINDJ010000333.1 GCA_903847325.1 uncultured beta proteobacterium | reverse complement strand
TGACGACGTGATTCGTATCGGTATCATCTCCGATATGTCTGGCGTCTACGGCGACGTTGACGGCCCAGCGGGTGTTGAAGCGATCCGCATGGCGATTGCGGACATGGGCGGCGAGGTAAACGGCAAAAAGATCGAACTACTGACCGCCGACCACCAGAACAAAGCTGATCTGGCCTCCTCCAAAGCGCGCGAATGGTTTGACCAGCAAAAAATCGACATGCTGATTGGCGGTACAAATTCTGCCACTAACATCGCCATGGCGGCCATTGCTGCGGACAAGAAAAAACCTTTCATCTCGATTGGCTCCGCCACCTCCGATATGACGAACAAGGCTTGCACGCCTTACACCGTCCATTACGCGTATGACACCGTCGCGCTCGCCCGCGGCACGGGTGGCGCTGTTGTAAAAGATGGTGGCAAGACCTGGTTTTTCCTGACAGCGGATTACGCCTTCGGCCACGCGCTGGAGCGTGACACGGCAGCAGTCGTGACCGCAGCAGGCGGCACGATCAAAGGTCAAGTCCGCGCACCGTTGTCGACAGGCGATTTCTCATCATTCATGTTGCAGGCGCAGGCCTCTGGCGCGCAGATTCTCGGTCTGGCTAACGCCGGTGGCGACACGATCAACTCGATCAAAGCCGCGAACGAATTCGGCGTGACCGCCACGATGAAACTCGCTGGCCTGCTCGTGTTCATCAACGACATCCATGCGCTCGGTTTGAAAGCGACCCAAGGCATGTACCTGACCGATGGCTGGTACTGGGATCAGTCCGACGCATCGCGTGCATGGGCCAAACGATTCGAAGAAAAAATCAAACGCAAGCCATCCATGCTCCAGGCCGCTGACTACTCAGCCGTTACGTTTTATCTCAATGCCGTCAAAGCAACAGGCTCTGACGACACGGATACCGTCATGAAGTGGATGAAATCAAACAAGATCAATGATTTCTTTGCTACGAACGGCTACGTGCGCGAAGACGGTCGCATGGTGCACGACATGTTCCTGATGCAGGTCAAAACGCCTGCAGAATCCAAAGGACCTTGGGATTACTACAAAATCATCGAGACTCTGCCAGGCGACAAAGTGTATGCAAGCCTTGCTGAGTCAACATGCTCTTTTATTAAGAAATAAGTTTTGAGCAGTCGGGTTTCCTGCCTGTGGCAGGAAACTTGTCCTGACACCACAGACTCTATTTGACTGAAACATGATAACTACTATTTTTGGGATTCCGATCCAGGCATTCCTCGGTCAGCTCCTGCTAGGACTGGTCAACGGATCGTTCTACGCCATCCTCTCGCTTGGCCTGGCCGTGATTTTTGGCCTGCTCAACGTCATCAACTTCGCCCACGGGGCGCTGTACATGCTGGGAGCATTTCTGGCCTGGATGGGGATGTCTTACTTCGGACTGAACTACTGGCTGATGCTGGCGCTCGCGCCCGTTCTGGTAGGATTGTTTGGCATACTTATTGAAAAATGCCTGCTCAAGCATCTCTATAAGCTCGATCACCTTTACGGTTTGCTACTGACCTTTGGTATCACACTGCTGCTCGAAGGTTTGATGCGCAGTATTTATGGTGTATCAGGCCAGCCCTACTCAACCCCCGAGGCCTTGCGTGGTGCAACCAATCTTGGGTTCATGGTGTTGCCAAATTACCGTGCCTGGGTGGTCGTGGCCTCGGTCGTCGTCTGTCTGATTACCTGGTATGTGATTGAACGCACGCGTCTGGGTGCGTTGTTGCGTGCAGGTACAGAAAATCCAAAACTCGTTGAGGCCTTTGGCGTCAACGTTCCACTCATGATCACACTGACCTACGGGTTTGGCGTGGCACTGGCTGGTTTTGCTGGTGTGCTGGCCGCCCCAGTTCTGCAGATCTCCCCGCTGATGGGGTCTAACCTGATCATCGTGGTGTTTGCGGTGGTTGTGATCGGAGGGATGGGCTCGATCCTTGGCGCGATCGTCACGGGTCTGGGGCTGGGTGTGGTAGAGGGTCTCACTAAAGTGTTCTGGCCCGAAGCCTCAAGCACTGTGGTTTTCATCATTATGGCTATCGTACTGTTCGTGCGTCCCGCCGGGCTTTTCGGGAAAGAAAAATGAATCGTCAAACGCTCGGATATATTGTTTTTCTGGGGTTTCTCCTGGCAGTACCAATGATCGGCGTCTATCCGGTCTTTGCCATGAAAATCATGTGCTATGCGCTCTTTGCCTGTGCATTTAACTTACTGCTCGGCTTTACAGGTTTGTTGTCCTTTGGCCATGCGGCCTTTCTTGGCACAGCAGCCTATGCCTCTGGGCACGCCATGAAAATCTGGGGCTTCTCGCCTGAGCTCGGCATCGTCTTTGGTGTGGTGATGGCAGGCATACTGGGTCTGGTGATGGGTGCGCTGGCGATTCGGCGCAGCGGCATTTATTTCGCCATGATCACAATGGCACTTGCTCAGATGGTGTTCTTCTTTTTCCTGCAAGCTAAATTCACCGGTGGAGAAGACGGTCTGCAGGGCGTTCCTCGCGGTACGTTGTTTGGTCTGCTAGATCTCAAGAGCGACTTTAATCTCTATTACGTTGTGCTGGCTATTTTCATCTTTGGTTATTTCGTCATCTGGCGCACGGTGCACTCCCCTTTTGGTCAGGTGCTCAAAGCCATCCGCGAAAACGAACCCCGTGCGATTTCGCTTGGTTATGACGTAGAGCGTTTTAAATTGCTCGCCTTTGTGTTGTCTGCCATGCTGGCTGGCCTGGCGGGTTCGACCAAGATGCTGATTTTTGTTTCCGCAACACTTTCTGATGCAACCTGGCAGATGTCGGGCCTGGTGATTCTGATGACACTGGTCGGTGGTATGGGTACGTTGGTTGGCCCTGTTTTAGGCGCATTCATCGTCGTGCTGCTTGAGAACAAAGTCGGTGACTTTGGTGCTTCGATGGCCAAAATGACAGGTGTAGAGTGGTTTAATCGTTTAGGTGAATCCGTCACCATCGTGATTGGCCTGATCTTTGTGATCTGCGTGCTGGCCTTCCGTCGCGGCTTGATCGGTGAATACAATGCCTGGATGGATCGACGCAAAGGTATTGAGTCGTCCGCACCCGGAGCTGCACACTAAGCGTATATCCAGCAATTAAAAATACTTAACGGAGACCTCAGGGTCTCCGTTTTTTATGGAGACTAAGTCGTCCGCTCATAGGGTATTTACGCATCGCCACTCGTGTAAACCCTATATAAGATGGATGCATATAAAAATAATCGGAGACAACCATGATTCAAAAGCTTTTCAAAAAAGCGCTCCCCGTGCTTGCAGCCGCACTCATGAGCACAGCAGCTAATGCGCAAGGCGTAACTAAAGATGAAATCCTCATCGGTGGCGTGGGGCCCATCACAGGACCGGCAGCCTACATCGGCTTAGGCGGGCGCGACGGCCTTGCCATGGCGATCAAGGAAATAAATGCTGCTGGTGGTGTGAACGGCCGTAAATTCAAACTGATTTTTGAGGATGACGGCCACTCCCCTACCAAAGCACTCGGCGCTGTAAAAAAACTGATCGATCAAGATAAGGTTTTCATGATTTTTGGTGCCGGTGGCTCTAACGCGACCGTTGGAACGATCGACTACGTCAAGGAACAGCAGCGAGTCATGTATGTCTCGTTTGCCTCAGCCCCAGCAGTCACGTACCCCTTTAACACCTATTTATTCCGTGGTGCTACAACAGAAGTACCGCGTTATGGCGAGCTGTACTCAGAATTTATCGCCGATGGACTCAAAGCAAAAAAAGTAGCCATTATGAATGGTCGCGAAGAGTATCCAAAGAACGAAGGCAATGCACTCGCGGCGACTCTGAAAGATGTCTACAAAGCTGAAATCGTTTCGCGTGTCGAATTCAACATTGGCGACAAAGATTTCACCCCACAATTACTCGAAGTTAAAAAATCGGGGGCGCAAGTCATCGCGTTTTTTGGCAACCCTGCAGAGGCCGCCATCGCCATGCGTCAAGCACGCGAGCTCGGTATCGATCAGAAATTCTTTGTCGGCGCCACAATGGTAGACAAAGCCTTTACTGCTGCTGCGAAAGAAAACGCAGAGGGTGCAACAGGGTTTTCTTTAATTCCATTTTTACCTGGTACTAAAAATGCAGACCTCCAAGTTTGGGAAGCCAAATGGAAAAAAGAATATCCTAACTTGCCTGTCGGTCGCCCCAATGTGTTTGACGTGATGGCCTATACAGATATGTATGTCATTGCAGAGGCCATAAAAAAAGCAGGTCCCGATCTGACAACTAAAAGTTTAATCAGTGGTCTGGAGCAAATCAAAGACTTCTCCCAATCGTCACTGGCTTCACCCATCACGTTCACCAATAAACACCATATTGGTAACCTGACACTCACCGTGATGGAAGTCAAGGACGGTCAGTGGGTGCCAATTGGCTGGAAAC
>CAINDJ010000332.1 GCA_903847325.1 uncultured beta proteobacterium | reverse complement strand
TAGACGATGGGGACCTGGACTACTATTTCTCCGCTTAGACTGGTGGAGGTAAGCGGGATCGAACCGCTGACCTCTTGCATGCCATGCAAGCGCTCTCCCAGCTGAGCTATACCCCCAAATTTGAATCTAGCTTTTAGTAATAACTTACTAAATACTAACTTCAGTTTTGGCACCCGGGACAGCCCGCAGTGGTGTCGACAGCGAAGAAGCGAGATTATGCACAATTTTTAACAACTACGCAAGTCGAGGTGAAAACCTTCTACTTTTATTAGTCACCAATTTCTTGTTTGAAGGGTGAATGTAGGTTTTCTGTATAGGCGTTGATGCCCGCACGCTCTTGTTCCAGATAGCGATCCACCGCATCAGCAAAGCCCGGATGCGCGAGCCAGTGGGCGGATTGTGTCTGAATCGGTACAAATCCGCGCGCCAGTTTGTGCTCTCCCTGGGCGCCACCTTCGATGACATCAATCTGGTTATTTAACGCCCACTCAATTGGCGTGTAATACGCCAGCTCAAAATGCAGGCAATCCACATGCTCTAGCGCCCCCCAGTAGCGGCCGTATAGGCGTCTTTGACCTTTGTGAGTGTCGAGCCATAGCAAAGAAGCTGCGATGGGCTCAGCGCCCCTGTAGGCGAGTGCCATGACGCAGTGCTCGGCCAGCATTGTGCCGACCTCGGTAAAAAAGGCTGGTTTGAGATAGGGGTTGTTGCCACGCACATGGTAAGTATTGGCATAGCAGCGATAAAAAAATTCCCAATGCTCGGCGGTTAATGCCTCGCCCGTAATAACCGTTGTAGTGACGCCTGCTTCTTTGACCTTGCGTCGCTCCGCACGGATTTTTTTACGTTTGGATTGATTCAGGTCTGCGAGAAAGCTTTCAAAATTTTGCCAGTCCTGATTAAGCCAGTGAAACTGGGTGTGGGTGCGCGGCACGCATCCGGCAGCGCACAGTGCCTGTGTATCCTCGTCCGAGGTGTAGAGGACATGCAAAGAGGATAGTCCGCTTTGCTCCGCCCATTGCAGCAGCGCTGCGGCTGCCGCTGCGCGGTAAGGAGCTGTTGTCAGTAACCGTGGTCCTGGCACAGGGGTGAAAGGTACTGCACATAACCATTTGGGGTAGTATTTCAGGCCATGGCGCTCGTAGGCCTCGGCCCAGGCCCAGTCAAAGACAAATTCACCATACGAGTGGCCTTTGGCATAAAGCGGGATAGCGCCTACCAGGTGCTCTGCTTGCCACAGCAGCAGATGGCTGGATTGCCAACCCGTACCTGGTGTTACGCTTTCGGAGCTCTCGAAAGCACGTAAAAAGGCATGCTTGAGCATGACGGAGCCGCCACAGGCATCGACGAGCGCATCCCAGTGTTCGGCTGCGATCTCATCGATACGTTCGATGGCCTGAATACGCAACCCTGTCATGTTGATGTCTTGTTGCGGTTCTGGAGGCGACGATAAAACGCTGCAGACAAAATTAAAAACGATATCAAGAGTATGGGTAAGTTGCCGAGCCGCGCATAGAGCGTCAGGCCCGTTTGTCCTTGTATGCTGACATCGAGCACCGCTGTTCGGTGGGCGGGTAGGGTCGCAATGGGTTGTCCGGTGTGATCAATCGCACCGCTTGCGCCTGTGTTGGTCGCGCGCAGCATGGGGCGGGAGGTTTCGATCGCACGGATGCGTGATATTTGCCAGTGCTGTCTCAATGCAAACGAATCACCAAACCAACCCAGATTACTGAAATTCGCAAGAATATTTGCGCCGTCCGGTGCTGAGAGTGAGGGGAGTAATTCTTCGCCGAAAGTATCTTCGTAGCAAATGTTGGCGGCAACGTGTTGATCGTTGATAGTAAAGGCGGGTTGTCGCAGTTCGCCTCGATAAAAATCGCCCATCGGGATGCGCATGATGTCGACAAACCAGCGAAAGCCCAAGGGAATAAATTCTCCAAAGGGGACCAGATGGTGTTTGTCGTAACGCTGTTTGTCCGTACCTTGAATTAACTGCGTTAAATCAGTGTTGCGATCAATGGCAATCACGCTATTGGTGTAGTTGTTGGTGCTGCGATCAAGGATGGCCGCCCCCATGAGGATGGTGCTGGACTGACGCGTTGCGAGCTCTTTCCAGGCGAACCACGCAGCAGGATCTATCTGATGCTGGAATGCTGCGAGCGCTGTTTCGGGTAGCAGGACGAGTGTCGGGGCTGGACTGCCTGCCGGGACAGGGGTCGCGGCCAGGCGAAGGTGTGTCTGGATGTTGGTTGCGAGTAGGCGGGGGTCGAATTTCATTCCCTGATCGACGTTACCCTGTACGAGACGAACAACCAGAGGCGAGCCTGCGGGCTTGCTCCAGTTTATCTTTTGGATGCCCCACCCACATAAGGCAAGTGTGATGGCGATCAAGCCAGCCACCGCGCGCTGTGGCTGATGCTTTGGAGAAAAATGCGTGGCGCCGATCAGCCCGGCGATAGCTGCCGCGCAGAATGCTGTGACAAAGGTCACACCATAAATCCCAAACACAGCCGCCCAACTGGCAAACCAGCTGTCTGCATGCGCGTAGCCTGTGTTGAGCCAGGGAAAGCCTGTGAACAAGGTTGCGCGCAGCCACTCGCTGATGGTCCACAAGGCTGCCCATACCAAGGCCGCCATGAGCGGGCCGCTCGATGAGGACTCACCCTCGGACCAAGCTGCACAGCCGATTTTCTGCGTCATCCAGCCTGCGAACGTGGCAAACAGGGCCAAATAAGCACACAGCCCCGCCAAGGCCAGGATGGCTAAAGGAAGTGGGATATAGCCATAGGTGTGCATGCTGATGGTGAGCCAGTAGAGGCCTAGCATGAACTGCCCGAAAGCGAATAGCCAGGCACGTGCTGCACCTTGCTTGTTGCTGTCTGCACGCCAGATGGCGCGCACGAGTACCGCCATGGTGATTAATTGCAGCGGGCTCAGTGCCCAGGCGGGAAAGGGGCCTGGAGCGAAAGTTAAGGCTTGTAAGGCACCTGCCATGAACAAGATGGCTAGGGTTTGCCAGCTTTTGCGCAAGATGTGCGGAAATACGCGCATCATCACTGTTTGTCTTGATCTGCCGCGCCTGTCCCTGGCTGATTGCTGCGCTGGACACGCAGCCATAGCGCTCGGCGGCTATCGGCGCGCATGACTTCTACCTGTAAATCGTCATGCGCACATTTGTCTCCGCGACGTGGGATATGTCCAAGCGCATGGGCCAGCCATCCTCCTACCGTGTCGTAGTCGCCTTCAGGCAATGTAGTCTGAATCTTTTCGTTGAACAATTCAATTTCTGTAGTTGCCAGCACGCGCCAGGCGTGTGCGCCGTCGGCAAAGATGGTTTTTTCACCGTCGACATCGTATTCGTCTTCGATGGCACCGACGATTTGTTCAAGTACATCCTCGAGCGTGACGAGCCCTATAATGCCGCCATGTTCATCAATCACGATGGCGATGTGGTTGCGGTTGCTACGAAACTCTTGCAACAATATATTGAGGCGTTTGGTTTCCGGAATAAAGACGGCCGGACGAATCAGGTCGCGCAACGTAATCGTGGGCGTCATCATGTGACGCAACAGATCTTTGGTGATCACAATACCGATCACATTTTCGCGTGAGCCCTCAAATACGGGAAATCTTGAGTGCGCAGTCTCGATAATCTCTGGCATCAGTGTTTCGATTGACTCGCTCGCGTCCAGCAAATCCATGCGTGCCCATGGCACCATCACATCTATAGCTGTTTGTTCAGAGACGGCAAGTGCGCCTTTGAGCATGGAGAAAGAGTCCGCGTCGATCAGATTGCGCGTGCGTGCAGCATCGAGAACAGCCATGATGCCTTCGCGGTCTTCGGGTTCGTGCCGAACCAGCGATAAGAGACGATCAAGCAATGATTGACGTGTGCGGGGGGATTGGGGCGAAGCGCTTGGGGCTTCTGCAGCAGGATAAGGATCTGACATTGTCCGGGGACAGAGTTTAGGTGGTACTAGGATAACCCGAAAGCGGTGAAAGAGATTGTCACAAATGCAAAGTTGAAAGTGTCATCTTGATCATTCAGTTGCAAAGGTTACGGAAGAAGATAGGGATCTGTGATGCCCAGCTCGGCCAGTATCGCTGTTTCGAGCGCCTCCATGTGTTTGGCTTCGCGTGGCTTGAGGTGGTCGTAGCCGAGCGCGTGCAGGGTGCCGTGCAGGGTGAGGTGGGCGGCATGCGCCAGCATCGATTTATGCTGTTCACGCGCTTCTTTGACCAGCACGGGCAGGCATAGCACCATATCGCCCGATGCAGTGCCATCGGGCATCACACCATATTCAAACGTCAGGACGTTAGTGGCGTAATCCTTTTGACGGTAGGCTGCATTGAGCTTGCGTCCTTCAGCGAGACCGACGATTTTGATGCCTAGTTGCATCCGCTTAAAACTGATCTGATCATCCGTGTGCGCCACTTTGAGCGCGCGTATCACCCATCGCCTGATGCGCCAGCGTGGCAGACGATCATCCTTTACCGCAAAGTCAACCGAGAGGGATAATTCAGGGCTGGTCTTGTTCAGCTTGCTCATAGGCATCCACAATACGCGCAACGAGAGGGTGGCGCACAACGTCGCGACTGGTGAACCGTGTCACGGCGATTCCTTTGACGTCGTCCAGAATGTTCACGGCGTGCGCCAGTCCACTTTTGTGGCCTTTGGGTAAATCGACTTGCGACGGATCCCCCGTAATCACTGCCTTGCTGCCAAAACCGATGCGCGTTAAAAACATCTTCATCTGCTCTGGTGTTGTGTTTTGTGCTTCGTCGAGAATGACAAACGCGTGATTCAGTGTGCGGCCGCGCATATAGGCGAGTGGCGCGATTTCAATGGTCTGCTTTTCAAACAGTCTTTGCACACGCTCAAAACCCATCAGGTCGTAGAGTGCGTCATAGAGCGGGCGCAGGTAGGGATCTACTTTTTGAGCAAGGTCACCGGGCAGAAATCCGAGTCGCTCACCTGCTTCAACGGCCGGGCGGGTCAAAATCAGGCGCTGTACGGTATCGCGCTCCATGGCATCGATCGCGCACGCCACCGCCAGCCAGGTTTTACCTGTGCCTGCAGGACCCACACCAAAGGTGATGTCATGTTTAAGGATGTTGTTCAGGTAGTCGCGCTGACGTGGTGTGCGCGGACGCAGGTCGCTGCGACGGGTGCGCAGGGCGATATGTCCACTTTCATCATCCAGAGGAGGGAACTCTGCGGGATCGAATGTTTGCATCGCAGGCGACTGCGTGCGTCCCACACCAATCTCCACCAGGCTCAACTGGATGTCATCAATCGATAAAGGGCGCTTGGCTGCCAAATCATGCAGCGCAAAGATCATTTTGCTGGCGGCTTCGGCGTGCGCGCCGCGCAAGGTAAGTTTGTTGCCCTGTCGGCCGATTTCAAGATCCAGCCCATCAGAGATTTGTTTCAGATTTTCATCGAGTGGGCCGCACAGGTTGGCCAACTGTTGATTGCTGCCATCCAGATTCAGTTTGACTGGGAGAGGACGATGACGCGCTGAGGATTTTGCGGGTGAGCGATTCATGCGTTGTCTTTTTCTGTGGGTGTTGCGTCGTCTTCGATGGCGACGCGTGCCCGGAATGTATTGGTCCGGGCTTCGGTGATCACAACGTTAATCATTTGCCCGATCAGGCGAGGGTGCGCTGGGAAATTCACCACGCGGTTATTTTCTGTACGACCGTATAACTCACTGCTGTCGCGCGCAGAAGTGCCTTCTACCAGGATACGTTGCGTGGTACCCACCATGCCGCGTGCGACTTCGTGGGCTTGTTCGTTGATGCGGGCTTGCAGACGTTGCAGGCGTGCGAGCTTGACGGACTGTGGCGTTTCATCGGTCAGATCGGCCGCAGGCGTGCCTGGCCGGCGGGAATAGACAAACGAGTAAGCCGTATCAAAGCCAACCTCGTCGATGAGTTTCATGGTTTTTTCGAAGTCTTCTTCGGTCTCGCCAGGAAAACCGACAATGAAATCCGATGATAGTGTGAGCCCGGGGCGTGCTGCACGTAATTTGCGTACAACAGATTTGAATTCGATGGCCGTATAGCCACGTTTCATCGCAGCCAGCACGCGATCACTGCCTGCCTGAACAGGCAAGTGAAGATGCGCAACCAGCTTTGGCAGGCGCGCGTAGGCATCCGCAATACGCGTGGTCATTTCTTTAGGGTGCGAGGTGGTGTAGCGCAAGCGCTCGATGCCAGGGATTTCGTGGACGTATTCAAGCAGCGTGGCAAAGTCTGCGATCTCCTCGCTGTCTGCCATCTTGCCGCGATATGCATTGACGTTCTGTCCGAGCAGGGTGACTTCTTTGACGCCTTGATCAGCAAGATCGGCGACCTCGGTTAAGACGTCTTCGAAGGGGCGGGAGATTTCTTCGCCACGGGTATAGGGGACCACGCAGAAACTGCAATATTTACTGCAGCCTTCCATGATCGAGACAAACGCCGTTGCGCCTTCAACACGGGACGGTGGGAGCGCGTCAAATTTTTCGATTTCAGGAAAACTGATATCGACCTGCGAGCGCCCTTCGGAGCGGCGCCGCGCGATCAGTTCCGGCAGGCGATGCAAGGTTTGCGGGCCAAACACCACATCAACGTAAGGTGCGCGATCGACAATGGCTGAGCCTTCCTGACTGGCGACACAGCCGCCTACGCCAATGACCAGATTTGGGTTGAGTTTTTTCAGATGTTTGATGCGACCAAGATCAGAAAACACCTTTTCCTGGGCTTTTTCGCGAACGGAACACGTATTAAACAAAATGAAATCAGCGTCTTCGGGGGTCTGTGTGACCACGGCACCGTGTTCTTTGCCTAGTATGTCGAGCATTTTGTCCGAGTCGTATTCATTCATCTGGCAGCCAAAAGTGCGAATGAATACTTTTTTGGGGGCGGCGGGCGCATCGCCCATGACGATAGGAATGATTTTTTGCATGATGGCGCCGAGGCGGGTGTTCATCCCGTGGGCTTTAAAAGTGTAATGTTGTATGTTAACCCGTCGAAGGCGTAAAAAAGTCCCTCAGAGCTTGCGTGCACTGAGGGACTTAATTTAAGCCGTTTTGATCGTAGGTTTTGATTAAAGCTCGTAGCTTTCCTCGACTTCGTCAGGCTTTTTCACGGGCTTGATCATATCTTCGCGTTTAACGCCCAGCCACATAGCAATCGCTGCTGCCACAAACACGGAGGAGTAAATGCCGAACCAGATACCAATGGTCAGGGCGAGTGCGAAATAATGCAGAGTCGGCCCACCAAAAATCAGCATGGCCATCACCATCATCTGGGTTGATCCGTGTGTAATGATGGTGCGTGAAATCGTTTGTGTGATCGCGCCATTGATCACCTGAACAACCGAGGCGTTGCGCTCTTTGCGGAAGTTTTCGCGAATTCGGTCCATGATCACAACCGATTCGTTGACCGAGTAGCCCAGCACAGCGAGCACGCCAGCCAGCACGGACAAAGAAAACTCCCATCCAAAGAAAGCAAAGAAGCCCAGAATAATTACCACGTCGTGCAGGTTGGCCAGCACACCTGCGACTGCGAATTTCCATTCAAACCGTACCGCGAGATAGACCACAATGCCGATCACGACAAAGAGCAGGGCAAGTAAACCATTTTCGACCAGCTCTCGACCAACTTGTGGGCCAACAAACTCTACGCGTCTTAGTTCGACAGTCCCATCGCTGGCCTTGAGCGCTTTCATGACTGTGTCACTTTGCGCCGCTGAGCTCTGGCCTGTTGCCAGTGGCAATCTGATCATCACGTCACGTGAGGTACCGAAGTTCTGTACCTGAAAGTCTGTATAGCCCAGTTCTGAGACAGCGGAACGAACTTTATCCAGTGGAGCAGATTGGGTGTAACTGACTTCCATCACCGTGCCGCCGGTGAATTCAATCGACAGATGAAAGCCGCGCGTGACGATAAAAAACACGGCTGCTACAAATGTCAGGAAGCTGATGACGTTCAAGACCAGCGCGTGGCGCATGAACGGTATGGTGCGACCGATTCGGAAAAATTCCATGATGCGTGTGTGTTCCGCTAGTAAGCGGGCAGATCAGTTAGATCCGCCTCGCGTGAAAGTTCAGTCTTTAGGTTTCCAGACCGTGCCAATCGAAATCGACTGGAGTTTTTTCTTGCGTCCGTACCAGAGGTTGGCCAGTGCGCGCACACCCACCACCGATGAGAACATCGAGGTCAGAATGCCCAGACAATGGACCACAGCAAAACCGCGTACAGCGCCTGATCCAAATACCAGCAAGGCCACACCAACAATCAGCGTTGTCAGGTTTGAGTCCAGAATCGTGCCCCAGGCGCGATCAAAGCCCAAGGCAATCGCTTGCTGGGGGGCCTCGCCGTTGCGCAGTTCTTCGCGGATACGTTCGTTGATCAGCACGTTGGCGTCAATCGCCATACCGAGCGTCAGCGCAATCGCGGCGATACCCGGCAAGGTGAGTGTGGCTTGCAGCATCGACAGGATGGCCAGCAACAGCAGTACGTTGAGTGCCAGACCAATGGTCGAAAAAACACCAAACAAATGGTAGTAGACCAGCATGAAAATCGCGATCGCTACAAAACCGTAGAGGGTCGAGTTAAAACCCTTGGCGATATTTTCTGCACCGAGGCTTGGTCCGATGGTGCGCTCTTCGATAATTTCCATGGGTGCGGCCAGCGAGCCTGCGCGTAAAAGCAGAGCTGTATCGGCGGCCTCTTCGGCACTCATGCTGCCAGAGATTTGAACCTGACCACCTGGAATCTCGCCACGGATGACTGGTGCCGTGACAACTTCGCCGCGACCTTTTTCAAACAGCAGAATCGCCATGCGCTTGCCGATGTTGTCGCGCGTGACATCACGGAAAATACGTGCGCCTTTCGAGTCTAGTGTCAGGTGAACCGCAGCCTGTTGGGACTGGTTGTCTCGTCCAGCCTGCGCATCCTGAAGGTTTTCTCCTGTCAGCACAACCTGGCGACGAACCAGGATGGGGCGGCCATCGCGATCCAGGTAACGCTCGAGACCGAAGGGAACCGTACCCGCAGCCAGTGCACTAGAGGCGGCAGGTGAGTCATCCACCATGCGAATTTCGAGTGTGGCTGTACGACCCAGGATGTCTTTCGCTTTAGCAACATCCTGCACTCCAGGCAATTGCACCACAATGCGATCTGCACCTTGCTGCTGGATAACGGGCTCGGCTACGCCAAGTTCGTTTATCCGGTTGTGCAGAGTCGTGATGTTTTGTTTGAGTGCGTTCGCCTGCACTGCGGTGATCGCCGCGGGGCTGAGGGTGCCTACGATCTGCAGTTTGACACCGTCCATACGCTCTGCAATTTGCAGATCGGGATTACGGGTGCGAAGGGCTGCAACCGCACGGTCACGCATGGCTTCGCTGGTAAACGACATAACCACAGACATACCACTGCGATCAATGCCCGCTTGTTCGATTTTTTGATCACGCAGTGCCGCACGCAGATCGGTGACCATGGAGTCATAGCGTGCGGTCAGTGCGCCTTGCATATCGACTTGCAGCAGGAAGTGCACACCACCGCGCAAGTCCAGTCCCAGGTACATGGGATGCGCACCGAGCGCGCTTAACCATGAGGGCGAGGCGGGCAACAGATTGAGCGCTACCGTGAAGGTCGCATCCGCAGCATTGGGATTCAGGGCTTTTTCGATGACGTCGCGGGCTTGAATCTGCGCATCGGTATTGGCGAAGCGAACACGTACCGTACCGACAGGACCGTTTTGTTCAAACGAGGCGCCGGTGTTGGTGATGTTGGCCTGGCGCAATATACCTTGCACGCGATCAAGCGTAGCAGGATCAATTTTCAGGGTTGCTTTGGCGCTGGAGATCTGCACCGCAGGCGATTCGCCGTAGAGATTAGGCAGGGTGTAGAGCAGGCCGATCACGACCGCGACCAGCACCGTCAGGTATTTCCAAATGGGATAGCGGTTCATTGCCGACGGGGATGAGAAAGGATTAGGCCTCGCCACAAAATATGGCGAGGCAATGCCAGGAAGGCTTACAGCGCTTTGATCGTGCCTTTAGGCAGGACCGCTGTGACAGAGGATTTCTGCATGATGATTTCAACTGGCTTGTCGGCGAGTTCTGCGACTTCGACAGTGACGTAGCTGTCCGTGACTTTGCTGACTTTACCGAGCAGACCACCGGCGCTGATGACTTCGTCACCTTTGGCCAGTGCAGCCAACAATGCTTTGTGCTCTTTCTGGCGTTTCATCTGTGGACGAATCATCAGGAAGTACAAAACGACGAACATCAGAACGATAGGGGCCATTCCCATCAACGAACTGGCGGTATCGCCGGCCTGAGCCAGCACGATGCCGGTAATTGCTTGAGCAGACATTAAGGTCTCCTTTGTAAAATTTGATTAGCTGGCTATTGTACCGATTTGGTGGCGCGATCGAGTGCAAATTGTTTTTGCCAGGCCTCAAATGTGCCGGATCCGATCGCTTCGCGCATTTCAGCCATGAT
>CAINDJ010000331.1 GCA_903847325.1 uncultured beta proteobacterium | reverse complement strand
TCCGTCACAAAGGCAATAACAGGAGATGTTTCCCAGTTATGGAAAGCTGGCGGCGAATGGTATGGCAATACGACCGAGCAAGGCTCTTCAGGGCAGGATAATTGCCCTGCTAATTTCTCGCGATATTCGCCTTGCCGATTTTTACGTACCAATCAAGCTGATATGCCTCAAGTGCAAGGCTCTCAAGTCGGCCTCTGGGCAGAAAATACGCTTGGCTATGCGCAGGATACTGTTCGTCTCACTCCAGGAGTCCGATTCGATTATTTCTTGCAACGACCCGTGGAGACCGATAATTTTTTAAAAAATAAATCGAATGGATCCGTTGTATCAGGGTTTACGTCATCACACCCAGCGTCAGCATCCGGCTCTGCGATTTCCCCGAAACTCCTCGCCGAGTGGCTACCTGATAAGCGGGTGCAACTTTTTGCGCAGTATGCCTTTGGCTTTAATGCGCCGAGCCCTACGCAGCTCTATAGTCGTTACGGTGCGCCAGGGACGTATCTCATCGCGGGCAATCCTGACTTAAAACCAGAAACGAGTCGTGGCTGGGAGCTCGGTACCAAACTTGGGGACGAGTATCTGGGTGGTTCATTGACATATTTTGACAATAATTATCAAAATTTTATTGAATCCGTTAATCATCCTGGTAATGCGGTGTATCCGTATTACGTTCAGACTTTTGAGAATTTAGATCAGGTACGGATATATGGTTTAGAGGCTAAAGCCTCATGGAGATTCGCAAAAGGATGGAGAGCATTTGGATCACTCGCCTGGTCAGTCGGTACCAATCAAAATACGAATCAGTCTTTGAATTCGATTGCCCCCTTGACTGCCATAACAGGACTGGCTTTCAGTCAGGAGCAGTGGGGCGTTCAAGCGCAGTTGACCGCAACGGCCGCTCGCAACAATGTTGCATTCCCAGAAACAAACGCGCAAGTTAAATACGCAGATTATCAAACGCCTGGATTCGGCGTTGCAGATTTAACCGCTTACTGGATACCCGCGCACGTTAAGGGATTGAAGCTTCAGGCGGGCCTCTACAACATCTTTAATCAAACTTACTGGAATGCCTTGAGCATGCCCACTGCGGGAGCTGTAGCCATACCACGCGGTGTTGATCTCTACACCTCACCTGGACGCAATGTTCAGTTGACGATGACCTATCAGTATTAATCAGGTATCAGGAGCAATGACCTATGAGCACTTTACACACAGAATTACATGTTTCAGATTGCATTGCATCATTTGACCAGCAGATCGCACTTGTACATGGCAAATTCAACAAGTTTCAAGTCGATTTAGAACATAAGCGTGCCCGCGAGGTTGCTCATCTTCTTGGCTTAACCGAAGCGCAGTGGGTGGCTGCCCAGTGTGGTTCATTACGTTCAATCAGGTTGTTTGGTAACCCGATGGATATATTGAAAGAGGTCCCAAGGCTTGGCGCTGTGATGGCGCTCACACGGAATGATTATTGCGTGCATGAAAGACACGGACGATATTTGAACGTGCAGTCTGATCAACCTGTCGGTTCAGTGCTTGGTCCGGATATAGATTTGAGGATGTTTTATTCAAACTGGTCGCACGTGTGGGCTGTTGAGGAAAATAAACGTAGCAGTATTCAATTCTTTGATCATGCAGGGCAGGCTGTTCATAAGATTTATTGTACGACTCAATCCAATGCGGCCGAGTATGTAGCAATCATCGGTGAATATGCTGCTGAACCTGTGTGGCCAGTACCTGTGACGTATCCTGCCGACGAAGCAAGAACCTATCTTCCGACTTTGACGTTGGGCGACTTGATAGACGAACACGCACTTTTTCGACAGGCGTGGCTCTCGATGACAGACACGCATGATTTTTATCCTCTTATCCGTCGATTTAACTTGACCAGACTCGCAGCACTACGGGCTGCGGGAGATGATCTCGCACAGCGTGTGACGCCTGAGGTCATCGAAGAAATGCTTGATTCTGTCGCGCGTAGTGGATTGCCGATCATGTGTTTCGTTGGTAACCGAGGGATGATCCAGATTCATACTG
>CAINDJ010000330.1 GCA_903847325.1 uncultured beta proteobacterium | reverse complement strand
TCGATGTAGCGCTTGCGCAGGCTATGGCTCATACGTGTTTTGTATTGAGGCGTTGTCATCAGTTTGATGCCTTGCGAGTTAGTCGTCGGACTTTTCATTTCGATTACCTTAGGGCGCGCAGCAAGCCGCCATCAACAGGGATCGTGCAGCCAGTGATGTAAGACCCGGCAGGAGAAACTAGTAGCGCAACCAGATTGGCGATATCCGCTGTGGAGCCAATGCGTCCGAGCGGGATTTCAGTAATCAGTTTTGCACGCACGCTTTCAGGGCTTTCAGTGCCAGCCGCAAACACTTTTTGCAGTCGGTCGGTATCGATATAACCTGGACAAATCGTATTCACGTTGATGCCGTGCGGGGCAATTTCCATGGAGAGAGTTTTTGCATAGCCCATCAGTCCCGCCCATGTTGCAACTGAAAGCGCGAAGCCAGCAATAGGCTGGATTGCTGATATAGCTGAAATATTGAGGATACTGCCCGCTCCAGATACTTTAAGGTGGGGAAGTGCTGAGCGCACCATGCGGATCACACTAAACAGGTTTTGTTCGACAGCTTTTTGCCAGGCGACGTCGTCAAACGAGTCGATTGGTCCTAAAGGCGGTGCACCATCGTTATTCACGAGGATATCGAGTTTGCCAAAGCTATCAATTGCTGTTTGAACAATACGTCCGCTTTCGTCCTGATCGCGGATATCCGCCGAGACGGGGACGACCCGCACACCGTATTTGCTTGAAAGTTCAGCTGCGGCCGCCTCAAGTTTAGGCACGCGTCTGGCAAAAATAACCAGATCTGCGCCCTCAGCTGCCAAGCGACTCGCGATTCCAAAACCAATCCCCATGCTACCGCCACCGACGATAGCGACTTTCCCTTTCAGTCCGAGATCCATTAGCGTTCAGCTCCGCTTAAGAATGCTTCTGCATTCTTGTAGAAAACCTTTTCAAGTACGGCTTCGGAGTATCCCTCTGCTTTCCATTCAGTCGTCAGTCGCTCAAAAGTGTAGAGTGGGTAATCACCACCAAACATAATGCGGTCTTGCAAACGGCGCGCAATATCATGCTTAAGGTCGGGCGTGAAATACTTGGGCGACCACCCGTGCAGTTCATACCAGATGTTGCGCTTGTGCATGAGTACTGCAATAGTCTCTGCTTGCCATGGCCAGCCAGGACGTGCTGCAACGATGCGAAGTAATGGATTCTGGGCCGCCACCATATCTAGATGACGCGGATGACAGCTGTCAAGCAAGATGCCATTCCCCCCCGGTAAGCCCGCTCCGAGACCTGTGGTCCCAACAAAGATCAAGGCTGGGATGCCCGCTTCGATACAAAGTTTGTAATAGGGCGCGTAGACTGTATCGCTTGCTGGGACTGAGCCAGAACCATTGACCGCTAGCCCGATAAAGCCTGCTTTCGAGTCGATGCAGCGGCGCAGTTCTTTGAGCCCTTCTTCTTTGCCATGAAACATCGGGTCGATGTGAAACCAGTTTCCAAGAATCGCATCGGGATACTTTCTTTGCATCTCGAAAGAGTAGTCGTGCAGAGGACGGATTTCCTCGATGGGCGCAAACTTGGTAAAGCCTAGATCGAGGATGACTTGCGCATTACTCGCGCGGAAATAGGTTGCCATTTCCTCGTCGGTTACATATTTTGTTTCAGAGTTCCAGGTTTTCTTTTGCTGGGCGAGTTCGGCCGCTGTGCGCAGCACGTAGCCTCGTTCAGTGCCCCAGTGGGAGTGCATATCAATAAGCTTCATGTCGATTCCTGATGTTGCTAGACTTTATTTACAAACCTAAATAAGCGCGGCGGATGCTTTCATCACCCGATAGTTGTTGCGCTGTTCCACTGATCGCTACCTTGCCTGATTCCAGGACATAGGCGTGATCAACGATTTTTAAAATCTTTCTGACGTTTTGTTCTGCAATCACAATTGTGGTTTTACGTCGTGCGTTGATATCTCGAACCGTCGCGAGAATTTGATCGAAAATTTTCGGCGCTAAGCCGATCGAAGGCTCGTCAAGCAAGATCAGATCAGGTTGTCCCATTAGCGCACGACCGATCGCGAGCATTTGTTGTTCTCCGCCAGACATCAGCGCCACCATCTGGTGCGCCCTCTCCTTGAGGATCGGAAACATCGTTTGCACTGCCTCCAGACGTTTACCGAATTCTGTGCGATCGTTGAGGAGATAGGCGCCCATCTCAAGGTTTTCCAGGACGGTCATTTCGGGAAATAGCATGCGACCTTGTGGAACAAGAGACACGCCTTGTTTGACGATAGATTGAGCCGTCTGGTTGCTAAGCATCACTCCGTTGAACGCTGCAGTGCCCTGCGTCACACGAACCAGTCCGGCGATTGCTTTGAATAAAGTTGTTTTGCCTGAACCATTGGCGCCAAGAACTCCAACAATACTGCCAGGTTGCACTTGCATATTGATGCCGTGCAAGGCCTCAACAGGACCGTACGCTGCATGCAGATTTTCAATCTTAAGCATCGGCTTGCTCCTCTCCGAGGTAAGCTTCGATGGCAACTGGATTTTGAGTGACTTCCTCAGGCGAGCCTTCGGCGATGATCTGTCCCAGATGAAGCACAGAAATTCGATCGGCCAGATCCATCATAATGCGCATGTTGTGCTCGATCACCAATAATGTCATGCCTTCTTGTCGCGCGATATCTTTGAGCATAGCGATCGCGCTGTGTGCTTCTTCCTCGGACATCCCCGAGGTCGGTTCATCCAAGAGTAAAAGTTTTGGTTTTGCTGCGAGCGACCGTGCAAGATCCAGTCTTTTAAGCACTCCGTAGGGAAGTAACTTGGCAGGGTGATCAGCCACAGCATTCAGGTCAAAGCGTTTGAGGAGAATTTCCGCCCGATGACCGGCTTCGCGCTCAGCCGCCCGTGCCCCGGGTAAACCGAGCAACTGACCTAAAAAGTTTTGTTTGATTCGCCTATGCATCCCGATCAGGATGTTGTCACGCACACTACGGTCACCAAAAATCTGAACATGCTGAAAGCTTCGGCTCATTCCAAGATGGCTGATCAAATGCGGTTCCATTTTGATCGTTTCGTTTTGATCAAAAAGGATCGAACCCGCGCTTGCTTTGATCGCGCCACTGATGCAATTGATAAGCGTCGTTTTACCTGCTCCGTTTGGACCAATCAGTCCGCGAAACTCCCCCGCAGGCACTTGCATACTGACATTTTGTAAGGCTTTTAAGCCACCAAACTGTAATGATAGATTTCTTGTTTCTAATAATGGAGTCGTTTGCATCGCATCAGGCTCCTGAGTTGTTCTTGCGTTTCATGATCTTGGTCTGAAAAAGACCAATCAAACCATTCGGCATAAAGACCAGACTGATTAATAAAATAATCGAGTAAACAAAGTCGGCATATTCTTTAATGCCGCGTAGCGCCTCAGGCAGTCCAGTCAGTACGACTGCGCCAATGATGGATCCGGCAATGCTGCCCATGCCGCCTACAACGATAAATGTGATGTATCGCAACGATGCAGAAACGCCGAACTCAATCGGATCGATAAATCCCACAATCAGGGCGAATAAGACTCCAGCGAGGCCCGCATAGCCAGCAGAAAGCGTAAAGGCGATCAGTTTGATGCGCGCAACAGGAATGCCTAAGGCTTGCGCCGCGTGGGGGCTGGTACGTATCGCATCAAAGGCGCGTCCGATTGGAAAACGCATGATATTGAACGTCATATATAGACTGAAGGCACAAGCAATCGCGACCAGGTAAAACAGCAGTGTGTCGTTACCGAGAGAGAGGCCGAGAAAGGTGGCTTTCTCAATTTTCAAACCACGAATCCCACCCGTCAGATCAGGGAATTCTTCGATCAGAATTTGAGTCAGCGAAAGGAAAGCAAGCGTAGCTAGTGCGAGGTAAATGCCGCTCAACCGGCGGGCGGGATAACCAACCAGTACGCCCCCCAAGGCTGATATGCATATCGCTACGCCAGCACAGGCAAGCATGGGCCAGTGCAATTCATTGTTCAATAAGGTGTAAGTGTAGGCGCCAATCGCCATAAAGGACGAGTGGCATAAGGAGATCTGCCCTGAGTTACCTGTCAGTACATTAAGCCCGAGCGCAAGAATGATGTTGATTAACATCAGATTCACGAGGTAAAGGTAATAAGTCGGTAAGATCCAAGGTGCTGCAACCGTTGCACCCATCAGACAAAGTGCAATCAGGATATTTTTTTGATTCATTTGCATCAGATTCTCACCAGCGGTGCTTTGCCAAACAGTCCGTACGGACGGATCAACAGAAATACGACTAACACCACGAACGGAATAATATTTTTAAGCGTACTGCCGAAAAAGGCACCCGAGTAGGTTTCAAGAAGTCCAAGAATTAGTCCACCGACAAACGCGCCTGGCAATGAAGTAAAGCCACCAATCACCGCTGCGACGAGCGCCTTGAGTATGAGATGACCAATTTCAGGGTTGATTCCGATGATTGGCGCCAGCAAGATCCCACCAAAAGAGCCAATCGCAGCCGAAATGCCCTCGACCTGGAAGTTCACGTTTATCTGCGGTCAGGACGATTATCTCGTCGGCCGGGTCGGCCGGGAGAGGTTTGAGGCGATGGCGGAGGGAACGGCGGATGAATTCTCGCGCGAAGTCATCAGCGGCTTCGCGGCCAATGTCGACGAG
>CAINDJ010000329.1 GCA_903847325.1 uncultured beta proteobacterium | reverse complement strand
TTTGATGGCAAGTCACTCAAAGACACCAGCATTGGCTATGTTTTTCAAAACTACCGCGATGCGCTTTTCCCATGGATGAGTGCCTGGGACAACATTGCTTATCCGCTCAAGCGCAAAGGCGTTAAAAAAGAAGAGGTCAAACGGCGCGTTGATGAACTGATCGCCTTATTTGAAATCCGGTTCAATCTCAAGCTATATCCCTACGAACTCTCGGGTGGCCAGCAACAGACCGTCTGCATCATGCGTGCTTTGGCGACACGTCCCGAAGTCCTGTTTCTGGACGAGCCATTTTCCGCACTCGATTTTGAGATGACATTATTCATCCGTGCAAAGCTACAAGAAGCGAATCTCGCGACAGGCGTCACGATGATGATCGTCTCCCACGACCTCGAAGATGCTATTTTTCTTGCAGACAAAATTTTATTGCTGACCCGCAGGCCAACACGCATCGCGGAATTTATTGACTTTGATATGCCCAAGCCTCGTGCACCTGAAGCCGTTAGCGATCCTGTATTTATCGCTACCAAAGCGCACGCCCTCGAAGTATTTCAAAGGGAGATGCGTGCATGACCAGTCTCTCAGCGCTCAAGCATGCCTATCTGTCGGGTGAAAAATCGCCTCGCGCCGTCATTACCGCGCACATGAATAATCTGCGAGCAGGACAAGCTCTCAGTCCCGATCCTGCCTGGATATGGCTGGCGACCGAGGCGCAAATCGATACGCAATTAAGCAAGCTTGAATCCTCGGATCCTGCCTCTTTGCCACTATTGGGCATACCCTTTGCGGTGAAAGACAATATTGATATCAAAGACTGGACCACCACCGCTGCCTGTCCGGCTTTTGCCTATACTGCGACGGACACTGCGGTAGCCGTTCAAAAGCTGATGCAGGCAGGAGCCATTCTGATCGGCAAAACCAATCTGGATCAATTCGCGACCGGGTTAGTCGGTACCCGTTCGCCCTATGGCGCTGTGCCCAATACGTTTAACCCTGACTATGTCAGTGGTGGCTCAAGCTCTGGCTCGGCCTCCGTGGTTGCGCGAGGGCTCGCATGCTTTAGTCTTGGGACAGATACCGCAGGCTCGGGTCGTGTACCCGCAGGCTTTAACAATATTGTCGGCATGAAACCTACGCCAGGACTTGTCAGTATCGAGGGCGTCCTTCCTGCATGCAAAACACTGGATTGCTTATCCATTTTTGCAGGGACTGCGGTTGATGCCGCAATGGTGCTGTCGGTCATGCAGTCAACCTGCGCTGACCTCGCACATGAACCTCAATTTCATCCAGTGCGTCCGATGGTTTCGCACTTCCCCTCCAAACTGCGTTTGGGTATCCCTGTCATGCCGCAGTTCATGGGCAACGTTGAGTATGAGAACGCCTACAACAGAGCGATCACGACTGCTCGCAATATGGGAGCGAATATTGTTGAGATTGACTTCAGCGCACTCGATCGGATTGCTGCATTGCTCTACAACGGCCCTTGGGTTGCTGAACGCTACATTACGATTGAAAGCCTGCTCTGCACGCAACCGGATGCAATTGATCCGACCGTTCGCCGTGTCGTCAGTTTGGCGGAAAAGTTTTCTGCGGCGGATGCGTTCAAGTCTCTCTACGAACTGAAAGAACTCGCCATTTCGACACACTGTATCTGGTCTGAGTGCGATGCGTTGCTTGTCCCGACCGCTCCGACACATCCAACAATCGCGCAGGTCGCAGCGGAGCCAGTCTTGCGCAACAGCGAGCTCGGCACTTACACCAATTTTGTCAATTTGCTCGGCATGTCGGCGATTGCCGTACCGGCCGGTCTGACGCAAGCAAATATGCCCTTTGGCGTGACCTTTATTGCACCCGGAGGCTACGATCAGGCGTTATTAGCGCTGGGTGCGCAGTGGCAGGCCCTCCAAACGCTTGCGCCTGGTGCACCTAAAACACAATTACTCGCAAGCACTGACCACATTCAGATCGCAGTCGTGGGTGCACATCTACAAGACATGCCGCTCCATCAGCAATTAGTAGACAGAAACTGCCGACTCCTCGCGCGCACGCGCACAAGCGCCACTTATCAACTGTATGCCCTCGCCAACACGACTCCCCCCAAACCAGGTTTGGTCAGAACAACCACAGGGGGTTGTGCGATCGAACTTGAAGTCTATGAAATGCCTGCGCAGCATGTGGGCTCCTTTCTATCCCTGATCCCGGGGCCACTGGGACTGGGCTCGATAGAACTCGCGGACGGCAGTTGGGTAAAGGGCTTTATTTGCGAACCCTGGGCGATTGATCAGGCGCAAAATATCAGTCATTTAGGCGGCTGGCGTGCCTATATTGCTTCGCTTAAGGTGACGTAATGGAATCCGCAATGTTGACGGGATCGCTGGGGCTTGGGGCAGGCGCAGGCAATCTCGCCGACCACGCCTATGCAACGATTAAACAGCAGATTTTTAATTTTGCTTTGATGCCCGGAGATTTGTTATCTGAAAACACCCTATCTAAAACAGTTGCAGTGAGTCGAACCCCGCTTAGACAAGCCTTGCAGCGTTTGCAATACGAGGGTTTTGTGCTTGCAATTCCCAAAGTAGGCTGGCAGGTTGTACCCGTGAACTTTGCCAAACTCGACGAGCTCTATGACTTTCGTTTGCTCATTGAAACGCACTGTGTTGCGCAGCTTTGTTCGTCGCCTGCGTGTCACCCTAAAATCCAGGCCATGCTGACTAGCTGGGATATTGACCAGAGCATGCTGCCCTCGGTTGGGCTGGGAGTCGGTGCGCTGGACGAAGGATTTCATCAAGGTCTTGTAGCAGCGCTGGGTAACGCTGAAATCATCAGGACGCACGCGGATATTACAGAACGTATCAGACTTGTCCGCCGCTTGGACTTTACCCAGCAAAATCGTATCCTGGAGACTTTTCGCGAGCACACTGCAATTCTTAAATCAATTTTGAATCAGGATAGTGCGCAGTCGCAAGAGCTGATTCGCTCACATATTCAGGCAAGCAAAGTTAAAGTGCGGGAGATCACCCTCGCCATGCTCCATAACGCCCGCCCGACGATCGAACCACAAGCAATCACTGATGGCGATGCACGTCATAATCCACAAAATTGACACCGGGAGGCGGCATATCGAGACAGGTTGGATTTTCGAGTGTGCGACGCATATCCGTCAGACCCGTATTCCAGTGCTCAATCATCGTTTCGTGACTGAATTCAAAATCCTTGTAATGACCCGCAGTCAGTTTGTTTTTATAGATTAAGTGAATGCAGTTATAACGTGCACCAAACATCCTGGCATGCATCTCGTCAAACCAAGGATCTTTTTTTCTGACCGCAGCCGGCACGCGCTCAATCGTATCCCACACGATTTGTCGCAATCGTTGCAAGTCATTGACGTTTTGCGTGACCTCGCGCGTGCGACTCAAGGCGGTGCACAAAGCAGGCATCGTATTTTTCACGCGCCACAGCGGGAATTGTGGCGGACAAGTACCGCAACATCGGAATCAAAAACGGATAGCCACTTTCGACATTCGTCGCGAAAACAAACACGCC
>CAINDJ010000328.1 GCA_903847325.1 uncultured beta proteobacterium | reverse complement strand
GGGGTTCGCTTACAAATTCGCGGGGCCGTGGGGAGGCGACGGGCTAATGGGAATGCTGGGTGTATTGGGTTTGTGCGTCGCACTCATTTCTATCGCGTTGTTTCTGCTTGAGCATTTTCCTGGTCACGCACGATGTGACGCACGGTTAGTTTGAAAAAAATAGTGAACAGGATTTAAGAATCATGAGCAAAAGTTACGATAACGACAGTTCATCAGAGCATGATGAAAAAATCACGACACGTCGCAAGCTGATCGTTCAGGGGGGCGCTGCCTTAGGTGGTCTCGCCGCCTTTGCGGCAGGTTATGGTGAGACGGTTGTCAAAGCCGTTGAGGGCTTGGTCAAAGGCACTGCGGGCGTCACAACTGCGCATCAGACGCGCGGAAACTCGCTCACGCCAGAGTTCCGTATCGACCCAGTGACCGGTGTGCTTTCGACACAACCTGGACAAACGGTCAGCCCATCCAGTTGTCTAGGCTGTTGGACACAGTGTGGTGTGCGTGTGCGCGTTGATACAAAATCTAATCGTATTCTGCGCATTGCTGGCAATCCCTATCATCCTCTTGCAACCACGCACCCAGCTTCGATGGAAATGCCTGTGCGTGAAGTGTATGCAATGTTGGGTGGGGAGTCAGGTTTGGAGGGCCGTGCTACCTCATGCGCCCGAGGTTCGGCTATGCAGGAGCAACAAACCAATCCATATCGCGTCCTCAAGCCTTTGAAAAGAGTAGGTGCAAGGGGGGCAGGGAAATGGGAAACAATTTCTTTTGAGCAACTGGTCAAGGAAGTCTGTGAGGGTGGAGATCTCTTTGGAGAGGGGCATGTAGATGGCTTGCGAGCCATCTATGACCACAAGACATTGATAGATCCTGAAAATCCTGAATACGGACCACTTGCGAATCAATTGCTGGTGACCGACGCGGCCAACGAGGGACGTACGCCACTGATTAATCGATTTGCGCAACAATCGTTTGGCACAGTAAACGTTGCCAATCATGGCTCGTATTGCGGTCAAACATTTCGCGTTGGCGCAGGTGCTGCACTAGGGGATCTGTTTGGTCAGCCCCATGGCAAACCAGATTGGTCGCGCGCACGTTTCGGACTCTTTATCGGCGCGGCTCCTGCGCAATCTGGAAATCCCTTTCAGCGGCAGGGGCGCGAATTGGCTCAAGCACGTACCCGGGACGAAAACACCTTTAAATATATTGTTGTTTCCCCCGTTTTGCCAACCTCCTCTAGCTTTGCAGCAGGCTCTGGCAATCGTTGGGTTGCTGTTAAACCCGCGACGGATTTAGCCCTTGCCATGGGATTAATTCAATGGATTATCGAAAATAAAAGGTATGACGATAAATCTTTAGCGCAGCCTGGTCCCGAGGCCATGAAAATCGCTGGCGAAGTGTCGTGGACCAATGCAACGCACTTGATCATTGCTCAAGCAGATCATCCGCGATATGGCACATGTTTGCGTGGTCAAGATATGGGATGGCCACGGATTGGTGATGAAAAAACTCCCGATGTTTTCGTGGTTCAGTTAGCTGATGGTTCATTTGCTCCGCATACTGTGGCGTCATCCGCTGAATTATTTGTTGACCGGGTAGTTAATGTGCCTGGTGTTGGAGAAACACCATTACATGTCACCTCTGCCTTGACGCGATTGCGTACAGAAGCGAATCTCAAGTCACTGGATGAATATGCCAGCCTCTGCGGAATTGCTCGTCACGAGATCGAAGGTATGGCGCGTGAATTCACCAGTTATGGCAAGCATGCCGTTGCGGACGCGCATGGTGGGACGATGAACGGTTCAGGTTTTTATACCGCTTATGCGATCGCGATGCTTAATACGCTTGTGGGCAATCTCAACGTGGCTGGTGGACTTGTGCTTGACGCAGGGCCGTATGGTCCTTTTGGACCTGGACCGCGTTATAACTTTGCAAACTTTCCAGGTAAAGTTCAAGCACAAGGCGTTGCGCTCTCGCGTCATCGTTTTCCGTATGAAAAAACAAGTGAGTTTCGTCGAAAGAAAGACGCTGGGCAATCTCCATATCCGGCACGTGCGCCGTGGTATCCCGCTGTAGATGCCTTGAGCAGTGAAATGCTTTCTTCGGGGCTCGCAGGCTATCCTTATCGTGTGAAAGTCTGGCTCAATCACATGAGTAATCCTGTTTATTCGATAGCAGGTTTTAAAAATATTGCTTTAGACCAATTGCGTGATCCCAAAGTATTGCCGCTTGCGATTTCAGTGAATCCATTTATCAACGAAACAAACGCATTCGCTGATTACATCGTGCCTGATACGGTAACGTACGAGAGTTGGGGGATCGGTGCCCCCTGGGCCGATGTTGTTGCTAAATCTTCCACTGTTCGTTGCCCTGTGGTGACGCCGTCTGTATCCGATACGGGTACGGGTGTTCCTGTCAATTTGGAATCTTTTTTAATTGCTGTTGCCAAACACTTACATATGCCAGGTTTTGGTCAGGGCGTGATTGCTGATAAAGAGGGCGCACTTTACGATCTGAATACGGCGGAGGATTTTTATTTGCGCGGTGTCGCAAATATTGCCTTTGCAGCAGGTAAACCCATAGGTCCAGCAAGCGATGATGACATTGAAGTAACCGGTATGCAACGCTATGTACCACTGCTTCAGGAAAAATTAAAACCTGAAGAATGGCGCCAGGTTGCAATGATTCTCACACGTGGTGGCAGATTCGAAAAGATTTCGGCTGCATGGGAAAATGACCATATTCGTGCAGCACATGTCAGGCCGCTGCAAATCTGGAGTGAAGAAATTTCTAAAATCCGACATTCAATGACTGGTGAACGGTTCAGTGGCTGCCCAACCTGGTATCCGACACGGCTTGCTGATGGTCAAGCCATGCGTGAGCGTTTTACTGTCGAGCAGTTTCCTTTTTTGTTGACTTCATACAAGTCTAATTTGATGAGTTCGATGTCTATCGCCGTGAGTCGCTTGCGTCAGGTTCACCCGCACAACCCTGTATCAATCAACCGCATTGATGCGATTCGACTCGGAATAAAAAGCGGGGATGCTGTGCGCATCACTACCCCTGGCGGCTCGGTTACTGGTGTTGCCATGGTACGCGATGGAGTTGCTATTGGAGCGATTGCGATTGAGCATGGCTATGGCCACACTGAGCTTGGTGCGAGAGCTCATCGCGTTGACGGCAAAATTACACCGCACGACGCAGCGCTTGCCGCAGGGGTGAGTATGAATGATTTGGGATTTGCCGATGCTACGCGAAGCAATTCAGGCAACGTGTGGATAGATTGGGTATCTGGTGGTGTTGTGCGACAAGGATTCCCCGCCAGCATCGCGCGCGTAAGCGTTTAATGACTTAGGCGTGTTATGAATAGTTTTTTTATAGATTAAGAATGGGGAACCGTATTTCGATGCATGTTCCGGTGTTTGGGGTTTGTTCCCCGCGCGCATCCATGACATGAATCGTGGCGTTGTGACGCAAGGCAATTTCGCGCACAATCGCCAAGCCTAGCCCGCTGCCATCGGCACGTGTGCCCAGCACGCGATAAAAACGGTCAAAGACGCGCTCACGCTCTTCCGGTGCGATACCGGGGCCGGTGTCCTCTACGGCAAGAATAATTTGCGTCAGGTGACGTTTAACACTGACGGTTACCTGACCCGGCGCAGGCGTATAACGTAGTGCGTTATCGATGAGGTTATTGAGCACTTCAGCAAGCAGGAGTGGCTGACCTCGCACAAATATGGGATCGTCTTCTGCCTCTAACCCCAGGTCAATTCCCATGCTGATTGCCTGATCGACCCACTCAAGCGTTTGTTCGCGCGCGATCGCATTCAGATCAACATCTACCATTCCCACGCTGCCCGGGTTTTCCGCATTCGCCATGAGGAGCAACTGATTGACCAGTCGTGTCGCGCGGATGGTTCCCGCCACGATATGTTTCAGACTCGCCTGCGTCTCGCCGCTCGTCTCTTCTCGCATAGCGAGTTCGGCTTGCGTACGTAATCCCGCTAAAGGGGTCTTGAGCTGATGGGCTGCATCGGCAACAAAGCGTCTTTGGGTCAGTACGTTGGTTGACAGACGTTTGAGCAGATCATTCATCGCCGTGATGAGAGGACTGATTTCTGTCGGAGCCGCATTCTCGTCGATCGGGGACAGGTCATCCGGCCTGCGCGCCCGGAGTCTGCCTTGCAACGCGTTGATCGGGGATATGCCACGCGACAAACCGAACCAGATCAGCAGAACGGCGATTGGCAGGACAAAAAACTGGGGCATGATGACCCCTTTGATAATGTCATTGGCGAGTTGCTTGCGCCGGTCGGTACTTTCTGCCGCGACCAGTAACACCGGGCCTGTATCTCTAAGCGAGAGATCAACCCAGGTATAGGCGATGCGGATTTCAAAGTCGCGTAATGATTCGTTCTGGTAATACACGGTGTTGCTGGCATGGATGGGGGTGTGATCCGGGGTTGGCAGATCGCGATCTCCACCGAGGTACTCACCATGTGGACCAATCGCTTTCCAAAATACTCCGTCATTTTCACGGGTGCGCAGAGCAAGCCTCGCGGGCGCGGACATTTTTAAAGTAACCAGTCCATTTTCAATCTCTAACTGCTGCCCCAGTACTTGCAGCGCGTTAGACAGGCTCAGGTCGTAAGGGATATTCGCCAGATTCTGTGCAACCACATAGGTGATCGCTACGCTCATGGGCCAAAGCAAAAATAGTGGGGCAAGCATCCAGTCGAGGATTTCACCAAGTAGCGAACGTCTGAGTGGTGCGGCACTCGGCCCCTCGGCACCGCCATGCGTGATTTCGAGTGCTTCCTGATTGAGCGCCGAGGTCGCAGGACCGCGGGAAGATTTATCTTTGGCAGTCTCGAGGAAGTTCGGTTTTTGTTTACGTCGAAGCAGACTGAGCACTGGTGTCCCGTTCAAGGCAATAGCCCAGTCCTCTGACTGTCGCGATTTTGACGCCGCTGGGTTCGATTTTTTTGCGCAGACGATGGACGTAGACCTCAATCGCGTTGGAGCTGACTTCTTCGCCCCATTCGCACAGATGATCAACGATCTGATTTTTGCTCACCATGCGGCCGCTGCGGGTGAGTAATATTTCAAGCAGGCTGACTTCGCGTGCGGACAGCTCCAGTGTCTGGTCATCGACTAACGCGACGCGTCCGGTCTGATCAAAGACCAAACGCCCATGGCGAAGAATGGTGGCGCCTCCACCCGCACCACGCCGTGCCAGTGCGCGAACGCGTGCCTCGAGCTCAGAAAGAGAAAATGGCTTGGCCATATAGTCATCTGCGCCCAGATCCAGACCTTTTACGCGTTGCTCAATGCTGTCCGCAGCCGTCAGGATCAGTACCGGCAGTCGTGAATTGCGCGCGCGCAGGCGACTCAGCACATCATGTCCGGACATTTTAGGCAAGCCGATGTCCAGAATCAGTAGGTCGAATTCCTGAGCGATCAAGGCCGAATCTGCCGCCATGCCATCGCTGACCGCGTCGACTGCATAACCACTATTACGCAGCGAGCGTGTCAGACCGTCAGCCAGAATGCTGTCGTCTTCGGCAATCAGGATACGCATATGGGGATTCAGCTATGCAAAGTTAAGTCGGGAAATCCAACGGATATGACTATTCTGTCACGATGCTTACATCTTGCCTACTTGCCATGTGCCAGGTAAGGATAAACCCCGAGTGTGATAAAAACAGTTGCACTGTTTATTTATACAGTATAATCTGATGCAATAATTTGAAATCATTCATACTGCCAAACATTAAAGGATCACTCATGGACGATAAAACCCTCAAGGCCGGCTCTTCCGAAAAAGGCAAAGCACTCGCAGCTGCACTTTCTCAGATCGAAAAGCAGTTCGGTAAAGGGTCGATCATGCGTTACGGTGACAATGAGGTCGAACACGACATTCAGGTCGTTTCAACCGGTTCGCTGGGACTTGATATTGCCTTGGGCGTCGGTGGACTGCCACGTGGTCGCGTTGTTGAGATCTACGGTCCAGAGTCGTCAGGTAAAACAACACTGACCTTGCAGGTCATCGCTGAAATGCAAAAAGTTGGTGGCACATGCGCTTTTATTGATGCCGAGCACGCTCTGGATGTGCAATATGCCTCCAAACTTGGTGTCAACCTCACCGATCTGCTGATTTCCCAGCCAGACACAGGTGAGCAGGCGCTGGAGATTACAGATGCGCTCGTGCGCTCGGGTTCCGTGGATCTGATTGTCATTGACTCGGTCGCGGCGCTTGTACCTAAAGCAGAAATCGAAGGCGAAATGGGTGACTCATTGCCAGGTTTGCAGGCGCGTTTGATGAGCCAGGCCTTGCGCAAGCTGACTGCCAGCATCAAGCGTACCAATTGCATGGTGATCTTTATTAACCAGATACGCATGAAAATCGGCGTGATGTTCGGTAACCCGGAGACCACGACAGGCGGTAATGCGCTGAAATTCTATTCTTCAGTCCGTCTGGATATCCGTCGTATTGGCGCAATCAAGAAAGGCGAGGAGGTTGTTGGTAACGAAACCCGCGTCAAGGTTGTCAAAAACAAGATCGCACCTCCATTCAAACAAGCTGAATTCGACATCTTGTATGGCGCAGGTATTTCTCGTGAGGGCGAAATCATCGATCTCGGTGTAACGGCCGGTATTGTTGACAAAGCAGGTGCCTGGTTTAGCTATAACGGCGAGCGTATTGGTCAGGGTAAGGACAACGTGCGTGAATACCTTCGTGAGCGTCCAGCTATGGCGATCGAGATCGAAAACCGTGTTCGCGAAAAACTCGGCGTTGCTCCCCGCGTCGGTGGAGCACCAGCGGGCAAGCCTGCAAAAGCATCCAAGGCAGCGAGCGCAGCCGCTGTTGAAACACCCGGCGAAGACGAACTCTGAACGCTGAGTTAAAGAGTGATTCATTCTGATTCTGGTTTTACGTCATCCTCAGACGAGGATGACGAGGATTTTGTTCCACGTTCAGGGGCAAAAAAACGGCCTGGCCTTTCCCTCAAAGCCCGGGCCGTTAGTTTGTTGTCACGCAGGGAGTACAGCCGGGCAGAGCTTGCGCGCAAGCTAGCCCCTCATGCGCAGACCTCCGAGGCCCTTGATGACTTACTTGATACTTTGGCAAAGGAGGGCTGGCAGTCCGACGCACGCGTGATACTAAGCGTCGTTCACCGTAAATCGCCTATCCATGGTTCTTTACGTATTGCGCAAGAGTTAAAACAAAAAGGTATGAATGACCAGCAGGTAGCTGAAATTCGTCATCAGCTAAAGGATTCTGAGCTTGAGCGTGCGCACGGAGTATGGGAAAAAAAATTCGGCGCTGCAGGTGGTGCGCAAACACCAGCCGAATACGCGCGTCAAGGGAGATTTTTAGCTGCACGCGGGTTTTCGCATGATGTCGTACGCAAGATATTGAAAGCTTCTCTGACTAGTGCTTCGATAACTTCATCTAAAGGTAATCTTGATGAGGAAAGCTTTTGATCTGTTTGAGTCAGGCTGCGCTATACTTCTAAGCTTTGCTGCACTGTGTCATAAACACATACTAAAACCTTATGCCTCTTCCAGAGCCTACCTGCCCACGCAAACCGATGCACAATCGCTCGTATCAGGTTCATTCTTTTGAGCGTGACGACGGCAACTGGGATGTCGAGGCGGAGTTAATAGACAGCAAAGCCTATGATTTCACAAGGCGCAGCGGCGAGGTTCGCCATGCGGGCGAGGCCTTTCACCACATGCACATGCGCGTGACAATCGACAAAACTTTCACTATCCTGGATGCAGTCGTGGCCTATGATGCGGCGCCTTTTGGTGAGGTATGCACGTCGATTTCCGACGAATACCGGGATCTGATTGGCATGAATCTGCTCAAGGGCTTTCGCCAGCAGGTTAAAGAAAGATTCGCACGTACTGCAGGTTGTACGCACATGAGTGAGCTTGCTGCGGTGCTCCCCACCGCAGCGGTACAGACCATGACACGGCGCAGCGGCAGTAGTGATCCGGCTAAAAAACCTTTTCATCTTGATGGCTGCCGTGCCTGGCGCCTTGATGGCGAGATTACGAAAGAGCATTATCCGCAATGGCATGTATTGCCGAGTAAGACAAAATCTACGATTACTGGCTAGATGTTCACTACGCAGTCAGTTCCTTTTTTAAGTACTTTTCTGAAATGACAGGAGCCCCATGAAAATCCACGAGTATCAAGGCAAGGAACTACTTAGACAATTCGGTGTTGTCGTGCCGCGTGGCATTCCAGTGTTCAACGTTGAAGACGCTGTTGCAGCAGCCGAAAAACTCGGCGGCCCGGTATGGGTTGTTAAAGCGCAGATTCATGCAGGTGGCCGCGGTAAAGGCGGTGGCGTGAAAGTCGCGAAGTCGATCGACGAAGTGCGCAAGTACGCCACAGAGATCCTCGGCATGCAATTGATCACGCATCAGACAGGTCCCGAGGGCCAGAAAGTCCGTCGCCTGCTGATCGAAGAAGGCGCCGACATCAAGAAAGAATACTACGTTGGTATCGTGACAGATCGCGGCACACAGCGTGTTTGCGTGATGGCATCCAGCGAAGGCGGCATGGATGTCGAAGAAGTCGCAGAACATCATCCTGAGAAAATCCTCAAGGTGTTTGTTGATCCTGCCAAAGGACTGAGCGATGCAGAAGCCACAGATCTGGCACGCGGCATTGGTGTGCCTGAGGCATCAGTTTCCAAGGCAGCAGCCGAGTTCCAGAAGCTCTACAAAGCATACTGGGATACTGACTCGTCACTGGCTGAGATTAATCCACTGGTGCTGACAGGAAACGGCGACATCATTGCGCTGGACGCAAAATTCAATTTCGACAGCAACGCATTGTTCCGTCATCCAGAAATCGTGGCTTACCGCGATCTGGACGAAGAAGATCCTGCTGAAATCGAAGCCAGCAAGCACGAACTGGCCTATATCCAGCTCGATGGCAATATCGCATGTCTGGTTAACGGTGCAGGCCTGGCGATGGCGACCATGGACACGATCAAGCTATTTGGCGGCGAGCCTGCCAACTTCCTCGACGTGGGTGGTAGTGCGACAGCTGAGCGCGTCACCGAAGCCTTCAAAATCATGTTGGCCAATAAGAGCGTGAAAGCGATTCTGGTCAATATCTTTGGTGGCATCATGCGTTGCGATGTGATTGCACAGGGCGTGATCACCGCTTGCAAAGCTGTGAACCTCTCCGTGCCACTCGTGGTCCGCATGAAAGGCACCAACGAAGAGCTGGGCAAGAAAATGCTGGCTGAGTCCGGCTTGCCTATCATCAGCGCTGACACGATGGCTGAAGCTGCCACCCGTGTTGTTGCTGCGGCCAAATAATTCGCCAGGGATTCAGATATGTCGATTCTTATCAACAAAAATACTAAAGTCATCACCCAGGGTATAACTGGTAAAACAGGCCAGTTTCATACCCGCACTTCGCGCGAATACGCGAATGGTCGCGAGGCATTCGTAGCAGGTGTCCACCCTAAAAAGGCTGGCGAAAACTTCGAAGGCATCCCGATTTTTGCATCCGTTAAGGACGCAAAAGCCGAGACTGGCGCAACCGTTTCAGTCATTTACGTGCCACCTGCAGGCGCTGCAGCAGCCATTTGGGAAGGCATCGAAGCCGAGCTTGAGTTGGTCATCTGCATCACCGAAGGCATCCCGGTTCGTGATCTGCTCGAAATCAAAGACCGTATGGCCAAGATGAACAGCAAAACGCTGCTGCTCGGACCAAACTGCCCAGGCCTGATTACACCTGACGAACTTAAGATCGGCATCATGCCCGGTCATATTCATCGTAAAGGTCGTATCGGTATTGTCAGCCGTTCAGGTACGCTCACATACGAGGCAGTGGCTCAAGTCACGGAGCTCGGGATGGGCCAGTCCAGCGCGGTCGGCATTGGTGGAGATCCAATTAACGGCTTGAAGCACATTGATGTGCTCAAAATGTTTAATGATGATCCAGACACCGACGCAGTCATCATGATTGGCGAGATCGGCGGTCCTGACGAAGTCAACGCTGCCTTGTGGGCCAAAGACAACATGAAAAAGCCGATGGTTGGCTTTATCGCTGGTGTCACAGCACCTGCTGGTAAGCGCATGGGTCATGCCGGTGCTTTGATTTCTGGCGGCGCTGATACAGCGGACGCTAAGCTCGAAATCATGGAAGCCTGCGGTATCCGTACGACAAAGAACCCATCAGAAATGGCTAAGTTGCTCAAGTCGGTTCTGTAAGTTTCATTGCGATTTGTCAAACGCCGGCATGTATCCAGTGCCGGCGTTTTTCATGTTCCGATGTAATCTGAGCGCTTACATTTTAGGAGTCTTATTATGCAAACTTCAAAACAATCACAAGGTGGTTGGACAATCCTGCAAGGCTTGGGGATTCTTGCCATCATCGGCATTGTCCTGACTGTGATCTTGAACTATTTAAGGTAATTATTTACGTGACTCTTCAACGCAAAATTGTCATCGCGACGCGCGCGAGTCGACTGGCCCTCTGGCAGGCCGAGCACGTGCAGGCACGCCTCGTCGAAATCTATCCAGATATGCGGGTCGAACTACTCAAGCTCAGTACCCGTGGCGATGAGATTCTTGATCGCAGCTTGTCTAAAGTCGGCGGTAAAGGGCTTTTTGTCAAAGAGTTGGAAAACGCTTTGCTGGACGGTCGTGCAGATCTGGCTGTGCATTCTTTGAAAGATGTGCCGGTGGATATGCAAGCGCCTTTCGAGCTATCGACCATCATGCAACGTGCCGATTGTCGTGATGCGTTTGTATCGAACGAATATGCCACCCTGGCTGAGTTGCCAGAGGGCGCGGTGGTGGGGACCTCGAGTTTGCGTCGTGAGGCGCAATTGCGTGCACGTTTCCCGCATCTGAAAATTGAACCACTACGCGGCAATCTTGATACCCGCCTGGGTAAGCTCGATAGCGGCCAGTATGCTGCGATTATTCTTGCCGTCGCTGGTCTTGAGCGCTTAGGTCTTGCTGACCGGATTCGTTCACGTATCTCTGTTGAGGATTCCTTGCCTGCTGCCGGTCAAGGCGCATTGGGTATTGAGATTCTGCAAAGCCGTTCCGATTTGCTCGAGCTGCTCACCCCTTTGTCCTGTCACGCGACAACGGCCTGTGCACTCGCTGAGCGAGCCGTGTCGCGCGCGCTGGGAGGTTCATGCCAAGTGCCACTGGCCGCCTTTGCAGAGGTCGACGTGCGCAATATTTACATCCGTGCACTGGTTGCCAGTCCTGATGGAAAGACGATTTATCGCGCACAAGCCCAAGGCCTGATTCCCGATGCCCAGACGCTCGGTCTGCAAGTGGCCGAACAGTTGATCGCGCAAGGGGCGGGCGTCATTCTTTCAGCTTTATCCATCCAGACTTAACCTGCCGCGATGATGACCGCGCCGTTACATGCCGTATTGACGCGTCCGCAAGGGCTCAACGAAGCGCTTGCCGACGCGCTGGTGCAGGCTGGCTGGGATGTGATGCTCGCTCCAGCCTTACGGATCGAACAACGTGTGCTGGATGAGGGCGAGCGTGTGCCTGATCCGTCTGATTATGATCTCATCGTGTTTGTCAGCGGTAATGCGGTGGCTGGTTACGCGAGTCAACTCGCGCACAATTATCACTGGCCCACCTCGACACTCGCTGCCTGTGTCGGCCTGACGACGGCACAAAGCGTGCGTGATAACTTTGGGGATGCCGTTCACGTGCTGCACCCCGCCGCCAGCGAGGTGCAGGATTCAGAGTCGTTGTGGCGTGTGATCACTGCGCGTGGCACGATACCTGAGCGTGTATTGATTTTGCGTGGTCAGGACGGTCGGGACTGGTTGGCTGATCAGTTCCTGGCTTGTGGTGTGCAGGTGCAATTGCATGTTGCATATTGTCGCGAACTTGCAACATGGTCTTCTGAATTGGAAAATCAGTTCTCAGTGTGGGCGCAAGGCGATATTCGCGTGGTCTGGTTGTTAACAAGTCCTCACGGCATTCAGTCTCTGATGGTTCAGATTGAGCGTGCAGGGTGGTCGCAGTGGGCGTCTCACTGTCGCTATATTGTCACGCACCCTAGGCTGGTTGCGCTGCTGCGCAATCTTTTAGGTCTGAACGGTGCAGGCACGCACATTGAGATCTCGCGTGGCGATTTGCCATCACTTTTGTCCTGTTTTGACAAAATCAGGCAAAATCTGCACCAGAATTAGTCATAATCATGATCAGAATGCATGGTTTGCACCGTTTTCAAAGGTCAACGACTACAATCCAAACATGACTGAAACTCAAAATCCTGCTCCTGCTATCGTGACCGACTTACACGTTAAATCCCGAGTTCGTCAGTCGGGACCGTCCTGGTCGGTGACGCTTTCTATTGTTCTGTTGCTGCTTGTGGTTTTACTGGGCGCAGGCGCCTGGTTTCAGCAAAAAAGATTCAATACGACGGGTCGAGAGGTTGCCAATCAGATTCAGGTTTTTACGACCGCCCTGGGGCAAGTCCAGCGCGAGTCTAAACAAGCCCTTGCCTTGGCGGAATCCCACGCGACGCGTATTGCTCAACTCGAGCAGTCTTTGCGGGAGTCGCAAAATCAATTTGCTGCGCTTGAGTCTGCCTGGGATACCTTCAACAAAGGCATGGAAGACACCATGCTGGCCAATGATATTGAGCGTTTGCTGACGCTGACAAGCCAGCAGTTACGTCTGGCTGGTAATGTCAATAACGCCATCATGGCGCTTGAAACTGCACTTTCTACGTTGATCCGTGCGGATCGTCCTGCTTTCGCAGCTTTGCAACGTGCGATCAATACAGATCTGGATCGCTTGCGTGCGCAGCCTTTGATTGATGTGCCGGTACTCTCTGGACGACTCGACACCCTGATGAGTTTAGTCGCGCGCGCGCCTTTGTTGGTGCCTGATGCTGCCGCACCGCGTATTGCAAATATTGTTGCACCAACAAATGTAGCGGTTTCATCAACGCCTGCTGCGGCCGATGTCAAACAAACAGACCAGGCGCCGGCTGCTGATTCAACATTATCAATTTCACAAATGCAGTGGTGGAGCCAGACTTGGGCGCGCACAGTTGTTTCAATCAAGCAGACTTCAAAAACCGTGGCTGCCGCGCTTGCGCGTGAACTTTCCGCGGTGGTGAGTATTCAGCGTGTCAACGATGCGAATGCTTTATTAATGTCACCCGAGCAGGGGGCACAGTTGCGGGCTAATTTGCGTACCCGACTGTTGACTGCGCAAATGGCCTTGCTGATGCACCAGCCGTCTGTTTGGCGCACCGAATTAGCCGCCGTTGAGTCTTCATTGTTGGAGCGCTTTGATCCGAAGTCAGTGGACACCATTGCCGCAACGCGTCTTGTTAAAGAGTTAGCCGCGGTGCCAGTATCGTTGAGTTTGCCAGATATCGTTGATAGCATCGCCGCACTTGAATCCGTGCGTTTGTCCGAAACGAACTCAAACAAAAACGGAAACTGAGCATGCGCACCTGGTTTTGGACTCTGCTCCTTTTAACCCTTGCTGTTGTGCTGGCGGTTTTATTGCGCGAAAACAGTGGCAATGTACTGATTCTGGTGAATACCTGGCGGATTCAAGTCTCGCTTGCGTTTGCCGTCTTGACGCTGGTGTGTGGTTTTATCGCCCTCTACATCGCGATCAGGTTTCTTGCCTGGTTTACAGGCATTCCTGAGCGGATCCGTAACTGGAATCAGCGACGTGTTGTCAAGCGCGATCACGAGCTGCTCGAGCAGGGCTGGACCGAGTTGCTCGAGGGACGCTATTCACATGCAGAGAAAGACTTAACCAAGCTGCTGGATCGCTCGCATGACTCAAATCGACAAGTGCTTGCAGCTTTGTCGGCCGCACGTGCTGCGCATGCGTTGGGAGAATATGCGCGTCGCGATCAGTTGCTGGTGACTGCACGCGAAAAAGCAGGTCTGCCTGATAGCCCGCTTAAAGAAGCGGTTGCCACCGCCGCCGCAGATTTATACCTGGAGCAAGGCTTGGCGCAACAAGCGTTAGATGAGCTGTTACCTCTGCAGCAGGCCGGCGCGCGTCATGTTCACACTTTGCGTTTGTTGTTACGGGCCTATCGTCAACTTAACCGCCACGATCAGGTCTTCGTTTTAGCACGTACCCTTAAGCGACGGGGTGCTTTGCACGACAACGAATCGCGTCAGATTATCGAGACCGCTGCTGCAGCACGCTTGCGCGAAACGATGGAGTCAGGTGCCTGGACGCAAGTCTGGAAAGATCTTAAATCCGAAGAACGCATCCTGCCCGAGGTTGCTTTGGAGGGTGCCGTGGCGCATGAGTCAGCGGGTAAATTCGAGGATTCATCACGCGTGCTCGAACAAGCCATTGCGGCGCGTCTCGATCCGAGATTGCTTGCCGCTTATTCGCGAGCGGATTCGACACAAATTACGCATCGCCTACAAAAAGCCGAGTCGTGGCTGAATCGTCATCCTAACAATCCGGATCTACTGACGACGCTCGGTAACCTCTGTCTGGCCGGACAGATCTGGGGGCAGGCGGAGCACTATCTGTCGCGCAGTGTGGCACAAAGAGGAGATGCCCGCGTCCATGCTTTGCTTGGCAGCCTATACGACAAACTTGGTCGTCAGGAAGAAGCCGCTGCTCAGTGGCGTCTTGCAACGGCGGTGGGGACTGTCATTCCCATACTCGCTCAGGATGCTTATTTGCCTGCCGCCGAGATGGAGTCCGATCCGGGTGTTTTTCACGCAGAGGGACTGGCTTATTTTTCCGAAACCGGTTTTCCAGTTGACTGGAATAAAGAGCTCGCCTCACCGCTTGCTACGCCAGGTATTGGAGCATTCACACCTGCTACGTCTCACGAGTTCGATGAGTATTTTGACAGTGCGCCAATTCCCGGGTTTGGCGAGCTTGCCAATGCGCCCGCCGAAGAGGTTAAATCCTCAACTAAATAAATAGACGGCTTCTTGTCCTGGCGCAATGCGCGAGACGGGAAGAATGTCTGTGTTCCTATCTTTATCTGAATAATCTCATCAGGATTCGATTATGGCTGACTATGTTTTCACTCCCCCGGCTCAAGTAGGATTGCCAATTGTTGGCAGCGCTCAGCTTTTTCCCGTGCGCCGCGTATATTGTGTTGGCCGTAACTATGCTGAACACGCTAAAGAAATGGGATTTACAGGTCGCGAAGATCCTTTCTTCTTTTGTAAACCTGCCGATGCATTGGTGTCTGTCCCCGCAGGTCAGGTGGGCAACATGCGCTACCCCTCCAAAACCTCAAATTTGCATTTTGAGATGGAACTGGTGGTGGCCTTGTCAAAGGGTGGTTCTGATATTCCGGTTGATCGCGCCAATGACTGCATTTTTGGGTATGCGCTGGGTCTGGATATGACGCGTCGTGATTTGCAAAATGAATGCAAAAAACAGGGCCGTCCATGGGAGATCGGTAAAGGCTTTGATGAGTCTGGTCCGATCGGTCCCATTCATCCTCGTGCCGTGACGGGAACATTGTCACAAGGTAACATCAGCCTGGACGTCAATGGTGCAACACGTCAGACCAGCGACCTTTCGCAAATGATCTGGAATATCCCGGAAACCATCTCCTACCTGTCTGGCTTGTTTGAGCTGGCGCCGGGAGATCTGATTTTCACCGGCACGCCCGAAGGCGTAGGTGCTGTGGTCAAAGGCGACAAACTAGTGGGTAAAGTCGCTGGACTGGGTGAGTTTGAAGTCCATATTATTTAATATCTTTGACGTAATCAGGGGCAGGGTGCAAGCGATCGCGCGCACCTGCTTTCAGTAACTGACTGGGTACGTCGTGCCCGATCAGTCCTGGCAGTTCCGCTGCGACACGCATCAGTTTTGACAGATTAATATTTGTGTCAAACCCCTCGAGTTCCAGCATATGCACCATATCTTCGGTGCAGGCATTGCCACTCGCACCCGGTGCGTAAGGGCAACCGCCAATCCCACCGAGTGATGCGTCAAAGCGGTCAATCCCCGCATCAATCGCGGCTAGTACATTGGCTTGTGCCATGGAGCGTGTATTGTGAAAGTGCAGCGTAAAAGTCATCTCAGGGAATAGCGATTTAGCACGCGCGGCCATCGAACGGACTTGCGATGGGTAGGCCATGCCCGTTGTGTCACAAAGCGTTGCGCGCATCACACCCAGTGCGGCAAAACGTTCAAGCCAGCGCATCACTTCGTCTTCGCTGACATCGCCTTCCATTGGGCATCCAAAGCTTGTTGAGAGTGAGATGTTGGTAGCCACGCGACTGCCTGAGACTGCGGCCACAACTTGCTCTAGTTGCGCAAAAGACTGTTCGCGTGTCATGCGTAAATTAGCGCGGTTATGCGTCTCGCTCATCGACATGACGAGATTGGCTTCGTCAATGCCACAACTTAACGCGCGCTCTGCTCCGCGCACGTTTGGCACCAGGACTGTGTATTCGACGCCGGGATTGCGCGTGATTTCGTGCATCACCATTTCGGCATCACGCAGCGCAGGTATAGCTTTAGGAGAGGTGAAGGAGGTGACCTCGATCTTTGCAAAACCACAGTCGCTCAGACTAATGATGACACGAATTTTGTCTTCGGTTTCGATGAATTGAGATTCATTTTGAAAACCATCGCGTGTGGCGACTTCTTGCATATAGATGCGACAGCGCTCGGGGCTGCTTCGTGGGTTTTGTTCTGGCTTAAGTTCGGTATTCATATTGTTATTCCGCTATTTATGTGATTTTGCGTGTTTTCCAGTCTGACTGCGTGGCTGCGTCAATACCTAGCTCGGTGAGAATTTCAATGTTGTGCTGGCCAAGGGTAGGCGCTTCGCGCGTAATCTGGCCAGGCGTTTCGCTTAGTTTTGGGACAATCCCCGGGACTTGAACGATCGATCCGTCAGGTAATTTTGCATCAAGAATCATTTCGCGTGCCTGATAATGCGGATCCTGTGCAATATCTGCCGCATCGTAAACTTTTCCCGCTGGCACGCCCGCCTCGGTCATTGTGACGAGCACTTCGTCCAGTGTGTGTGCCGCCGTGTAGGCGTTGATCTGTGCATCAATGAATTCTGCATGCAGCGCACGTCCTGCATTGACTGCAAACTTTGGATCACTGGCCAGATCCGCGCGCCCGATCTTTTCCATCAGACGTTTAAAAATGCTGTCGCCATTGCCGGCGATCAATGCATATTTACCATCCTTGCAGAGGTAGGCATTGGATGGCGCAATGCCTGGCAGGCTAGAGCCCGAAGGCTCCCTGATGACGCCGAATTTTGAGTATTCAGGAAGCAGGCTTTCCATCATGTTAAATACCGATTCGTACAGGGCAACGTCGACCTCCTGGCCCTCGCCGCCTTGTTGCTCACGATGACGCAGCGCCATCATCACACCGATCACGGCCTGCAAACCGGAGAGGGTATCGCCAATAGACACGCCTACCCGAACCGGGGGTCGGCCTGGTTCTCCACTCAGGTGCCGCAGGCCACCCATTGCCTCACCTATTACACCGAAGCCCGGACGATCCCGATAAGGTCCTGTCTGGCCATAACCAGACACCCTCACCATAATCAGTTTTGGATTCAAGGCATGGAGCTCTTTAAAACCGAGACCCCATTTTTCCATCGCGCCGGGACGGAAGTTTTCGATCAGGATGTCTGCGTCTGTGGCAAGTTTGCGCACAACCTCTTGTCCTTCTTTTTGTCGAAGATCGAGAGAGAGCGAGCGTTTGTTTCTGGCGTGGGCTGCCCACCAGACAGATGTGCCCTCGTGCAGCAGGCGCCAGTTCCTGAGCGGATCTCCGGTTTCAGGAGGTTCAACTTTAATGACATCCGCGCCAAAATCAGCGAGGATTCGCGTGGCGAATGGACCCGCGATGAGTTGTCCGAGTTCAAGAACGCGCAAGCCAGACAGGGGGAGGGATGTCATAGGGAATTCATCAGAGTAAATTTAAGAATATGCAATCATAAACGCTCAGATCCCAGAGTCTCTGTTTCTGTCAGAATGAGTTGCGCCATTTCATGGCGTCTGGTGACCGGCATTCTCGGGCGCGAGGATAAGATGCTCAGGCCGATCAGCCCCAGTCCCTTGAGTTCAAAGGCTACTCCAGCTCCTGAAACGGCAGGGTCTGAAGCAAGCGTGTAACCGAGCTTGCGGGTTCGTTGAATCGCGCGTTGCATTTTAAGGGGGCTGAACTGATGCGCGCTATAGCTTGCCTGGTGACGCAGCAGATGCGCGTCCAGTACCGCGTCCGGTAATGCGGCAAGTAAGGCCATACTGCCTGTCCCTAACCCGAGCAAACGGGTACCACCAACCAGTGTGGCATAGGCGGGGATGGCCATCCTGCCTTGTTCCATATGCACGGTATAGCTCAGATCACCCATGCGGCAGATCAGAAATACGTTGTCCTCACTGCGACGCGCGAGTGTTTTCATGATGGGCTTTAACCGTTCAACTACGGGCGGAGCAGCAAACGCCTGCAGACCAATTCCCATACTGCTCAGTCCCAGTTGCCATTGCCCAGGGGATGATTCTGACTGGACGATGTATTGGCGGCGTGCAAGAAAAGACAGCATCCGGTGCACGGTCGTGCGATCGAGTTTTGTCGTCGCCTGAATTTCTGATTGTGAGATAGATGGATCGTGGTGGGCAGCGATCAGCTCCAGCAGGTTGAAAGCGCGTTCAAGACTTTGTACTCCCTGGGATGTTTGCATCTGTTCGTTTGCGTGTGATTACTGGTGATGAGCGATGGTGTGCATATTATGCACATAAATGATTGTCCTGGTTGCGTCTCAATCGGCATTTGAATGAAATTGCGTTTTAGTGACTACTTTATAAGTTGACCCAGGATGCTGAAGTTTGACTCTGCTTTGGATATGTCGAGTGATCTCGCGCGAGAACAATCGGACAACATGTCAGGATTGATCAATCAATGGCGCGATATTGAGTCAAGAGCGCTGAGTGCCTCGCAGGCGAGTCGGGAGTCTTTCAGTAAAAGAAATGCACTTTTACCGCGCGAGCGTTTAGGCGCCTTGCTTGACCCGGCGAGTCCTTTTTTACCCATTGCGAATATGGCTGGGTATCTGATGGATGATCCGGATCCTGCAACGAGTGTGCCGGGTGGTTCACAGATTGCGGGGATTGGCTTTGTCTCAGGTGTGCGTTGCATGGTGGTGGTGACAGACTCCGCTATTCAGGCAGGTGCGATGACCGAGGCGGGTAATCTTAAGTTGATGCGTTGCCAGGAAATTGCGCTCGAAAATAAACTGCCATTCCTTCATCTTGTCGAATCCGCTGGTGCGAACCTGCGCAAATATCGTGTTGATAAATTTATTCGCGGCGGAGGGATTTTTTATAACCTCGCTAAATTGTCCGCAGCTGGTATTCCGGTCATTACGTCTGTGCACGGTTCGTCGACGGCTGGCGGGGCCTATATGCCCGGACTCTCGGATTACGTGGTGATGGTGCGCGATCGGGCACGTGCTTTTCTGGCGGGGCCTCCGTTGTTGAAAGTCGCTACCGGTGAAATAGCGACTGCCGAGGAGCTGGGCGGTGCGGCGATGCATGCCAGCATCAGTGGTTTGGCTGAATATGTTGCCAACGATGATCGGCAGGCGATTGCGCTATTGCGCGATATCGTCGCGAATCTGGATTGGAATCGTGACGTCTCGCAGCCTGCGGTGACTGTCGCATCGGGTCATAAAAGGGTATCTGCGCCTGCCTACCCCGCATTAGAGCTGCATGCAGTGATGCCTGTCGTGAGTCGTAAACCTGTGGACATGCGAGAGGTCGTCGCGCGGGTGGTCGATGGCTCTGCATGGCTTGATTTCAAAGCTGAATATGGAGCCGCAACGATATGCGGACACGCCCGTATCGATGGCCATACGGTTGGATTCATCACCAATAATGGCCCGCTGGATCCCGCTGGTGCGACTAAAGCAAGTCAGTTTATTCAGTTGTGTAATCAGTCCCGATTGCCAATTGTGTATCTGCAAAATACCACTGGCTTTATCGTCGGTCGTGACTCCGAGGAGGCAGGCATGATTAAACACGGATCAAAAATGATCCAGGCTTTATCCAATGCAAGCGTGCCTCAAATTACGATTTACTGCGGCGCTTCATATGGTGCGGGTAACTATGGCATGTGTGGACGTGGTTTTCATCCGCGTTTTTGTTTCTCGTGGCCGAATGCGCGTACTTCGGTGATGGGGGCAGAGCAAGCCGCAGGGACGCTTGAAATCGTCGCGCGCGAGCAGGCCGCGCGCAGAGGTAAACCTGTGGACGAGAATGCGCTGAGATTGCAAAAACAAGAGATCATCGATAATTTTGAAAAGCAAGCTAGTGCGTGCGTGACCAGTGGTTTGCTGCTGGATGATGGCATTATTGACCCAGCCGATACGCGAGCCGTTCTCTGCTTCGTACTTTCGACGTGTCGCGAAGCCGACCAACGCACAACGCAGCCGATTCAGTTCGGCGTCGCCAGATTTTAAAAAATTACTGAGACAACAGGCTCTAAAGGAATCGTTGCCATGCTTTATACCGCTGACCATATCAGCCTGATGGATACCGTCAGACGTTTCGTGACCGAAGAAATCAATCCCTATGCCGACGAATGGGAGGCTGCCGAGACGTTCCCTGCGCATGCTTTATTCAAAAAAATGGGTGACCTGGGTTTACTCGGTGTCAACAAACCTGTCGAGTACGGCGGCTCAGGCCTTGATTTTTCTTATGCGCTAGCCATCGCCGAAGCCTTGGGCTATACGCACTCTCAAGGTATTGGGATGGCGATCGGTGTACAAACGGATATGGCTACGCCTGCGCTGGCCATTCATGGTTCAGATGCCTTGCGTCGCGATTACCTCGCCCCTGCGATTGCAGGCGACATGGTGGTCTCGATTGGTGTCTCGGAAGCAGGGGCTGGTTCGGATGTCGCATCGCTTAAAACATACGCCCGACGCGATGGAGATGACTATGTGATTAACGGCTCAAAGATGTGGATCACCAATGGTACACAGTCGGATTGGGTATGCTTGTTGTGTAATACCTCAGAGGGGCCAACGCACAAAAATAAGTCGTTAATCATTGTGCCATTACGCGAGGGGAAAAATCGTCCCAAAGGCGTAAGCATTCAAAAAATTAAAAAATTCGGCATGTGGAGTTCCGATACCGCGCAGATTTTCCTCGATGATGTCAGAGTGCCTGTCACAAACCGAATCGGCGAAGAGGGGATGGGTTTTATTTATCAGATGCAGCAGTTCCAGGAAGAGCGCCTGAATGGTGCCGCACGACGCCTCGCGGCGATGGACCTGATCGAGCAGACCGCAGATTATTTGCGCGGAAGAACTGCATTTGGCAAGCCGCTGCTACAGAATCAGTTTATTCAATACAAACTTGCTGAATTAAAAACCGAGCTCGAGGCGTTACGTGGACTGACCTATATGGCTTGCGAGACCTATATTCGAGGAGGCGATGTCACGGAGCTCGCCTCCATGGCCAAGCTAAAAGCCGGCCGGCTGTCGAGGGATATTGCTGACTGGTGTATGCAGTTTCAGGGCGGGATGGGCTATACCTGGGAGAACCGCGCTTCACGTGCTTATCGCGACTATCGACTTGGCTCGATTGGTGGTGGCGCCGATGAAGTGATGATGATGGTGATTGCAAAAAAAATGGGATTGATGGAATAAATGAATATGCAAGATCAGACACAATCCATTTTGACTTCACGACTGCACGACGTTTTGTTTGTCACCTTGAATCGACCCGCGACGCGCCATGCGTTGGCCGCCGATATGGTGCAAGGCCTCGAAAAAATCGCATTGTCAGCGCATTCAGACCCGACACTGCGGGCGATTGTTTTGCGCGGTTCGAATCATTTTTTTTGTGCGGGGGGAGATGTTGGGAATTTCCAGTCACGTCTGGAAGATACCGCCACAGATCATGATCCGGTTGCTTTACGTAACCGAAAATTCGGTCAGTTCATGGAGCTGCTCGGGCAGATTCCCGTCCCTGTTATTGCGATGGTTGAAGGCGCTGCCATGGGCGGTGGCATGGGGTTGGCTTGTTTGTCGGATATTGTTCTGGCGACCCAGTCGGCTAAATTTGTATTGTCGGAGACCTCGCTAGGTATTGTTCCTGCCCAGATCATGCCTTTCGTGGTTGGTCGTATCGGCGTGCCCGCCACCAGACGCATGGGCATGACGGCTGAACGTGTTTCTGGCGAGCTCGCTTTGCAGCTCGGACTGGCCGATGAACTGGCGGCTGATTCTGAGGCGCTGGAAATTGTCCTCGCGCGTTGGCTGACAGAGATCTGCAGATGTGCTCCACAAGCGAACCGCGTGATGAAAAAAATGGCTTCCTTAGCTGTTTCCGAACCACGCGGTCTATTCCTTGACCAGGCCGCGCACACCTTTGCTGCAACCATGCGTGACGAGGGCATGACCGGCATTGCATCATTTCGCGCGCGTGAGCCGGCTCCGTGGTGCGTAGCGTTCCATGGGACAGATATCCGCAATATTTATCTGGCTCAGGGGATTGCGTTGTTGCCCCCAGCGGTGAAATCATGATGACTGAATGCTCTGCTGAAGCTTATAGACCCTTTCGACGTATCTTGATCGCTAATCGTGGCGAGATCGCGTGCAGAGTGATTCGGGCTGCGCATGCGGCTAATTTTGAGACGGTGGCCGTTTATGCCGATCAGGATCGTGATAGCTTGCATGTTTTGATGGCGGATCAGGCCATACATATCGGTTCGTCGCAGCCTGCATCCTCCTATCTCAATATCGCATCAATATGCGATGCGATTCAAGCCAGTGGTGCGGACGCTGTCCATCCCGGCTATGGCTTTCTCGCCGAAAATGCAGAATTCGCTGAGGCTGTGCTGGCAACTGGCGCAGTGTGGATTGGGCCCACGCCTCAATCCATCCGGGCAATGGGTAATAAAGCACGGGCCAAAGAGCTCATGCTGGCTGCAGGTGTGCGTTGCATACCCGGCTACGAGGGGCTCGATCAGTCTGACGAGACTCTGCTTGCCCAGGCAATAAAGATTGGCTTTCCGGTCATGGTTAAAGCAGCGGCTGGTGGAGGTGGGCGAGGCATGCGTCTGGTTTTATCCGCAGATCAGATGCTGGCTGCGCTCACGCGCGCGCGGATCGAATCGATGCAAGCATTTGGTTCGGAGGAGTTAATTCTCGAACGTGCAATCACGTGCGCGCGTCATGTCGAGATTCAAATCGCAGGCGATGTGTTTGGCAATGTGTTGCATGTTGGCGAGCGAGATTGCTCTGTACAGAGACGCCATCAAAAAATTATCGAAGAATCTCCCTCGCCCGCGGTGGATGAGGCGCTTCGCGCGTGTATGGGGGCAATGGCCGTGCAAGCCGCGCGTTCGATCAATTATGTGGGTGTGGGTACGATCGAGTGCTTGTTAAACAATGAGGGTGAGTTTTATTTCATGGAAATGAATACTCGCCTGCAAGTTGAACATGCTGTGACCGAAGCGGTCTATGGGGTTGATCTGGTTGCAATGCAATTTGAACTTGCGCAAGGACGCGCCTTGAGCATGACGCAGGATCAAGTTCAATTCAAAGGTCATGCGATTGAGGTACGACTCACCGCTGAGGACGTCGCAGCCGGTTTTTTACCTCAGTCGGGTGTGATCGCACGCTGGCAGTCACCTGAATATCTCGATGGTATCCGCGTGGATCACTGTTTGCGAGACGCTACGATGGTCTCGCCCTACTACGACTCGATGATTGCAAAGATTATCGCGGTTGCAGACAGCAGGGATCTGGCGCTAGCCAGATTGTCGGCGGCACTTAAACAAACTGTGGTGTTAGGTATTCCAACGAATCAACCCTTTTTGATCGCCTGTCTGGAGCACCCTGAATTCCGGGCTGGACAGGCCACGACTGACTTTGTTGAACGCAACCGGTCCGATGGATTGCTCGAGCAGCAACAGCCTGATGCGCAAACAGTTATATGGGCTGCTGTTGCGGCGCAAGAGTTGCTGGATTCGTTTATGCCGGTAGACGTTACGCAGAGAGATCCGAATGAACGTGTGCTCGCCTCAGTGATCTCCACCGTTACTCTACATGCAATGGCTGCACATTTAACGGTTACTAGCGCTAGCTCTCAGACTCAGCGCTGGATCATCGCATTGCAGGCGGGGTCTGACGGTATCCTTCAGGGGCGACTTGAATCATCTGTGCACGGGGCGCAGCCTGGCGCGTGGATTCCCCTGCGGCACAGACCACGTGATTTTATTTCAGCTTGCGCAGATGGTGTGGTTGAGGTCTTTGTGAAAGGGCGTGCATGGGCTTTTAAACTCGATAAACCTGCAGCAGCCATTCAGACCCAAAGCGCCAGTGGTGTGATCCGTGCCCCGTTGGGTGCCAGGGTTGCCACAGTGTTGGTCGAGAAAGGCGAGAGTGTGAAGTCAGGTCAGACACTCGCCGTGCTTGAGGCCATGAAAATGGAGCATGCTGTGGTAGCTCCTTTTGATGGCATGATCGACGAACTGAAGGTGATTGAAGGGATTCAGGTGCGCTCGGGTGCACAACTGATGCGCGTGACGGCTTGCTAACTTAAGCTTTCAGCCAGGGATGGCTGGCATAGTGATTCTGTTCGAACGCGCTAATCTCCTTCTGGTAACTCAGTGTCAGTGTGACTTCGTCCACGCCTTTGAGCAGGCACTCGCGCCAGAAGGGGTCAATGTCAAAATGAATCGCTTGACCCTGTCCTGGCCATTGCACTGTTTTTGCATCAAGATCGATATTTATCCGCAGGGCTTCGCTTGTGTTTTTAGCTTTCTCAGTAATCAACTGACGTAAATTAGCGAGAACCACCGCATCGAGCCTGATAGGCAACAAGCCGTTTTTCAGGCAGTTACTATAAAAAATATCACCAAAACTGGGTGCAAGCACTGCTCTGAATCCAAAATCCGCCAGGGTGTAGACAGCGCCCTCACGGGACGATCCACAACCGAAATTGTGATCGGCAACCAGGATGGAGGCGTGTTTGAATACGTCTTGGTTCAGTACAAAGGCCGTCGGCTCTTGTGTCGCCGCATCGATGCGTAAATCATGAAACAAATACTCACCATAACCTGCAGCGCGATTCTTTTTCAAAAAACGTGCGGGGATGATTTGATCTGTATCGATATTGCGACCGTCAAGTGCTGCGGCGACACCGGCTAGTTGTGTAAAGGGTTTCAAAATCCTGGCTCCTGATTAAGTCAGCTTGCGCACATCGGTCAAGTAGCCGGTAAGCGCTGCGGCTGCAGCCATGGCGGGACTCACCAGATGTGTGCGCACTCCGACGCCCTGGCGTCCAACAAAGTTGCGATTGGAAGTTGAGGCGACACGCTCGCCTGAATTTGCCAGATCGCCATTGACGCCAACGCACATGGAGCAACTGGGCAGACGCCACTCAAGTCCTGCGTCGATAAATATTTTATCCAGACCCAATGCTTCGGCGCTCTCTTTAACCGCCATCGATCCTGGCACGATCATGCCTGGAATAACGGCTTTTTTTCCTTTCAGCACCCCTGCAGCAGAGAGCAAGTCTGAGAGTCTGCTATTGGTGCACGACCCAATAAAAATCCGATCAATTTTTATTTCCTCGAGTAACGTTGCGGGCTTAAGATCCATGTACTCCAACGCTGCCTCGGCCGACTGTCTGGCATGGCTATCGATGATGTTTGCTGGATCGGGCACGCAGCCATCAATCGGTAGTGCTGCATCGGGGCTTGTGCCCCAAGTGACAGTGGGCGCAATATCGGATGCCTCGATATGCAATGTGCGATCAAAGTGAGCCTCTGGATCCGAGGGGAGTTCGCGCCAGGCTGCAACCGCTTTGTCCCAGTCGACACCTTGCGGGGCATAAGGGCGGCCCTTGAGATAGTCGAATACCCGTTGGTCAGGCGCAATGAGTCCGAATCTTGCTCCGGCCTCAATCGTCATGTTGCACATCGTAAACCGGTCGTCCAGTTCAAGATGCGGGATGGCCGTCCCTGCATATTCGATGGCGAAACTCACGGCGCCATCAGAGCCAAGTTTTGAAATGATGTGCAGGATGATGTCTTTGCCAGAAACGCCCAGGCCTGGGCGACCATCAATGTTGATCCGCATGCTTTTGGGTTTGGTTTGCCAGAGCGTTTGCGTGCTCATGACATGCATACTTTCGGATTGACCGATACCGAAAGCAATGGCACCGAGCGCACCATGCGTGGAGGTATGGCTATCGCTACAGACGATGGTCGAACCAGGCAGCGAAATTCCTTGCTCTGGCCCGATCACGTGCACGATTCCCTGATGCGGATTGCTCAGCCCAAAGTGTGGGATCCCGCTCCAGGCCATGTTCTGGTCAAAGCGCGTGATCATTTCTTCGATCTCTGGTGTCGCAGAGTCGGCGGCACGCCGACTCTTGGTCGGTACATAGTGATCCGCCACGCCAAAAATTTGCTTTGGATTGCGTAAGCTTAGATTGCGTTCGCGTAATTGATTAAAGGCATGAAAAGAACCCTCGTGAATCAGATGGCGATCTATATAAAGGAGTGAGGGCCCCTCGTCACGGGCCAGCACAACGTGCTGGTCCCATATTTTTTGAAAAAGAGAGCGAGGGTGATTGTTACCTTGACTAATCCCTGGTGCGTTCATATTCATAGTACGGCTTGTCTCTTATTATGAATAGCTGTTGTATTTGTTATGCGCGAGTAAGGCTAATACCCACCCTTGATCGGGCCATCGTCAGGCAGGGGCACGTCACTGACGGGATCGATATGGGTCAGTAAATTGAGTACGCGATGTCTTTGCATCACAGCATGTCTTGCAGCCAGTCCAATGTCGTGGCCTTGTTCGACCGAGAGGTTGCCTGCGACTTCGATATGCGCATCGACCAGAATCATGTCGCCCATTTTGCGTGTGCGAATATCATGCGCGCCTTCGACACCAGGCGTGGCGAGCAAGGTCTGTCTGATCGCCTCGACTTCGATATCGTTTACACCCCGGTCCATCAGATCATGGAATGCGTCTGAGCCGAATTCCCAGCCCATTTTGCCGATCATCAGGCCAACAATCAGTGCAGCAATTGGATCAAGGATCGGATGCCCCATCAGGTTGCCGATAATGCCTACTGACACGACAAGGGACGAGGCGGCATCTGAACGTGCATGCCAG
>CAINDJ010000327.1 GCA_903847325.1 uncultured beta proteobacterium | reverse complement strand
ATTATTTGCATGACAGGCTATACGTTTGGTTTGGTTGTGCCTGCGGATTCACCCATTAAAAACATCAAAGATCTCGTGGCGTTTGCCAAAGAAAATCCAGAAAAATTCACTTATGGCACTCCTGGTACGGGTACCAGTCCTCATCTCGCGATCGAAGAGTTCGCGCAGCGCGCGGGAATCAAACTGACGCAAATCCCCTTTAAAGGAAGTGCCCATAATCTTCAGGCTGTGATGGGTGGTCATGTCATGGGAATGAGTGATTCAACTGGGTGGGGACCCATGGTGGATGCGGGTAAGTTGAGATTGCTTGCGACCTACGGCAGCAAGCGTACGACGCGTTGGCCCAATGTGCCCACACTCAATGAGTTAGGTTATGAAACCGTTTCGGATTCACCTTATGGTGTGTGTGGTCCTAAAAATATGGATCCAAAAGTCGTAAAAATTATCCATGACGCATTCAAAAAATCACTCGATGACCCTTCCGTTTTGTCTGCCTTTGCTCAGTACGATCAGCCTGTCATTTACATGAATACGGCTGATTACACAAAATATGCGCGCGATAGTTTCTTTGCCGAAAAGAAAACAATCGAGCGTCTTGGTATGGCCGGTAATGATTAGAACTTTCTGCGTGATGCGCGTGCAGGATCGCGCATCACAAACCATAGCAGACTGAACACCTGTAGTGCAATCAGACAGATAAATGCTGATTTCAACGCCGCGGAGCCTGTCATGCCGAGCTTGTTGAACGTATCAACTGCAAGACCTATTGCCCACTGGACGGCAAACGTTCCTACAAAAATCATCAGGTTAGCCGTGGTTAGAATCCTGCCAGCGACATGACCGGGAAATGCAAGCGCTGCCTGCGTCTGCAGTAAAAACATAGCGGGTATTACCGGCGCGAACAGTAACCAGCAAACCCATGAGGCCGGACTCTGCCAGATAATCATGATGAGAAAAACAATGGGTATCCACGCAAGGGCAATCAGTGATTGCTTAGACAGGCTCAATCCAATCCTGAGCAACCATGGGCTTGCTGTCCCCATCACGATATAGCTCACCATGAGCGACGCATTCAGATACAGCAACACAATGCTGGCTTGCTCTGGACTAAAACCCAGTGTTTGGGTCAGCCACGGACCTGCCCAAAGTGTTTGCATTGCTGAAAAACCACCGATCGTAAACACGCAGGCGGGTACGATTCTAACCATGACGGGGTGCGTCGCGAGTGCCCACAGACTCGTTGCATCCTGATGATTTTTTTGATCAGGCGATTGACGATCTGCATCAGTCGTAAAAAAATAAACGCTTAAGGCGCTTAAAAAAAGCAGGGCGCAGGAAAGAATATAAATTGTTCTCCAACCTAACCAGTTAGCCAGTGAGAGCGCTGGTTGCGTCGCTACAAGCGCACCGGTTGCTCCCACTAAGAGCATGCTCATCACTAACCTGGGTTGCTGTGCGGCAGGAAAGCAGCGTCGAAAGTAGTAGTACGACGCCATCAGGCAAGGCGCCACACCGGCCCCTATCAGGATGCGACCCAGTGAATTCATCCATAAAGATTCTCCGAGACCAACCAGTGCGGCACCAATTGCCGCGACCACTAAAAGTGCTGACTCGGTGCGTCTCGCGCCATAACGATCTAACCAAATTCCGATGGGAATTTGCATCGCAGCAAAGGCTAAAAAATATGCTGATGACAACCATCCTAGCTCTCCGGCTGAGAGATGAAGATCGGCTGCGAGAACAGGAGCGAGTGCGGCATTGACGGCACGAAGCGCGTAGGAGAGGAAATATCCTGAGGCGAAGGCCAGAAAAATTCGTAGAGCAACTATTCCTGAGATTGAGTGGTGATGCGGTGTCTCTTTTGTGGTTTTATTTTTTGAGTTAAAGGTCATATATCCAACAGAACATTATTAGTTCATGATTAATGCGGATCGCGTTCTAGTAGTTCCGGGTAGGGGCCATCTACTAATCGGTACATTGTGAGTATGAGTTTACTAATCTGCCGGCGGCTGATTTTCCCCTGGGGATTGCGGGGCAGGCTGTCTACACTGACATAATGCCGTGGTTGTTTGTGACGCGACATATTACTCAACAGCGCACGTGATTGCTCTTGCCAGCCTTGCGCGGCGTTTTCTGCGACGGCAACGATAATTTCTCCCCAGTAGTCTGAGGCGATCGAGGTGACGCAAATTTGGGTTGCGAGTTCATTCTGACCGAGTGCGGCCTCCACTTCATCTGGATTCACCCTGTAGCCACCTGTTTTGATGACATCGGCGACGCGTCCCGTCAGAATCAATCTGCCTTTCGTATCAAAATGGCCTAGATCTCCGGTCTGATGCCAGCCTTCTGGTTCATGCGGTTTGAATCCATTTTGATCAATTAGTCCTGCGGACATATGTGGCGCTCGTAAATAGATTTCTCCATCTGTTTGAGCTTCGGTCGTCAACTGCGTATCGGTTTGAATGGAGGCGTCGTGGTGAACAATTCTGATCTCCACGCCAGGTGCAGGCCAGCCAACACATGCGCCTGAGTCGCGATCGCCTGGCTCAAAATAATCCTGGGTTGCTTCTCGATCCAGCACGGTGATTGGATTGACGCATTCGGATTTACCATAGGTAATGCGAATATGTGGACCAAAGAGTGCGCGTGCTTTTTTATAGACCGCCGCGGTGAGGGGCTGTGTCCCCGTGAACACGCACTGAATGGAGTGCATCGTCTGACCTTCAAAAGCCGAAGTTATTTTTGCCAAGACTGTGGGGGGAGCAAAAATCGCTGCTAGCTGATTACCTTGCAAAAGTGGTGCGATGTGATCGATCTGCACGCCCTGGTGAAGAATGACGGTTGCTCCGTGATCGCACCAGGCATAAGTCAGTAACGAGGCGCCATGCACAAAGGGCGTCATGAGGAGGATTTTTTCGCCCGGTTGAGGCGTGAAAGGCAGCGTCGCTTTAAGCAACTGTTCGCCAGCCCAACGTGCACCATGGGTGTAGGTCACCCCCTTGGGTTTGCCTGTTGTTCCCGAGGTAAACAGAATCCGTCCTGTGATGTTTGCATCAACAGCAGGCAGTGCTTTGCTTAATATGTCTTGCTCAATTTTTTCATTCTGCTGATTTAGAAGCGTCTCGATATTGATCGTATGTAAACCTGCAGCCTGAAGTTCACATTCGCGCTCTGGCGTGGTGATGACGTATTGAAACTTAGCTAGTTGCGCGCACCATAAAATTTCATCTAGGGTATACCCCGAGCTTAATGGAGTTTCAGCTGCGCCGCACAGCCGAATACCGTAAGATGTCCAGACTGCTTCAATAGAATTAGGTAATAACGACGCCACGGCCTGACCGGGCGCGATACCAAGCGCGACAAGGTAAGTCGCAACAGTATGCGCGTACGTGCTGAGTTGGTTAAAACTAAGCGTTTTACCAAAACCATCTATGACAGCGGGCCGATCGCCAAAGCGATCAGCGAGCACGCATAAAGAAAAAGACCAGGAGATATTCATGAAAAAAAATCCATGCGTTGAAGTTACCCTTTCTGAAACGCAATTATCCACGCCAAATCACAATCCGTCGCGCAGAAAACTGTTAGGTGCTGCGTCGGCTTTAGCCGTGAGCTCTGGTCTGGGTATATCAGCCAGTGTACGTGCCCAGAGTACCTACCCGAACAAAACACTGAAGATGATTGTGCCATGGCCCCCGGGGCAAGCGACAGACCTTGGAGGAAGGGCCGCAGCAATGGGATTGACGCGTGTCCTGGGTCAGCCTGTCGTTGTTGAAAACAAAGCAGGCGCTGGTGGCATGATCGGAACGGATATGGCTGCCAAAGCTGCAGGAGATGGATACACTATCCTGGCCGGTTCGAGTGGGCCGGTCACCGTCGCGCCATTGTTTCAGACGACACCTTATGATCCTGAAGTAGATCTTATCCCTGTAGCAATGATGGGCTTATCCCCCTATGTTCTGGTGACTGCTCCTGATTTTCCTGGTAAAGACGCAGCAGCTCTGGTGAAGATGATTAAAGATAATCCTGGAAAATATACTTTTGCCTCTTCAGGAACCGGCGCGACTGCTCATCTGATCACAGAGTCATTTAATGCCGCCCTTGGATTGAAAGCTGTCCATGTTCCGTATAAAGGTTCTTCACCTGCACTGACTGATGTGATAACAGGTCGAGTGACTTATTGCATTGAAACTGCCGCTGCAACGATGCCATTCGTACGTGATGGGCGTGCTAAGGCCTATGGCGTATCTCTATTAAAGGGCAGCGTCGTCACGCCTGGCATCCCACCACTTGCCACGGCTGCCGGTATCCCCGGTTTTGATCTCGGTGCATGGATGGGCATCATGGTACCGAAGGGGACACCTAAGGAAATAGTGGCTCAGTTGAGCGTAGCCATGAAAGAAGTCATGCAGTCCAAGGATGTTGCCGATATATTCTTGCGTATCGCTGTAGAAAATGATTACCGTCCAACGGATGCGTTCAGGCAATACCTTCAAGCGACAACCAAGATGTTCAGCGATGTAATCAAAACCAATAATATCAAGCTTGAGAACTGATTTAACTAAAATCTGCTTTTAAAGAAAATGGGCTCAGTTCATATTGAATTGAGCCCATTTTTCAAGCCTGATTGGTTCAGCCTGATTGTTGCGGACCGCGTAATACCTTACCCGGCAGGGCGTCATTATCAATCGTTTCTGGTCGAGCCTGAAAGACTGAACGCTAATTTACCTTGATACCTGCTTGCTCAATGACTTTGCCGTATAGCGTGTAATCTTTTTGAATTTCCTGTGCAAAGTCAGCCGCGCTGCCCTGCGCTGCGATGATGCCAGAAACTAAGAGTCTTTCCTTGACTGCCGGGTCAGCAAGGACTGCATTGATTTCTCGATTGAGTTTTTCAATGATGCTGGACGCAGTACCTGCAGGCGCGAGGATCCCTACCCAGGAGTTGAGCTCTACGCCGGAAATCCCGGACTCTGCAAACGTTGGGATGTCAGGAAAGGCGACAGATCTTTTTGCACTCGGCACGCCTAAGGCGACGAGCTTGCCTGACTGGATATACTGACTGACTGAGGAGGCGGAGCTAAAGGCCAAAGGTGTGTGTCCGGCGGTGACATCTGCTGCAGCGGGTCCGCCACCTTTGTAAGCGATATGGACTAGGTTCGCTCCAGATTTTTCCTTGAGCAGTTCACCCGCGACATGCGTAATGCTGCCATTGCCGGATGTGCCAAAGGACAGGCCTTGCGGGTTTGTTTTAGAGGCCGCCACCATTTCTTTCAGCGTTTTAAAGGGCTGATTAGGGTTGGCAACAAGAATGATGATGGAGTCACCCAGCTTTGCAACGGGTGCAAAGTCTTTCAGTGCGTTAAAGCCTACTTTTTCGTACGCATGCGGATTGATGACCAGTGTGCCATCTAGCGCAAGTAATAGCGTGTATCCATCGGGTGCCGCCGTTGAGACGAGTTGCGCGCCAATGTTGCCTGAAGCGCCGGGTTTATTTTCGATGATGACTTGTTGATTCAGACGTTTGGACAAGCCCTCGGCTACGATTCGACCGCTCGTATCGGTGACGCCGCCTGGCGCAACAGGCACGACGAGCCGGATCGGCTTGGTGGGGTAGGCTTCTTTGGTTGATGCACCGGTTTGAGCGAAACAGCTATGGTTCAAACCCGCCGCAAGCAACCCCCAAAGTGCGGTCAGGATTAGCGCTGATGTTTTGCTTTTCATGTTTTGCTGGCCTCAATGTCTTTGCGGATACGCGAAGAAATAAATCCTTCGGGTGTCTCAAATTCGAACATCAGTGAATAATGATTTAGATCACCCATCGTTTGGTAGTAGACCGTGCAACCCTGGTTTTCAAGATGCTCGGCAAAGCGCTTTGATTCACGAATCCAGTCGCGGGGTTCCCCGCCACCCACCAGAATTTCATAAGAAGTTTCCGGGCTGAAGGTAAAGTGCAATGGGCTCATTGCATGGACTTCTTCGGGCAGCAGTCTGATTTCCTCGTTGACGGAAATTTCGAGCACGGGTTCGACGTCGTACACGCCACTCAGCAGATATGCCTTTTTGATGATACCTGGTGGTAATTGATAGGACTCGCCAGTTTGGGCGAGAACCGCGGCCAGGAGATGGGCGCCGGCTGAGTGCCCGGAGACATAAATTTGTTTAGGGTCAAAACCCCAGTGTTCAGCTTGTGCCGCAAGCCAGACTAAACCATCTTTGACTTGCTGGACTATTTCGGAGAGCTTTACAGCGGGACAGAGGTCGTAATTCATCACGGCGACGGAGCAATCCGCACTCAACAGGCCATTGGCCACAAAGCTATAGTCCTTTTTATCTCTGGCGCGCCAGTATCCACCGTGCAAAAACACAACAAGTGGGCGTCCGACTGTCTTTGCGGGAAAGTAATCCAGATCCGCCAACGGACCATTTCCATAACGAACATCAGATTCAAATTTATAGCGCGCGCGGGCTTCTGCGCTCAGTTTGTCGCCGCGGGAGGTATAAATACCAACGTCTGGAACAGTTGTGCGAGGGTTGAACTGGGATTCAATTGCTGGATTCATGGTGTCTCAAAGCCTGTTTATGTAGTTTCTATGTGGTTTCTTATGCAGAGATTTCATTGTTCTCTACTGTTTTAACTTACTTTGTATATAGAATAGAATGAGTTTATCCGTTAGGTATAAATGGAGTTAGATAAAAAATGATCAGGGAAGCGAGATGAGCGAAATGCGTTTTGAATCACCTAAAACGGTCGAGGCGGCCTCAGCGCTGCTGGCCGCGACACAAGGGCTGGCGAAAATCCTGTCTGGCGGCACCGACCTGCTGATCCAGATGCGCAACGGCATGACGAAACCAGAGTTGGTTTTGGACGTCAAAGGGATCAGCGAAATGACCACCGTGGCGATAGAAAACGGTGGATACCGTTTCGGCGCGGCAGTGCCTTGTATGCAGCTGGTTGAAAATAAGGCCTTTGCCAGCACTTGGCCGGGCGTAATCGATGGTGTCAATCTTGTCGGCTCCGTGCAGGTCAGAGGCCGCGCATCGGTCGGTGGCAACGTCTGTAATGCATCGCCCGCAGCGGACACTGTGCCTGCAATGATTGCAGCCGGCGCTGTCGCACGCATTGTTGGTCCGGCTGGTACACGCGAGATACCTGTCGAGCAAATCGCCGCAGGGCCTGGTAAAACGACCCTTGCAAAGGGCGAGTTGGTGACTTCATTTTTCCTGCCCCAGCGTGCCGCACGCTCGGGCGATGCTTACCTGCGATTTACGCCGCGCTCAGAGATGGATATAGCCGTAGTTGGCTGTGGTGTGAGTCTGACCATCGATGAGAAAGGCATCTGTACGCACGCGCGCGTCGCATTAGGTGCCGTGGCTGAGCGGGCCTTGTTAGTGCCAGAGGCGGCTGCGGCCCTGATTGGTACGTCGGTTGATGAAGCTGCGTTGACCAAACTTGCCGCTGCGGCAAGTGCCGCAGCACGTCCGATCGATGACAAGCGCGGAACCAAAGTGTTCCGTATCAAAGTTGCAGGTGTGCTGGCTCGCCGTGCGGCAGTCGTGGCCTTGAACCGAGCCCAGGGGAAATAATCAAATGTCAAAGCATCATGTATCAACGGTCATCAACGGTGACCCGGTAGAATTTTTGTGTGAAACACAGCAGACGCTGTTGAATGTACTGCGCGATGATCTGGGCATGACCGGTACTAAAGAAGGTTGTGGCACGGGTGATTGCGGCGCATGTAGCGTGACCATTGATGGTCGTATGGTCTGCTCGTGCCTGGTCCTCGGTGTTGAGGCCAATGGTAAATCGATTCAGACTGTCGAAGGCATGGCCAACGGAACCGAACTGCATGTCTTGCAGCGTAAATTCCTTGAGCACGCTGCGCTCCAGTGCGGTATCTGTACACCAGGCTTTTTGATTGCCGCGCGTGCTTTGCTTGAGCGTAATCCTGATCCTACTGAGGAAGAAGTGCGTTTCTGGCTTGCAGGCAACCTCTGCCGTTGCACGGGCTACAACAAGATTATCGACGCAGTGCTCGACGCTGCGCGTGAATTGCGCGGAGCCTAAGCCATGACAACACATCAAAATTCAACTAAAGCCATGAAAGTTGTTGGTACCAGTCCGGTTCGCCCGGATGGTATCCAAAAAGTAACTGGCGTCGCCCAGTATGGTGCGGATTACTCTTTGCCAGGCATGCTGTGGTCGCAAATTTTGCGCTCACCCCATGCGCATGCCAACATCCGTTCGATCAATGTCGACAAAGCGCTTGCTTTGCCTGGCGTCAAATGCGTCATCACAGGTAAAGATTTTCCTGAGCACAAGTTTGATTACGTTGGTCCTGAGCGTGTGGCTGTGAACTACTGGCACATGACGCGCAACATCATGGCGCGCGAAAAAGCCTTGTACGAAGGCCATGCCGTGGCCGCTGTTGCCGCATCGACACGTGCGATCGCCGAGCAGGCTATCAAGCTGATTGAAGTCGACTACGAAATTTTGCCTCATGTCATTGATGTGGATGAGGCGATGGCTGACAATGCACCATTGTTGTTCGCCGACCAGATTACACGTGGTGTCGAGCCAGCACCGACCAAACCCTCTAACGTTGCTAAACGCACAGAGTTCAAGGTTGGTGATCTGGAGGCAGGTTTCGCTTCAGCAGACGAAGTCGTGGAAATGAGTTTCAAGACTGCGGCTGTTCACCAAGGTTATATCGAACCGCATGCCTGCCTGGCACGCTATGGTGCCGATGGCCAGAGTGAGCTCTGGTCCTCAAGCCAGGGGCATTTCGTGGTGCGTGGTTATACCGCCAAACTGCTCGGAATGAACTTAAGCGATTTGCTGGTGCACCCTGCTGAAATTGGTGGTGGCTTTGGCGGAAAAACTGTTGTCTACGTTGAACCAGTCGCCTTGCTACTTTCAAAGCATACGGGTCATCCTGTCAAGATCATGATGAGTCGTGAGGATGTGTTTAAAGCAACCGGTCCGACTTCTGGCTCATCGATGACGGTCAAAATCGGTGTCAAAAAAGATGGCACGATTGTGGCGGCTGATGCCTTATTTAAATTTCAGGCTGGTGCCTTTCCTGGCTCACCCGTGATGAACGCAACGATGTGTTCGTTTGCCCCGTACGAGATTGCTAATACGCGTGCGATTGGCCTTGATGTAGTGAGCAACCGTCCTAAGTCGGCCGCTTATCGTGCGCCAGGCTCACCAATTTCGGCGTTTGCTGTTGAAAGTGTGCTCGACATTCTGGCGACCAAAATTGGTATGGATCCACTGAAACTGCGTTTGAAAAACGCTGTGAAAGCGGGCTCACCTACTTCCTGGGGCCCCAAGCATTCCCACGACGGATTTGCAGAAACGATACAGGTGCTGCTCGATCATCCTGAATACAAAAAGCCTCTGGGCAAAAATCAGGGCCGGGGTGTTGCCTCGGGTTTCTGGTTTAACGGTGGCGGTGAGTCAACGGCAAGTGTGCACATCAACGAAGACGGCACAGTCATTATCGCGACGGGCAGTATGGACGTTGGTGGTTCGCGTGCTTCGATGGCCTTGATGGCTGCTGAAACTCTCGGCGTGCCTTACGAAATGGTTCGCTCGACAGTAGCTGATACGGGCTCTATCGGCTACAACCATGTCACAGGCGGTTCTCGCGTGACATTTGCGACCGGCATGGTCGTTGTCGATGCTTGCAATAAGATCATCGATGAGTTGCGTTTACGTGCCGCACTGATGTGGGATGTCGATGTCACCGGTGTGATCTGGGAAGACGGTTTTGCAAAACCAGCGGATAAAAGCGTGGGTGATTTCGAACCTTTATCGCTCAAAGCGATTGCAGCCAAGCGCGCTGTGACAGGCGGTCCGATCGGTGTCGAAGCATCAGTCAACGCAGGCGGTAACGCTCCAGGCTTTTCAACCCAGTTTTGCGATGTCGAAGTCGATCCCGATACAGGCAAAGTCACTGTGCTGCGCTTTGTCGCCGCACAAGACGTTGGCCGCGCGATCCATCGAAAGTATGTCGAAGGACAGATTCAGGGTGGCGTCGTGCAGGGTATCGGTTGGGCCTTGAACGAAGAATATATTTACGACAAAAATGGTCGCCTGGCCAATGCGGGTTTCCTGGATTACAGGATGCCTGTGGCTTCAGATCTACCGATGATCGAGGCTGTGATTGTTGAGGTCCCTAACCCCTTGCATCCTTTCGGTGTCAAAGGTGTGGGCGAAGCCAACATCGTGCCTCCCATGGCAGCGATGGCCAATGCTATTTTCCAGGCGACAGGCTGTCGCATGACTGAGTTGCCCATGTCCCCTCCAAGGGTGCTTGCGGCAATTGACGCAAAAAATGGTTGATACTGTTCTGCCTCAAACCGTGCGGGTAATGTTTACCGGCGGTTTCAGCAGACGTTATACCGATGGTGTCAGGGAATTCAATGTACAAGCCACCACCGTGCGTGGTGTGCTTAGTGCAATGGACAAGTTATACCCTGGGCTGGCGGAGCACCTCGAAGAAGAAACCTCCATCGCGATCGATGGTGTGATTCACGAGGTGGTCTATACCCAAAAGGTCCCTGCGGGTTGTGAGGTGTTCTTTATTCCCCGGATTGAGGGTGGCTGAGCGCCTGTCTGGCCTGGTCTAGATAAATCGGATTGATATAAGATTTCGCGCGCGTCTCGGCGCGTTTTGGTACATGCCTGAGCAGGGCACTGACATCGATCAGTGTCTGGATGGATTCTGGATGAGCCGCTGCGTTCCTGGGGAAAATTTCCGCTTGCGTGTATTCCTCCCATGCGCGATCAGCGTACTGGGCACTGATGCCGGTTTCTTGCATCGCTATCGTTTGGCAGCCTTGTTTATTCGCATAAAACCATTCATGTGCACGGATAAACGCTTTCATGAACGCGACCGTTGTCTGATGATGCGCGCGGGCCCACCTGCTCTCCACATTCAGTGAGGTGAACTGAAACCAGGGGAATTGATCTCTCGGCTCACAGAGTGAGTTAAAGCCCAAGTCTAGAGCAATGTAATTTAAGGGTGCTCCTTGGAGTCCCGCATCAATTTCGCCTGACTGAAGTTTTTCCCATCGACCCAGTATTGGGCCAACGGCAACGATGTTGTAATCCTCGGGATAATGCAGTCCGTGCGACGCCATGATTTTCATGACCAGGGATGAGCT
>CAINDJ010000326.1 GCA_903847325.1 uncultured beta proteobacterium | reverse complement strand
CATTATCCGATCACGCTACTGGCCATGCCAGGATCGGAGCTTTTGTTACGTCTGAACTTCGATTTGACGCGAGTATCCACAGAGCAGGCGCAAAAAATTCTCAACAAACTCAGTGAATTTGTTAGCGATTTGCCAACGCTTGCGCAAAGAGTCTTACCCTCCATATCGATTATTAAAGAGACTGATATCCAGTCATTTAACCGCTATGCACATGGAACGAAACTGACTGATCAGACAATCGCATTCACAGAGAGCTTTGCAAAACAAGTTAAAAGTTCTCCAGCAGCTTGCGCCCTGATTTTTGATGAACAAGGAAAACAAGTATCTCTCACCTATCAAGACTTGGACGAACGCTCCAATCAAATGGCACGATTGTTGATCAGCCTTGGCACCGGACCTGATGAGGTTGTAGCGATCTTGCTGGAGCGATCAATAGAAATGCTGATTGCCATGATCGCTATTCAAAAGGCAGGCGGTGCTTATTTGCCACTTGATCCAGAGTACCCTGCAGATCGAATTAGTTTCATGCTCACAAACAGCCAAGCGAAGTTATTGCTGACCTCAGGTACGCATCACTCGGCACTGGCCAAACAAGATCACGATGCGTACTTGAATACACTGATGATTGATGATGCCCAATTTATTGGGCAAGTGAATGCGCAGAAAACTGGACCGATCCTTGATCAGGACCTCGCTGGCTTGGTTAGGCCTGAGCATCTTGCCTACATCATCTATACCTCTGGCAGCACTGGACTACCAAAAGGCGTAGGCATCTCCCGAGAAGCACTTGGCCTGTTTCTTCAGTCCGTCCAAATCGAAGTGCCGATGACGCCTATGGATAGACTGTTAGCGATCACCACCATTGGTTTTGATATTGCCGGTCTTGAGTTGTTTTTGCCTCTTTGTCATGGTGCAAGTATCGTGTTGCTTGACGGTCACGGAAGCCGTGACCCGCTCTCCATTATTCAGGCCGTCAAAAGATACGCGATCACTACGATTCAAGCGACACCTTCGCTCTGGGAAATGATCCTGGATGAGCAACTCGGTCAAGAGGTGAGAATCCTGACCGGCGGCGAAGCTCTCGCTACGCGGTTAGGTAAAAAAATGAGACACGTTGGACCCGTCACGAATTTATACGGTCCTACAGAAGCAACAATCTGGGCGAGCAGTCAGTCCGTCGACGCAAGCGACCTACAAGATGATGCCACCGCGGTCACGATTGGAAAACCCCTGCCCGCCTACGACATTTACATTCTGGATGAACGACTTGATCCGGTACCAGACGATGTAGTGGGAGAGATATACATTGCCGGTAAGGCGCTGGCACGAGGATACCTTGGACGGACCGGACTCACTTCGGAACGTTTTATTGCTTGTCCCTTCGCAGAGCCAGGCAAGCGAATGTACCGAACAGGTGATTTGGCTCGTCGCCGTGAGGATGGTGCCATCATTTATCTCACGCGTACGGACGATCAGGTCAAAATAAGTGGCCATCGCATAGAACTGGGTGAAATCGACTCAGTGATCTTGAATTGTCCCGGCGTGCGTCAAACCGTGACGATCAGCCGCTCTAATAAAACGCGTGGTGTTGAACTCGTTTCATACGTCGTGGTTGATCGTCATCACACGGGATTTACGCCAGCAAGGCAAAGCGCCGAGGATAGACTAAAGCTGGAATGGAAAGAAATTTACGAAACCAGCTACCAATCCTCCACAGCAGAAGATGTCGATTTTGATATCGGAATCTGGATAAGCGCCTATGCGCGCAATGCAATTCCTGTGATTGAAATGGAAAGCTGGCAAGCGCAAACAATCTCCCGTATTGAGGCACTTGAACCGAAATCCGTATGGGAAATTGGTTGTGGTACCGGTTTGATTTTATGGAAAATATACGATCAGATCGACCACTACTACGGTTCAGATCTTTCCCCCGAAACCATTCGTAAATTACAAGCGCTTATTGATGAAAGGCAGTTGAAACACATACAGGTTGACACCCGCGAGGCCGCTGACACCCCAGATTTCCATGCTCAGGAATATGACCTCGTCATCCTTAATTCGGTGATTCAGTACTTTCCAGGAACAAACTATCTCGAGCGTGTTTTAAGTTCTGCTTTAAATACCAGTCACAACGCAGTGTTCGTGGGTGACGTCAGATCGTTTGCCCATCAGCATGCTTTTTGCGTTTCTGTTGAGCTATTTCAATGCGAACATAACGAGTCGGCAGCCATTGTTGCAGGGCGCGCAAATGATCGCCAAAGAAAAGATCGAGAATTATTAGTCGACCCGTATTTCTTTACTGAATTCACGCAAAGGGTTGCAATACCAACCACCATCGAATCGCAGATAAAACGTGGAACATTTACCAATGAAATGTCTCGCTGGCGATACGATGTTTCCATGACGCACTGTGAGGAGGCGCGTGCCATTACAGTCGATCAGACTCTTGAATGGAGTTCCATTGAGTCGATTAGAAAACAGCTTGCTGAAAATTCACACCATACAACCGAAGTTTTAAACATACCTAATAAACGCGTAGCGGCTGATGTTTGGGCAGCAGAACGTATTCAAACTTTCACAGGAACTGCCGGAGAACTCATTGCTCTCGCGCAGCGTGCAACTGCAGGGGCAGTAGATCCGGATATTCTTTTTGAGCTGGCGGATGCGTTGAACTTAAAAGTCCGGATCGTTTGGTCTGGGAATGATTTGAGTCAAGTGCATGCGCTATTTACACCGCCTGATATGCCAGCAGAAAATTGGTTACCCACAAGTGAAGTGGAATCAATCGTCACAACCAATGATCCGCTTCGCAGCCATTTGGAAACAGACTTGATTAGTCAAATTCGTACGCAAATTTCATCGGAACTGCCGGCGTACATGGTTCCAGGCGCATTTATGATTCTGGAACAACTGCCACTTACACCAAATGGAAAACTTAACAGAAGAGCCTTGCCAGAAATCGGTCACAAGATCAGTGAAAGATCATATCGGGCACCCGAAACAGTGCAGCAAGAATTATTATGCAAACTGTATGAAGAGCTGACAGGCGTTGAACAAGTTGGAATCGAAGATAGCTTCTTTAATATCGGAGGCCATTCGCTTTTAGCCATGCGTTTAATCACACGCCTGCGTCAGGACCTGGGAATCCAGATTCCGATGCGCGTCCTTTTTGAACATCCTTCGGTAGAAAATCTTTCTGCATATCTTGAAGGTAATCGCGTGTCTGAATATACGCCTTTGATCAAGTTAAGAGCACAGGGCTCTCAGACACCACTTTTCTGTGTACACCCTGCCGGAGGCAACGGCTCGGTATATAAAAATCTGACAGATGAGCTTGGACCAGACCAGCCTGTCTGGGGATTCCAGGCCCGGGGCCTGGAGGATGGGGAAACTCCACACGCAAGCATTGTAGAGATGGCGAGCGCATATGTTATTGCAATGAAGTCGATCCAACCGATCGGTCCTTACCGGTTATTAGGATGGTCCTTCGGCGGAACAATTGCTCAGGAAATGGCTCACCAACTAGAGCTTGAAGGAGAATCCGTGGAAATGCTCACGCTGCTTGACAGTGCAGTCAAAGGAAGTTCGGAGGATGACGCAAATCTCACAGAGCAGCAAAGAACATTCAATATTCTGCAAGAGGCAGCGGTCAATTTCAATATTACAGATGAAGTGATTGCACTGAGCAACGAAAGATTCATCCGTCGACTGCTTGACCGTATGGCATTGCAAAGTTTAGTCCCTGCTGCGACGCCTATTGAAGCCTTCAAGCGAACGATTGATCAAATGCTCAATGCATCGAAGCGTATCAATGAACACAAGATTAACGCTTGCAAGGCACCTATTCTGTTTGTGCGTGCGGCTAAAGATCCAACACCTGCGGATAAATCGATTTTCGACTGGTCGGCCTTTACCTCGGGGTCAATCGTCAATGAGTCGGTTGATTCTGTGCATAGCGCAATGTGGGAATCAGAACCCAGTAGAAATATTGCCCACCTCATTCGAACCTACCTAACTTCGGTTAAGCCGCAGTAAGGCGGCAGATCAATCATGATGGACTTTAGTACATGACAACAATCATCGGAATTTCAGCCTTTTATCACGATGCCGCAGCTTGCCTGATCGTTGATGGTGAAATCATTGCGGCCGCGCAAGAAGAGCGTTTTACACGTATCAAACATGACCAGAGCTT
>CAINDJ010000325.1 GCA_903847325.1 uncultured beta proteobacterium | reverse complement strand
CTTAAAGTATCAATTGTGGTCGCTGTGCCAAAGGTTGCGAGAACCGTCGCCCGAGAGGGTTTGGCTGCGAGGTGTTCTGCCATACCGAGCAGGGCTGACCAGCGATCTGCGCCAAGTTGCTCGGGATTGTCGTAGGCATTACGTACTCCGAATTGCTGCGCAGTAGGGAGCATCCATTGGATGAGGGCTCCAGTCTCACGCAGCACTTGTTCAATACGTTGACCGACAACGCTGCCTGCAACATTAACACCCCACGCACTCGTTACGGGCAGGGGTAAATCGCTCAGCCATTTGCGCAGCAATTCGGGTAACGCGTCCAGGGGCCGTAGCGAGATCGCATGCACGGTTGGTTCACGTCCCATGGAAGGGTGTTGCCATCCTAGTTTGATACGACTGTTGCCAACATCCATTAAAACGATCATGGCTGACTCACCGGCGCAGAAGGACGAATAGAAACGTCACCCACCATGACGGTGGATATGCCCTGGTCGGTTTGTAGCAGTAGTCTGCCAATGGAATCAGTGCCCATGGCTTTTCCTGTTTGCAAGATATGGCCTTTATCTGTGACATCGACCTGATTGCCCGCCAGGACATCGACCCGATCAAAGCGTGTGTTGAATGCTGTGTATCCGCCTGCGGCATAGTCTGTTATTGCGCGAGACCATGCTCGCGCAATGCTTGCAACGATCAAAACGGGGCTGATATCTGCAATCTGCGACCAGTCGGCAATCGGGCGCCCGAGCGCGGTCGAAAGCGCTGGCGCGTCTTTGAGGTTAAGTCCAATGCCGGTCACGATCACGGGGCTTTGTGAACCAGGCCTACTGGTTGACTCGATAAGAATGCCGGCGAGCTTGGCCTGATCCCACTGCAGATCATTAGGCCATTTAAGTGCTAGTCGTGTTTCAGCGATTGGCAGTGCATGCGTCGCACGATGCGCCGATATCAGGTCACGCAACGCCTCGCAGGCAGCGATACCCATGACAGGTGAGAGTCCTGGTAGCTCCACAATCGGCAAATCCACCGCAAACGCACAAGAAAACATCAGGGTCGAGCCTGATGCGTTTTGCCAGGGACGCCCAGCCCGGCCTCGGGCGCTGGATTGACGATCCGCACCAAGTAGCCAGGGCAGCGGCGCGGCGCCCGCCTGGCGTGCGCGTTGCATGAGATCCGCATTGCTCGAGCCTGTGCTTTCAAGCCATTGCAGGCTCGTAAAGTCAGGCAGTAATGGAGTCAGTGCAGATATCATCTTCTCTGTTAAGGGGTAGAAAGCCACAAATAAGCATTTTACGACCCTTGACTGCTTTATGATGTGAACTATAGTTTTTAAGAGTTTTTAAGTGAAAGTTAATCCTATATGGTGATGTCTTTAAAGACTGACGCGACAGCTTTGCCGGTATCCGAGTCGGCGGGAGTCTGCCGTCTTTCGGGTGACTGGAATGTGCAGGCGTTATCGCTAAGCCATGAGGTCGATCGTCGTCGTCATGCGCTCCAAGCCGTTGGTGTGTCTGTAAAGTGGGATTTGTCCGGGATTGAACGCCTCGACGCAGTGGGGGCGCAAGTCCTGTGGCAGTACTGGGGGCAGGCGATCCCGGCAGGCACGGAATTATCTGCTGGCCAGCAAGCCTTATTTAAAATTCTAGCAGAGCATCCCGTCGCAGCGGCCCCGTCACCCGCCGCGACCGACTGGTTTGGCTGGATACGCACGATGGGACAAGGACTCTTAACCTCCTTTGACCATGGCCGCATGTTGCTGGTGTTGCTGGGTAGTCTGCTGTTTAACTTTGTCGGCTTTTTGACCCGCCCCTTGCGTGGTCCCTGGCGCGAAATCTCCGCACAGATTTTCCGAACCGGTGCGCAGGCACTCGGCATTACTGCGCTGGTCGGGTTTTTGATCGGTATCGTGCTGTCTTATCTGTCGGCGCAGCAATTGGCGGTTTTTGGTGCGGGACAGTTCATCGTTAAGTTGCTCGGCGTGGCGATCGTGCGTGAGCTCGGTCCCGTGCTGGCTGCGATCCTGGTCGCTGGTCGCTCAGGCTCATCCATTACAGCGCAAATCGGCGTGATGCGCGTCACGCAAGAGCTCGATGCGATGGCCGTGATGGGTATATCTGAGGGACAGCGGTTAATTTTGCCACGTGTGCTGGCACTTGCGCTGACGATGCCTTTGCTCGTTCTGTGGACGGATGCGATGGCCTTGATCGGCGGCATGTTGGCAGCAAAATTCCAGCTCGGCCTGTCGGTGGTCTGGTTTGCGGAACGACT
>CAINDJ010000324.1 GCA_903847325.1 uncultured beta proteobacterium | reverse complement strand
CAACTGCCTTCTTTAATTTCTTGTGCGGCGACTCGCGCCATGTCTTGTCGACTAAGCTTATTCATGATTTGACCTCCACCAGACGATCAATGTAAACACCGGGTGTCACAATATGCTCGGGATCCAACGCGCCTAAATCCACAATCTCATTGACCTGCGCGATCGTGAGCCTGGCCGCACCTGCCATGACAGGATTATTTACGCGTGCGCCGCGATGATAGACAATGTTGCCCCAGCGATCCCCCTGACGCGCTTTAATCAATGCGACATCACCATGAATGGGATGCTCAAATACATATTGCTTGCCATCTATGATGCGCGTCTCTTTACCTTTTGCAAGCTCAGTACCTGCGGCGGTTTTGGTGAAAAACCCGCCGATACCGGCAGCACCGGCGCGAATACGTTCGGCAAGTGTGCCTTGCGGGACTAATTCAAGCTCGACTTCACCACTTGCATACAATTCGTCAAAAATTGTCTTGCCATACAAACCACGCGGAAAGGAACAAACGACTTTACGAATACGTCTCGCACGCATCAGATCGCCAATAATGTCCGTACCGATTGTGGCGTTGTTCGCAACGATGGTGATTTCTTTTGTGCCGAGTTCCAGGACGGCCGCGAGTAACTCATTCGGACGACCTGAAGTACCGAATCCACCCACCAAAATGATCGATCCATCTTTCACACCCTGAACGGAGTCGGCCAGGGATTGCACACGTTTATCAATCATGGTTTAGTCCAGATCGTTGCCTTTCATATCCGCATTGCGACGTGCGGTACGAGATAATTCTTTGAGTATGGGGCCGATCTGGCTGGCATCATCCATCGGGGCGGATTCTGGACCGCGGTGCCAGCCTTCCAGTGCGGCAAGAAAACCACCACCGACCTCGAATATTCGACCGGTAACCTCATCGCTTTCGCTGCTGGCTAACCAGACAACGACAGGCGAGATCCATCTTGGATGACGCGCCTCAATTTCCTCTGGTGTGCGTTCACGCAAGCTTTCAGTCATGCGAGTCTGGGCGTGAGGACAAATAGCGTTAACGGTGACGCCGTAGCGCTTGAGTTCGCGCGCGGCAATCACGGTCATCGCTGCAATCCCAGCTTTAGCGGCACCGTAATTTGTCTGACCGATATTGCCAAACAAACCTGATGACGACGTCGTATTAATGATGCGACCTGAGGCGGGCTCGCCGGTTTGCTTTTGAAGATTACGCCAGTAATTTGCCGCATGATGAGACGGGGCAAACGTTCCTTTTAAATGGACATTGATAACAGCATCCCATTCAGTCTCCTCCATATTGACCATCATGCGGTCACGCAAAATGCCAGCGTTATTGACTAGTCCATGTAAAGCGCCAAAGTGCGCGACGGTGCTATCAATCAGATTTTTTGCACCATTCCAGTCAGCGATATTGTCACTATTGGCAATCGCCTGACCACCCGCGGCGAGTATTTCATCGACGACTGATTGTGCAGCAGAATGATCCTGACCATGACCATCGCGCGTTGTGCCAATATCATTTACCACGACACGGGCACCCTCGCGTGCCAGATGCAAAGCATATTCGCATCCGATACCTCGTGCGGCCCCCGTGACAATCACTACCCGATCCTGACAAACTTTAGACATTTTTGTTCTCCTCAATTTTTATATTTTTTTGTAAAGCTTTGGTCATATTGAATGACCTGATCAACCTTATCATCTACGCAATCATCGACTGAATACTGGCGGTCGCTTTTCAACATATGCCTGCGTTGCTTCTTTATGATCAGCTGTTTCAGTACAGCGAATGTGGCGCCAGGACTCACCATCAATCACCTCGGCCAAGGATGCATGCAATGCATTGTTCAGGTTTTGTTTCATATAAGCCATTGCAGTCCGTGGGCCTTGAGCAAGCTTACGGGCAATCGCCATCACTGTTGGCTCGAGCGCATCAGGTTCAACGACTTGATTCAACAAACCGATGGACAGAGATTCTTGGGCATTAAGAATCGGCGTTGTCAGATAAAGCTCACGCGCCTTAGCCATCCCAACAAGTCTGGGCAAAAAGTAATGGCCGCCAAAATCTCCTGACAAGCCAACATTCAAGAATGCCGTTCCCAGTCGGGCAGATGTGTCTGCGAAGCGCATGTCACACGCCATCGCAATAGAAAGCCCGGCTCCCACAGCAGGTCCGCGAATCATTGCAATCGTAGGCTTGTCCATGGTGTGCAACATCTCGGAGATGCGCGCGCGACCGCGCAAACGTGCAATTTTTTGTTCATAGGATAGTTCTTCAGCTGTCGCGCCAGCCATCCGGGCGACGTCTCCACCCGCACTGAAAGCCGTGCCGGCACCCGTCAGTACGATTGATCCGATATCTTTATCATCAATAGCGCTTGTGAGCGTATCAAGCATCGCGGAATATATTTCCGGGCTCATCGCATTACGACGCTCAGGTCTGTTGATTGTCAGGACTAACACACCGTCGCTCACGGTCGTTATTAACTGAGGGGTCTGAGTATTGTTGCTCTGCACAATCATTCCTTATGATACATAAACGGATACATCCTAGTACATCGCAGACCTTTGGTCAGCTCCGCCAGAGAATTTTTAATCTGCCGTTCAAAATCATATCGGTTTTTGAATAACAACGTGACCTGAGCACTGATATCTGCGTAAACTTCAGAAAAATGATGTCACGACATCAAAATAATAAAACTCAACTTGATACGAAAAAATAATTCGTACGACAAAACTCCCTCATAGGGATGGAGACAGACATGCAAAAAATTGCTTTTTTAAAGAAGCATGGTCGCAAGGTCATGCAATGCCTGAAATATGGAGTAATCATTTCAATAGGCGTCTGGAGTCAATGCGCAACGGCAGCGTATCCGGATCACGCCATACAGTCTGTTGCTCCTTTTGCCGCGGGCGGTGCTAACGATTATTTGACACGACTCATGGCTCAGCACATGGGCACAGAGCTTAAAGTCAGTATCGTGGTCGACAATAAAACAGGCGCCAACGGCATCGTTGGCGCGAGTTTTGTAGCGAAATCAGCACCGGATGGCTACACCCTGCTCATGGGCAATAGCGCCACCCACGGCACGAACCCAAGCCTTTATCAGAACATGCCGTATGACCCTTCTGCCGATTTTGCGCCTGTGAGCATGATTGGTTCAGTGCCGATTGTTTTGGCTGTTGACCCGAAGCTCGGGATCAACACGATCGCTGAACTCATTGCCTATGGCAAAAAAAATCCCGGCAAACTCGCTTTCGGCAGTAGCGGCATTGGCGGTACTGGCCATCTGGCGGGTGAGGCCTTTAAAGCAGCCTCCGGTCTGGATGTCGTTCACGCACCCTACAAGGGCGACGCACCTGCTGTGGCAGATGCCGCAGGCGGTCAAGTGGCCATGGCATTTATTGGCATAGCCTCTGCCGCACCACTTTACACGGCAGGTAAAGTCAAAGTACTCGCTGTTGCCAGTAAAAACAGACAACCCTCCATGCCAAATGTTCCGACCATGACCGAAGCGGGTTTCAAGGATGTCGAGTTCTCGCAGTGGTATGCGCTTTTTGCACGTGCGGGGACGCCCAAGGAAACCATCACAAAACTGAATCAAGCGGCAAAAGTTGCGCTCGCACGCGATGATGTGAAAGCGAGCATGGCAACACAGGGGGCTGAAGTCTCATACTCGACACCTGAAGAGCTCAACACTTTTTTTCAGGCTGAGATCAAGCGGTTTGCAGAGATCATTAAAAAGCTGAACATCAAGGCGCAACAATGAATTTAGATTTACAAGGTTTTGTTGTGTGTGTGACTGGCGGCAGTGAAGGTATCGGTCTGGCCACCGCGCAAGCCTTTGCCGCTGAGGGTGCGAACATCATCATTTGTGCCCGCAGACCAGACAAGTTAGAGCAAGCGGTCAAACTGATTCAAACGCAGATACAACCCGAACTAGGTGGCAGTATCGAGGCTGTACGTTGCGACATCACAAAACTTGAGGATATCGATGCCTTGATCGCCCACATCGATCAAAAATACGGCAAATTGGATATCCTGGTCAATAATGCAGGAACAGGGATTTACAAACCCTTTGCTGACGTCACGGATGCTGAGTTGCAAGACGGTATGGCGATGAATTTTTTTGCGCAGTTCCGCGTATCACAGCGCGCATTGCCTTTACTTAAAGCATCGGCCTATCCATCGATTATTAATATTTCAGGTCGAACCGCCATCCGGGGTAACTTCCCACCTGGATCGAGCTGTACGGGGCCTGCCAAAGCGGCTGAGGTGAGATTTTCGATTGATCTGGCGACTGAATTAGCCGAATTTGGCATTCGCGTGAATTGCGTGATTCCTGGCGTCGTTAAATCGGAAGAACGGATGCGACTCTGGGAAAGTCAGGCTGCAGAAGGAAAGTGGGATCAGCAATCAGCGATCAGCAAGCGCGAAGGGCTCGAGTCTGTATCCGTAGCTCAGGGGCAAACCTGGGGGGTTCCTGCGGATATTGGTAATGTGGTGATTTTCCTGGCATCTCCTCGCTCAGGCTATGTCAATGGTGCATCGTTAATCGTGGATGGTGGACCACACAATAAATCCTACGTGACACAACTGTATGTAGATAAAGAACAAAAATAGTCCGTCTCAACCGCCTACATCAAGTGGCAGGTCTGAGTCACTCATCGGCCGAGAGGACTAACTCAAACGTGACGAGAACCGGATTTTCTCCACGTTTGAGTCGGCCTTCCGAGATGCCACCGAGATAATCAACCATGCTGATATCGATCTGGGCGATTAGCTGATGATCCGCATCGGTGTTGATGACACCATGCGTGATCAGCATTTCAGTCACAAACGGCTCAACTATACGGCCGTCTTCAAATACCGCACCCACAGTGCTTCCTACCCCGCCCAGGATAGTTGCACGACGAATTTGGTTTGCCTGACAAAACTTTTCGAGTGAATCACATACGTCAGTGTTTGGCGACAATCTGATTGCATGAACCGATTGCTTTGCATGACTGAGGTCGGTGAGGTCACTGCGTCCAGAGCATGGTGTGACGATGGGGATAAACAAGGAAAAATTCGTTTCCGTATCAGGCTCAACACTAAAGGCAACATCGCGCAAAACTGAGACTGTCGCCTCGATAGGCTCTGACACCTGAATATCCTCAGGCAGCAAATGACCGCAGCGCCTGGTGCCATCTGGTTCCACCCACACCGCGTGGCAATGCAGCCAAGGCTGACCCTGCCTGACACCGTAAGTCACAGAGGCGGTTTCGAGTGAAACTTTGCCCGTGACATCGTAGCGGTCACTGAAGTACACCGAGTGATCCGGACTTTTAGACAGCGCTGGCATGACATAGCAAAATGGATCAAAAGCACCATTTTTCAAGCGAAGAACGCTACTTTTTGTATCGAACGGAGCTAAGGCATCCACCAGGGCCCGCAAAAGGGACTGGCCTGGTTGAAGTATGACGTTTGCAGTCTCAGCCTGTCCAGGCAGCGCCTGAATTTGAATGGGATTAGGGGTTCCAGGATGAACAATATTGCGCATGAGATAGATTGCCGCCAAATCGCTAAAATAAAGAAGAAAATTAATTTATCAGCTGATCATACAATTGATCACAAGCTACGTATTAATCATCCGTTGAAACAAAAAAAGAGGCAATATGGATTTCGCCCTAACAGCACGTCAAAAAGAATTACAAGAGCGTACTCGTCGCTTTATTGCGGAAAAGATCATCCCACTGGAAAAAGATCCTCGAGCGACCTCGCATGGTCCGACCGAAGAGCTTCGTCAGGAACTTGTCGGACTCGCTCGCGAGGCAGGTTTGTTGACACCGCATGCTTCTGTCGAGATGGGTGGCTTAGGTTTATCGCATATTGATAAAGCGATTATGTTCGAAGAGGCTGGCTATTCGACTCTCGGCCCGACAGCGATGAATATCCATGCGCCGGACGAAGGCAATATCCATTTGATGGAAATGGTTGCCACGCATGAACAAAAAGAACGCTGGTTAAGACCACAGGTGCAGGGTCTCACCAGATCCTGTTTTGCCATGACCGAACCGGATCCCGGTGCGGGCGCTGATCCCTCGATGATGCTCACGACTGCCGTTCGTGATGGCGACGAGTACGTTATCAATGGCACCAAATGGTTCATCACCGGTGCGGATGGTGCGAGCTACGTCATCATCATGGCCAAAATGGAAGATGGCTCCGCAACGATGTTTCTGAGCGATATGGATCGCGAGGGCATCAAAGTCGTGCGCCAGATGGATGCAATGGATAGCTGCTTTACCGGTGGCCATTGTGTAATGGAATTTACAAACGTACGCATACCGGCAACGGATGTCCTGGGTGAAATCGGACGTGGCTTTAAATATGCCCAGGTACGTCTTGCTCCCGCCCGACTCACTCACTGCATGCGCTGGTTAGGCCAGGCACGCCGTGCGCATGATATTGCAACGGCCTATGCAAGTAAGCGCGAGGCATTCAAACGCGTTTTGGCCAAACACGAAGGTGTGGGCTTTATGCTTGCCGATAACGACATGGATATCACCACCGCTCGTCTGCATATCTGGCACACAGCGTGGATCCTTGATCAGGGGCATTCAGGTAATTTTGAATCCAGTCGGGCAAAAGTCACATGCTCTGAAGCAGAATGGCGAGTCGTTGATCGCTGCGTGCAGATCCTCGGTGGTCAGGGCGTGACAGGCGAAACAATTGTCATGCGCATATTTATGGATATGCGTGCTTTCAGGATCTATGACGGCCCAAGTGAAGTCCATCGCTGGAGCATGGCGCGCAAAATTGTGACTGCTGCGGAGAATGTGCAATGAGCGCACCAGAGCAATCAAGCCTGACACAGCAACTGTCGATGTTTAGCCTCATAGGTCATGTCGCGCTCATGACAGGCGCGTCCAGTGGTATTGGACGCCATATGGCTAAGACCCTTGCTCGCGCAGGCGCGCACGTCATCGTCGCCGCTCGACGCGCAGATAAGCTCGCGTCACTCGTCAATGAAATCAAACAAGCAGGCGGCCAGTCGCATGCCGTGTCGCTTGATGTCACCCGTAGCGAAAGCGTGCGTGCCTGCTTTGACGAAATCGAAGCCATCGCAGGTGTCGCGGACATTATTATTAGCAATGTGGGTACAACGGTCGCGAAACCAGCGATTGAGCAAACTGAAGCGGACTGGGATGACGTGATCGACACCAACCTCAAAGGTTGTTTCATGGTCGATACCGAAGCTGCGCGCCGCATGATCAAACAAAAGAAAGCAGGCAGTATTATTAATATCGCCTCAATCCTTGGAGATCGCGTAGCGGGTGCTGTAGCCCCCTACTCTGCTTCAAAAGCTGGCGTGATTCAATCAACCAAATCCTTAGCACTTGAGCTCGCGCGCTACGGCATTCGTGTCAATGCGATTCTGCCAGGTTATGTCATCACAGATCTGAATAGCGAATTCCTGATGAGCGAAGCTGGCAGGCGCCTTGAATCGCGTGTGCCATTCAGACGTTTCTGCAAAATGGAAGATCTGGACGGGCCATTATTACTATTGGCATCCGACGCAGGTCGTGCCATGACAGGTACAGCAACGGCAGTGGACTGGGGTCATCTGGTGAGCTCGCTATGACAGGAGTGAATCATGCTGCGGGACAGTTTGACCAGGCGGTATTAGCAGACTGGATGAAACAGCAGGGCATTATCGATCAGGCTGTGCTGAGTGCAAAACCATTAACAGGTGGTCAGTCAAACCCTACATTTTTGCTCACCAGTGCGAAGCAAAAGCTTGTACTGCGTAAAAAGCCGCCAGGACCGTTGTTACCGTCGGCACATGCTGTCGATCGGGAATATCGGGTAATGAAGGCATTGCAGGGCAGCGACGTACCGGTCCCCAAACTCTTTGCTTACAGCGATGACACATCGATCGTTGGTACGCCCTTTTATTTGATGGAGTTTCTCGAAGGCCGCGTGATCGTTGATCAATCCCTGCCTGGCATGACTCCTGGCGAACGCACCGCCATCTACCTGGAAATGAATCGCATCATCGCCGCGCTCCATCAGGTGGATCCCGAGCAAGTTGGTCTGAGTGATTTTGGACGCGCAGGGAATTATTTTGGCAGGCAAATTGCCCGCTGGAGTCGTCAGTACCAGGAGTCGCGCACCGAGGATATCGAGGCGCTGAATTCGCTGATTGAATGGCTGCCACAGAATATCCCCGCGGGTGATCAGACAACCATCGTTCACGGTGACTACCGTCTGGACAATCTGGTGTTGCATCCAACTGAGCCGCACGCGATTGGCTTGCTTGACTGGGAGCTCGCTACGCTTGGGCATCCGATGGCTGATTTTGCTTATCACTGCATGAGCTGGCATATCCCCGCTAGCCTGTGGCGCGGTATTGGTGGTCTGGACCTGGCTGCGCTCGGGATCCCAAGTGAAGCTGATTACGTTAAACGCTACTCAGAAATAACAGGATTTAGCGGGATCGAACACTGGGATTTCTACATTGCATACAATCTTTTCAGAATGGCTGCCATTTTGCAAGGCATCGCGCGTCGCGCGGTCGACGGCACGGCAGCTTCGGCCGATGCGATAGAAACCGGTAGTAAGGCTAGACCGTTAGCTGAAATCGGCTGGAAATACGCTCAACGCTACGAAGCGTCAAAACGTTAAACAAACTCGTTGACTAGAGTGTCACCGCGGTTTACCTTGTGAGTGCATCTTGCAGTTTGCACTGATCACACTCACAAGGACCCCCCTCATGAAAGCGATTACAAAAGCCGGCTTTTTCATCGCCGCAGCGTTGATGGCTCAATCAGCCTACAGTCAGGAGCTGACCGGAACGCTCAAAAAAATCAAAGACAGTGGGACCATCACGCTAGGTGCGCGGGAGTCTTCGGCACCTTTTAGCTACAGTCTGGGTGGAACGCAATTTGTAGGTTTTTCTGTTGATCTGATGATGAAAGTCGTCGATCGCCTCAAAACAGAACTCAAAATGCCTGAACTGAAATACACGATTATTCCGTTCACAGCACAAAACCGTATTCCGCTGATTCAGAATGGCACGCTTGATTTTGAGTGCTCCTCGACCACCAACACGCTCGAGCGCCAGCAGCAAGTCGCCTTTTCGACAAGCTTTTTTGTAATCGGTACCAAACTGCTCACAGCGAAAGATTCAGGGGTGAAAGATTTTGCTGACCTCAAAGGTAAAAATCTGTCGACGACTGCCGGTACAACGTCTGAGCGCCTGATCAATAAATATAACGAAACGCAAAATGCCGGCATTAACGTGATGGCTGCGCGCGAGAACACGCAATCATTCCTGGCTGTTGACAGTGGTCGTGCGGTGGCATTCATGATGGACGACGCCATTCTCTATGGCGAGCGTGCCAAATCCAAAAATCCTGAAAAATGGGTTGTTGTCGGCACGCCAATGTCGCGCGAGGCTTATGGCTGCATGATGCGTCGTGATGATGCCCCCTTCAAAAAACTGGTCGATGATGTGCTGACACAGGAAATGAAGTCTGGTGCCATGAATGCAAATTACAAAAAATGGTTTGAAAACCCAATCCCTCCCCGCAACACAAGTCTTGATTTCCCTCAGTCTGCAGACATCAAAGCCCTGTATGCCAATCCAAATGACAAGGCGATTGAGTAAAGTACAGGTTATTTAATAATGGGCTACCAATGGACCTGGTCGGTTTTTTTACAACCGGCAAATGGCCGCGAGACCTATCTGGACTGGCTGCTAGCCGGTATGTGGACGACCGTCCAGATGGGTACGCTTGGCTGGGTAATTGCTTTTGTTTTGGGATCCGTGCTCGGCGTGATGCGCACGGTACCTAATCGCTTTTTATCCTCGATCGCTGTGACCTACGTTGAAATTGTGCGTAACGTTCCTTTGATTGTCCAATTATTCCTTTGGTATTACGTTGTTCCTAAATTTCTGCCTGATGCCTGGCGCAGCTGGTTATTCGCCCAGCCGCCTGCAACGACAGCTTTCGTTACCGCGACAATAGGTCTGGGAGTATTTACTGCGGCACGTGTCTGCGAACAGGTCCGTGCAGGTATTGAATCCTTACCGACCGGTCTTCGCAATGCGGCACTCTCCATGGGATTTACGCTGCCACAAACATATCGCTACATATTGCTGCCGGTATCCTACAGATTGATCGTGCCTCCCATGACATCCGAGATGCTGAGTATTTTTAAAAACTCATCAATCGCAGCAACTGTCGGCGTCTTTGAGCTTTTTGCGCGTGCGCGACAGCTCAATGACTACACAGCCAGGGGTTATGAGTCATTCATCGCTGTGATCTTGTGTTATTTCGCGATCAACGCCGTGGTGATGATCATCATGTCCGTTGTTGAACATAAATCAAAATTGCCAGGTTTTATGGGGTCCCGATAATGTCTGGATGCGGATCAACATGCTAGATTTTGATTTCAGCTTCCTTACCCCCGAGGCTTTCGAGGCGATGGCGCGCGGAATGTTTGTTTCCCTGCAAGTCGCTGGAACTGCACTTATATTCGGTTTGATTTGGGGCACGATACTTGCCATGATGCGCCTGTCTTCGATTCGCATCGTTTCGTTATTATCTGCGGCCTACGTTAATTTTTTCCGCTCAATACCACTGGCTATGGTGTTACTGACATTTTATCTGGTCGTGCCTCAGCTATTAAAAAGCCTGCTGCCTAATGGCAACACCATGGACACCCGCCTGATGTCCGCGCTAGTTGGCTTCGCATTATTTGAATCGGCCTATTACGCTGAAATCATGCGAGCGGGAATTCAAAGTGTTCCTCGCGGGCAAATGGATGCGGCATGTGCGCTCGGCATGCAACCACTGCAGGCAATGCGTCTGATTATTTTGCCTCAGGCATTTAAAAATATGATGCCGCTGCTCCTAACACAGCTGATCGTATTATTTCAGGATACCTCGTTAGTCTATGTGATTTCGTTAGCTGATTTTTTTACTAGCGCAGAAGGTATCGGGGAGCGTGATGGTCGCATCGAAGAAATGATGATCATCGCAGGACTAGTTTATTTCGTGATTTGCTTCGCGGCATCGCGAGCAGTTAAACATTTAAGTATGAAACAAGGACATCAATCATGACCCATCACCCATCGATCTCTGAATCTGGCTTAGGTAACTGGCATGACGCCCCTGCGGCTTTAGGCGCAGCCCTCTCAGCGGTTGACACGCCCGCCCTGATCATCGATCTGGATGCAATGGAGAAAAATCTGACAGAGGTCCATGCCGTCATCCAGACTGCGGGCATCAGAGTGCGCTCGCATGCTAAAGCACACAAATGTCCTGATATCGCCTTGCGTCAGATCAAAGCAGGCGCAGTAGGCATATGCGTACAAAAAGCCAGCGAAGCCGAAGCCTTCATTGAGGTGGGCGTTAAAAATATTTTAATTACGAACGAAGTAATAGGCGTGCGTAAAGTCGAGCGTGTCGCGCGACTCGCAGCGCACGCGCACATGGGCGTATGTGTAGACAACATTGTTGGCGTTCATCAGATTGGTGCCGCAGCCCGCAGGCACAATGTCGCAATCGATGTTTACATCGAAATGGATGTCGGGCACGGACGCTGTGGTGTGGCATCGACGACTGAGGCGATTGAACTGGCACAAGCTATTGCAACGTACTCACCTGCGCTTGTTTTCGCTGGCTTGCAGGCCTATCACGGCATGGCTCAGCACATGCGCAAACCCGAAGAGCGCAAACAAACGATTCAGACTGCGTGTGCGCGTGTCAAAGAAATGATCCGGGCACTGAATGCTGCCGGCTTTGAAGTCAACGCAGTCACTGGCGGTGGCACGGGTACCTACGAACTCGAAGCCGAATCAGGTCTTTATACAGAAGTGCAGCCAGGCTCTTATGTGCTCATGGATAATGACTATGGTAAAAACACCCCGGATATTGATACCCCGACGCTGAAAAACACACTGCATGTTTTATGCACAGTCATGAGTATTAATCCATCCCATGCCGTGCTGGATGGAGGATTAAAAACCTTTGCCGTCGATTCAGGGCTGCCTCGCATCACGACACCAGGCTGGTCAGTCAAATCGTGCTCGGATGAGCATACGGAGATCGTGCCGGAGCCCGGTGCCACGCCACTCAAAGTGGGGGATAAGGTCATGCTCGTGCCGGGGCATTGTGATCCGACAGTGAATTTGCATGACTGGATTATTGCCGTGCGAAACGATAAGGTCGAAGAACTCTGGCCTGTGTCAGCGCGTGGTGCGCTGTTCTAAACTAAGCCTGCTCATGCGCGACTATCGTCATACGATTAATCAGCACACTTATCTCTTTCGTGATTTGAAAGAGGTGATGGCCAAAGCGACACCTGCTCGCTCCGGAGATTATCTCGCTGGTGTGGGTGCCGAGTCGGGTCAAGAACGCGTGGCAGCCCAAATGACGCTGGCTGCCCTACCTCTGAAAATTTTTTTAAATGATGTCGTGATCCCGTATGAAACGGATGAGGTCACGCGATTGATTATCGACGATCATGATGTCCGTGCGTTTGAACCAATTGCTCATCTGACCGTAGGAGATTTTCGGGATTGGTTATTGAGCGATCTTGCAGATACACCCACACTGCAATCCATCGCAGCCGGGATCATGCCAGAAATGGCCGCTGCGGTCTCAAAAATCATGCGGGTGCAGGACCTTATCACCGTGAGTAAAAAATGCAGTGTCATCAGTCAATTCAGAAACACAATTGGACTGACTGGCAGACTTGCGACTCGCCTGCAGCCCAACCATCCGACCGATGACACCAGTGGCATTGCTGCCAGCATCCTTGATGGATTACTTTATGGCGCAGGTGATGCGGTGATCGGCATTAACCCCGCAACAGATAATGTGCAACAAGTCACCAAACTGCTGGGTATGCTTGATGAAGTCATTCAACATTACAAAATACCCACTCAGTCATGCGTACTGACACATGTCACCAACACCATCCTGGCGATTGAGAATGGTGCACCGGTAGATTTGGTTTTTCAGTCTATTGCCGGGACAGAAGCGGCAAACCGCAGTTTTGGGATTAACCTGCAGCTACTGGACGAGGCCAGACAAGCCGCACTCTCACTCAATCGGGGGACTGTCGGTCAGAACGTGATGTATTTTGAAACAGGTCAAGGCAGCGCGCTTTCAGCCCGCGCCAATCATCAGGTTGACCAGCAAACGTGTGAGGCCCGCGCCTATGCCGTCGCCCGTAAATTCAAGCCACTATTGATCAATAGCGTTGTCGGATTTATCGGGCCTGAATATTTATTCGACGGTAAACAGATTATCCGCGCAGGCTTGGAAGATCATTTTTGTGGAAAGCTGATGGGTTTGCCCATGGGTTGTGATGTTTGCTATACCAATCACGCCGAGGCGGATCAGGACGATATGGATGTGCTGCTAACCTTGCTAGGTACAGCAGGATGCAATTTCATTATGGGTGTGCCTGGATCTGATGACATTATGCTGAACTATCAGACGACATCCTTTCACGATGCGCTGTATGCGCGCCGCGTACTTGGTCTGCGGCCTGCTCCAGAATTTGAAATGTGGTTAAAAAGTATGGCAATCTTTGCTGATGATACGCACGTGAGACTTAATGACGAAATTCCCGCTCTATTTTTTGACCTTATTCAGAGGCTAAATTGAACGAGGATAAAAAATCAACGTCCACTGTGGTCGCAAATCCCTGGGGGAAACTGAGACAGTTCACTTCGGCACGGATTGCCCTCGGTCGAACCGGGCTCAGTATGCCAACCACTCCGCAGCTTGACTTTCAGCTGGCGCATGCACAAGCCAGGGACGCTGTATACCACGCACTCGATATTGAAAAGTGTAAAAAGCAGCTGCACGAAATTTTAGAACTACCCGCAAATCACTGCCTGACTTTGCATAGCGCTGCGATTGATCGCGACACTTATTTGAAAAGACCTGATCTTGGTCGAAAACTAGACCGCACATCACAAGAAACGCTGATGCGTTTTGATCAGCATTCTATGGAACAAGAAAGCTCTCGTGCTTTTGACGTAGCCTTTGTTCTCGTAGATGGTTTGTCAGCACTCGCGATCGAAATGAATGCTGTCCCTTTTTTGAAATTAGCCTGTACGCAACTAAGTGAGCAAGGTTACTCCATCGCACCATTCTCAATAGTTGAACAGGGGCGCGTGGCTATCGGTGATGAAATCGGTGAGCGACTGGGTGCGAAATTGGTAGTTGTTTTAATTGGAGAACGGCCAGGTCTCAGCTCACCTGACAGTATGGGTCTATACATCACCTGGGGACCTAAGGTCGGACTGACAGATGAAAGTCGCAATTGCATTTCAAACGTCCGACGAGAAGGCCTGAGCATTATTGATGCGGAAAGAAAATTGAATTTCCTGATTACCAAGGCACATGCGCGCAGATTGACGGGCGTGCAGCTAAAGGATGAGACGCTGACAGATACAGGACTCCGTAGTGATCAAGCGCGGAGTTTCCTGCTCGATCATCCCTGAGCTTTCATTGAACCGCGATAATTTCTTATGCAGGCTGCTCGTCTTCTGAGACAAGCGTCGTTGAGCCGTCGCCCAGTTGACGCTGCATCATGGCTGTATCGCGCCAGGCACCAAATTTAAAGCCAAAAGCTTTAAACGTGCCTGCCAGCTCAAAGCCAAGAGAGCGATGTAGCGCTACCGATGGAGGACTGGCATCACCAATAACGGCAAGCATCTGCCGATAGCCTGAGGCGGTGCAGTGGTCAATCACGGCTTGCAATAAAGCTTTACCGATGCCTTTGCCGTGAATACCTTCGCGTATATAAACTGAATCTTCGACAGTAAATCGATAGGCTGGGCGTGGACGATACATCGTCGCATAGGCATAACCAAGTATTTCATCTCCTCTTGCAGCAACCAGGTACGGCAATCCTTTGGCGACGACAGCAGCACGTCTGGATATCATTTCTGCAACATCAGGCGGGGTGATTTCAAAGGAAGCCGTACCAGTTAAAACATGATGGGAATAGATACTTTGTATCTGGGGTATGTCTTTTACTTCGCTCGATCGGATGGTGAATTCTGGATGACTCATTGGATACGATTCCGGATTGTGTTAACTGGTCGAGGATATATTCTTTCATTTAAGTATAAACGGATGAAAAATACTTCACTATGTGTGCCAGCAGACAGTGTCAATGCTAGACATCTACTACATTGAATTCGTGGACGCTTTGTGGGGTGAGAGCTGGGAGTTCCCAATCAATCACTCCAGATTGCCGTCTGATCAGCGAATTTTTTGGTAAGCGTTTGCGGAATACATATTGACAGTTAGTTCGTAAGCGTTTGCGGAATACATATTGACAGTTAGTTCTAGCGCAAACGCCTTATTCTTGCGTTGGCTGAGTTCAGATCAAATCCACGCCGATCAAACGGCCCGCCGAACCAACGATAGGTCTCTTCATATTGTTCGTTTTTTGGATTGGCCATGATTTCAACAAACTCTTTAAATCCATATGATCCACCAACGTCTTCAGGCGGACAGGCGTTTTCGCCGGCAATGCACATCGGCCAATCGTTAGTTTGATCTGGGACCAAGATCTTTTCGACTTTTACTGTATGGTCCCACCCGTCTCCGAAGTCGTATTCATATTCGAAGTAATCTAAATCATCACTCAGCACAGATCCAATTGTGAACTTTCGCTCATCGAGCAACGCATCCTCTTCATCCCAATCCAGATCTTCCACAACGTCAACCATGCCATAACGCTTGGTTCCCATTCTAAATTCGTGCAGATGACTATTCGTCCAGCCGAAGGCTTCTTGTATGACGCGGTCTAGTTTTGAGAGTTTCAGCGTATCAGGAACTAATAATGTTCGCCAGATGCATGGCTCGATATTCGCAAGCTCAATGCGCAACTGGTAAACACGTGTAGGAAGACGAGATTTTTTAACGGTAGCCATACAATTAGCTTACCATTTAGGGCACGACTTTTACTACCCGTGAGAGGCATGCCAGCGATGCGGCAATAAATCTTCGATCTGACTGGCTTTCTGCGTCGGCAATCGAGTCAGAACATCTTTGATATAGGCATAGGGGTCATGCCCATTCATCTTGGCAGACTGGATCAGGCTCATGACTGCAGCTGCACGTTTGCCTGCTCGCAACGATCCTGCGAACAACCAGTTCGAGCGACCGATAGCAATGGGTCTGATCTGATTCTCAATCCAATTATTATCAATCGGTAACTGTCCGTCGTCGATATAGCGCGTGAGCGCCTGCCACCGTTTCAATGTGTAATCCAATGCTCGAGCCGTCGCTGTCCCATCTGTGATCTTTATTCTTTGCAACCTCATCCATTCGAATAGCGTATCGGCAATCGGTCGAGCTTGTGTTTGTCGAAGTTTTCGCCTTTCGTCTGAATCGAGTTCTTTGGCCTGACGCTCAATCTCATAGAGCTGGCTAATCAGTGTCAGCGTGTGTGCTGCAATCTGGCTCTGGTTAGCAACATGTAGCTCAAAGAATTTACGACGCGCATGCGCCATGCACCCAACTTCAGTCACGCCATTGGCGATCATCGCTTTATAGCCACTAAAGTCATCGCAAACCAGACTACCCCGCCAATCGCCCACAAAGTTACGGGCGTTTTCACCAGAGCGTCCTTCAGCAAAGTCGTAGATCACAGCTTTCAGATCTTCATGAACACCCGGCGCGTAGGCCCAGATATACGCACGGTGCGTTTTCTTGTTACCGGGCTTGAGCATCGGCACGGGGGTTTCATCTGCGTGCAAGACGCGATGCGTGAGCACCACGTCTCTGAGCGCATCAACCAGAGGCTGCAGACGAACACCACAGACGCCAACCCATTGTGCGAGTGTGGAGCGAGGCAAGGCAAGCCCGGCACGGGCAAAGATATTTTCTTGACGGTACAGGGGTAAATGATCGGTGTACTTGGCGACCAGAACCTGAGCTAACAATCCTGAGGTGGCGATGCCTTTGTCAATGATCTGCGCGGGCACCGGGGCCTGAGTCAGTGTCTTGCAATCGGTACACGCCCATTTGCCGCGGATGTGGCGCTCAACAGTAAAGAGGCCAGGCGCGTAATCAAGCTTCTCGCTTATATCTTCACCAATGCGCCTGAGTTGGCATCCGCAACTGCAGGTCGTTGAGTCAGGCTCGTGACGGAACTCAACACGTGGCAGATTGGCCGGCAACGCTGTACGTTTTGGTTGCACTCTCTCCCGAGGCGGCATTTTCTCAGCTGCGCGCAGCGCATCAATCTCAATTTCTATGGCCGCGATATCGGCATCTAAGGTCTCATCAAGTAAGCTTGCTTGCGCGGCATCTAGTTTCTCGGAGTGTCGGCCAAAGCGCCACTGCCTATTAATGGCGAGCTCTTGTGCGAGCTGATCAATCTTTGTCTGGCGATAAAGAAGTTCGCGATTTTGATCTGTGATCTGCGTCATCAACGAGAATGCGAGCTCGCGTAGAGCTTGTGCATCCATGTTCTCGAGCGTGTGTGCAGTGACCATGACGGCAGTATTTCACAGCCTTAATCACTACGTAACTATAGGATTCACCAATTGATTTTTACGTTAGATTTCAAGCAAAATTCATACCGTAATTTGTCATAAAACCTTGATGATTCCGGCCTCACCAAGACGATGCCATGGAAGTCCAAGTACTAGCGCATCGAACTGTACTCGGCTTATTGTTAATTGTTTTGCGGCATCTGCACTGGGCCAAACAAAGTGCCCCTGATGTAGGCGTCGCGCCGCAAGCCAAACACCAATCCCATCGTGTACTAATACTTTCATACGATTGGCTCGGCGATTAGCAAACAAATAAGCATGGTTCGGATGCGCTGCCCCAAACACCTTAATCACTCGGGCAAGTGCAGTGTCAGTGCCAGAGCGCATATCCATGTATTCGGTCGCGATCCATATCTGATCAATCCTGATCATTTGAGCCACTCACTCAACCAGGCAGAACAAGCAGCAGATGCCTGGGTGGGCCAGTGAACGGTAATCGCACACTGGCCACGCTGAATCTCAACACGGATATCGTTATGATTCTGCAAGAGAACAGAATCCGTATGTTGATTGACAGCGGCTGCAGGTACTGGCAAAGTGGGCGTCAATGGGTAGTCGATTGCTACGGGTACGAAAGCAGGATTTGAATGAAGGCCATGGCGTTCGTGCTCACGCAGCCAGCGGTGCACAATATTCGCGTTAACGTTATGACGTAAAGCAACTCCAGCTACCGATGCTCGGTCGTGCTTACACTGCTGAACAACTTGAGATTTAAACGCTTCACTATGGTGGCGTCGTGTCTTGTGAGGGATTGGGTTTAGTGGGCTAGACATAATGTGCACGAGTTAGTTTGTGCACACTATCGCGTAATTTTTACACTAGCTCAATATGAGTTCACCAGACCCTTTATTCCCAAAAACGGGCAAAAAATCCTTTATTACTGGGTAATTTTCAACACAAGGAGACATCGGCAAATAACTGAAGCACTAACAACCGAAAATTTAATGATATCTCCGGAAGAAATGGCGGTTGTCCATCCCGACAAAACGAGGTCAGT
>CAINDJ010000323.1 GCA_903847325.1 uncultured beta proteobacterium | reverse complement strand
TCGCGGTTTGGCTGGTGAGAATATTCCTCTTGAGGCGCGCATCATGTCTGTGGCAGATATGTATGACGCGTTAGTTAATGAGCGGGTCTATAAAAAAGAGTGGACGCACCTAGAGGCGGTGCAGGAAGTGATTCGCAACAAGGGTATTCATTTTGATCCCTTGATTGTTGATGCTTTTATTGCAGAACAACAATCCTTTCAGTCGATCTTAAATCAATATCGAGATGACCAGTTAAGCTGACCAGCTAAGTTTTCAAGGCTGTCAAAAAACGCTCGTCAGCCGCGCTCAACAACCCCTTCTTGCGAGCCTGCTCAATCAAATCAGGGCGCTTTTCAAGGGTCAGCATTAAGGACTGCTCCCGACGCCAGCGCGCAATGTGCGCATGATTACCCGACATCAGAACCTCAGGCACGGCAACGCTATCGAGCTTTTCGGGACGCGTGAAATGTGGGCTATCCAGCAAACCTGACAGAGAATCCTGAAAAGAATCCTGTAGGGATGAGTCACCGTGATTCAAGGTCCCGGGCATCAGTCTGACCGTGGCATCAATCATTGCAATCGCAGCAATCTCACCACCCGATAAAACGAAATCACCGAGGGACCACTGCTCATCGACATATTGATCAATAAATCGCTGATCAACTCCCTCATAGCGTCCGCACACAAAGGCCGCACCAGCAGTCGAGGCCGCGAGGCTGTTTGCAACACTCTGCGTAAAAGGCCTGCCTGTCGGAGAAAGTAAAACAACCGGCGCATCGGGTTGATGCTGGCGTGCCCGATCCTCACGAATGGCACAGACTGCCTGAATCAATGGCTCAGCCATCATGACCATACCAGGACCACCACCGTAGGGGCGATCATCGACTGTACGATGCGTATCGGTTGTGAAATCTCGTGGATTCCAGGTTTGCATGGACCAGATGCCTTGTTTGTGGGCACGACCCGTGACACCTGCATCACGCACAATACCAAACATATCCGGAAACAAGGTGATCGCGTCGATACGCATGATCAATACTTAAAAATCGAGCGGCCAGTCGGTATCGATCCGGCGAGCGGCAATATCGACATGCTGCACGTGGGCAGCAACAAAGGGAACCAAGACTTCTTGTTGGCGACCTTTTTCATCGAGCAAAGGAGTAGGTTCGGTCTGACCATCTGCCGCACTCAAGCGCAGCACACGCAGCAATGCGTGCGCGCTGTTGTCGATGACCTCAGCGACTCTGCCGATTAAGGCTGAATTTGAAGCTGGGGTTGCGGCATCACTTGCTGAGGCGGTTGCTGAGGCGGTTGCTGAGGCATGCACTGATTCATCATCAGCCTGCCCATAAACCATACAGCCAACCAGATCAACCCAATAGTATTCGTCTCCATGCGCTGCAGGAAAATCTTTGCGAGAGACATGAACGGTATAGCCACGCATGCTTTCAGCAATATCCCGATCGCCAATACCCTCGAGATCGGCAACGACAGTTGCGCCCTGAGGACGAACTTGTTTGACGGCATGAGGTTGCATCATGGGATTCCATGCTGCGGAGGCAGAAGTATTAGAGGAAGCTTTTGGAGCAATACCTGCAGTTGCACCGCTGGCCGCCTTTGCACCGAGATGCGCAGGAGGAGCAGGCGAACATAACCACCAGATAGGTGCAGCGCGCAGGACTTCAGCTTGCGCCGAATGCGGTTGCACCTTAACCCAACCACGTATGCCATAAGCTGAGACGATCCGACCTAATTCGATCAGATCATCTGGCGCTGTTAAGGCGCCTTTACTAGCCATGACTAAACGTGAGTCCGGGACAAATCAATTAGGCTACAACGCAATTAAGCTGCAACACTAGCTTTTGCTGAGTAGTCTTTGACCAGACGGGCAACCGCTGGTGACAACTGAGCACCGACGCTTGTCCAGTAAGAGACGCGGTCGAGAGCAATGCGGAGATTTTCTACATGCGCACTGCCGACTGGGTTGTAAAACCCAACACGCTCAATGAAGCGACCATCGCGACGATCACGTGAATCGGTTGCGACGAGGTTATAGAAAGGACGTTTTTTTGAGCCACCACGGGCCAGACGAATCACCACCATAGTAGGTAATCCCTTTAAAAGATTCAGTAAAGCCTACGAGTATAGCACTAATACGCAGACATCGGAACTGCTACTTACGATTTACTCGCAATACGCAGCTAAAACAACACCTCACCCGCCTTGACTAACGTCGTTTGAGGTAATGCACTACACGCTCAGACTCATCAAACTGAGCCAGTAACTCATTGCCGGTCTGCCGACAAAACGCCTGAAAATCCCTGACCGCACCGCGATCCGTCGTAATAACCTGTAGTACTTCGCCCGTTGCCATGATAGCCAGGGCCTTTTTGGCACGCAAAATCGGCAAGGGGCAAGCGAGACCGGTTGCATCAACGTTATGCTGGTGCGCGGGATGATCTGACGAGACCACCGCCATCACCTCAGCCACGCGCGTCAACCCAGGCAGCAACACTTGCCAAAGCACCCGGCAATGCAGCCAGGTCCGTACCACCGCCCATCGCCATATCGGGACGACCACCACCCTTACCACCGATCTGACCGGCAACAAAGCCAACCAAGTCGCCAGCTTTGACTTTAGCCGCCACGTCTGCCGTTACGCCCCCTACTAAACTGATCTTGCCATCAGCAGAGCGCGCAGCGAGCAACACCACCGCCGACTTAAGCTGGTCTTTGAGCTGATCGACCATGGAGCGCAGATCTTTGGGATCAACCCCCTGAACCTCGGTGACCAGGAGCTTAAAGCCTGCAGCTGTCGTAACGGCCTGATCGTTCAATGCGTTACCTGCGCTCGAGGCGAGCTTTGCACGTGCCTGCTCGAGTTCTTTTTCGAGCGTTTTCATCTGGTCCTGCATGAGCGCGATACGCTCTGGCAGCTCGGCAGTCTGCGTTTTGAGCGCACTAGCCGCGCGCTGCGCCGTGGCGTTCAGGTTTTGAACCCACGCCAGCGCATTCGAACCCGTCACAGCCTCAATGCGCCGCACGCCTGCTGCGACCCCGCCCTCAGAAGTGATCTTGAATAATCCAATGTCACCGGTGCGGCTGACGTGCGTGCCGCCACATAATTCCCGCGAGAATCCGATATCGAGCACACGGACGGTATCGCCGTATTTTTCACCAAAAAGCGCCATCGCACCGCCTGCGACCGCATCATCGTAAGACATCACCTGCGCCTGCGCGGGCTGATTCGACAGCACCTGCGTGTTGACGATTTGCTCGACACGCGTGATGTCTTCTGAGGATAAGGGCGCGTCATGCGCAAAGTCAAAACGTGTTTTATCACCGTCCACCAGTGAACCTCGCTGCTGCACGTGCGCGCCAAGGACTTCACGCAGAGCTTTGTGCATCAGGTGGGTCGCGGAGTGGTTGCGGATCGTACGCGCGCGCTGCTCGGTATCGACGATTGCATGGACTACATCACCGACAGACAACTGACCAGCCTCGAGTGTGCCGTGGTGACCAAAAACACCTGGTTGAATTTTTTGTGTGTCCAATACTTTAAAGCTGGATTTTGCACCGGCTAATGCACCGGTATCCCCCACCTGACCGCCCGACTCTGCGTAAAAAGGCGTCGTATCCAGCACAACAATCGCATCCTGCCCTGAGGTGACCTTGTCGACTGCTGTACCGCCCACGTAGAGAGCCACAACCTTGCCCTCGGCTTGCAGGTGATCGTAGCCTTCGAATACTGTCTGGGCACCTGAATAGGTCAGGCCCTCGGCCATCTTGAATTTGCCGGAGGCGCGCGCCTGATCTCGCTGACGTGCCATGGCTACCTCAAAACCTGCCAAATCAACCTCGACATTGCGTTCGCGACAAATGTCGGCGGTCAGATCAACAGGGAATCCGTACGTGTCATACAGCGTGAAGAGCGTATTGCCATCCAGCGTCACGGCGTGCTCAGCGGTAGCTGTCGGTAAAGCAGACAGCGCAACATCGAGAATTTTCATCCCGTGTTCGAGGGTTTCGACGAAACGCTCTTCTTCCTGGCGTAAGACCTGCTCGACACGCGCAGCAGTTTTAACCAGCTCAGGATAGGCATCGCCCATTTCTTTAACCAGGTCTGTGACCAGACGATAAAAGAAAGGTTTGGTCTGGCCCAGTTTGTATCCATGGCGCAAAGCGCGGCGAATAATACGGCGCAGCACATAGCCGCGGCCCTCATTACTCGGAATGACTCCGTCAACAATCAGAAAACTGCATGCACGAATGTGATCAGCAATGACCTTGAGCGAATTGTGTGAAAGATCCTTGCAACCGGTTTCACGCCCTGCTGCCGCAATCAAAGCAACGAACAGATCGATTTCATAATTGGAATGTACATGTTGAAGCACCGCGGCAATACGCTCAAGTCCCATACCGGTATCGACACAGGGTTTTGGCAAGGGCGTCATATTGCCTGCTGCGTCTCGCTCGAACTGCATGAACACGAGGTTCCAGATCTCAATGTAGCGATCGCCGTCTTCTTCGGGTGAGCCTGGTGGGCCGCCCCAGATGTCAGCGCCGTGATCATAAAAAATCTCAGTGCAAGGACCGCAGGGACCCGTGTCCCCCATACGCCAGAAGTTATCTGATTCGTATCGGCCACCTTTATTGTCACCAATGCGGATAATGCGCTCAGCGGGGACACCCACCTCGTTTTCCCATATGGCGTAGGCCTCATCATCCTCTTGGTAGACCGTGACCCAGAGCTTTTCTTTGGGCAGACTGTACACCTCGGTCAACAACGTCCAGGCGAACCTGATCGCGTCGTGTTTAAAATAATCACCGAAACTGAAATTGCCCAACATTTCAAAAAATGTATGGTGCCGTGCTGTGTAGCCGACGTTTTCCAGGTCATTGTGCTTACCTCCGGCTCGCACGCTGCGCTGGGAGGATGTCGCACGTGTATAGGCACGCGAGTCCTTGCCAGTAAAGACGTCCTTGAACTGCACCATTCCGGAGTTGGTAAACAACAAGGTTGGATCATTGCCCGGGACAAGCGATGATGACGACACAATCGTATGGCCCTGGGACTGAAAATACTGCAGAAATTTTTGACGGATCTCGGAGGTTTTCATCGCGCGGCTATATGTAAATAAATGACAAGGAATGTGGGAACCAATAGAAGTGTTCTATGGATCAACAGAACATTATAGAGGTTGGTTCACCTCAGACAAATGTAGGTGCGAAATTCATCCGAGTGGGACATCTCACCTTTCCAGCGGGAAATTAGCACCGGATTAAACCCCGTCGGACAAAAACAACCCCCTGTCTGCGAATTTGACGACGGAGAACCATACGCAACCATACCGCAGCCATGATA
>CAINDJ010000322.1 GCA_903847325.1 uncultured beta proteobacterium | reverse complement strand
TGTCTTGAAAATATCGTCTATTGCCGTAAACCCCAAAATACAGATTAAACGTCCCACATGTCCACTACTGAAATTCGTCCCGAACAGTCTATCGAGCTACTCAAGGCGCTGCACATTCTGACCAGAGATGGAAAGATGAATCAAGATAGCCGTCGGAAACTGAAACAGGTTAATCACCTGTTTCAGTTTATTGAACCGATGCTCAATACCTTACAACAAAATAATCCTGATTTCACTGTGGTGGATCATGGGGCGGGTAAATCGTATCTTGGGTTTATTTTGGTCGATTTGTTTTTACGTCATCAGGCTCCAATGGCTACGATGATTGGGATCGAGACGAGACCTGAGTTGGTTGAAAGTTCTGTTGCACTCGCTAAACAATTGCAATTTTCCCAGATGAAATTCCTGAATCTGTCGGTCGCAGAGTCCATTACATCGTCATTGTTGCCGGAACAAATCGATATGGTGACGGCACTCCATGCCTGTAACACTGCCACCGATGACGCAATCAAGTTCGGCTTAGCAAAGCAGGCGCGTTACATGGTGCTCGTTCCCTGCTGTCAGGCCGAAGTCGCCACTTTTTTACGCAAGAATAAAAGTAAACAACTGAGCGATCCTATTGCTGAACTTTGGAGACATCCCTTGCATACAAGGGAATTCGGCAGTCAGCTTACCAACGTATTACGCTGCCTGCAACTGCAGGCGCATGGCTATCAAGTCACTGTCACGGAATTGGTTGGCTGGGAGCACTCTATGAAAAATGAATTGATTATCGCGGAGCACAAAGGCCCTGCTAAAGCTGATGCGATTGAAAGACTCGAGGCCATACTCGATCGGCTAGGTCTGGAGGAACTGCGCGAAAGATTTTTTTATAAGAGTTGAAAATGCGTATTCTGATTGCAGGCTGTGGGGATTTAGGAACGCATGCCGCTCAAATTTTGCTAGACAAAAAGGAACATGATGTTTTTGGTATCAGACGTCATCCACCTGCAGGCGAAGGTCCGCACGATATTCAATGGATTGAAGCGGATTTGACTGACCCTGCTTCGATGATCTCGATGCCAGAGGGCATCACGCACATTATTTTTGCAGCTGCACCCAATGAGCGAACAGAGCAAGCCTATCGTGCGACGTATATTCAAGGCTTGCAAAACGTTATCGAGGCCGCACAATCTCCCGCACTCGAACGTATCGTCTTCATTTCTTCCACAGCGGTGTACGGTGATCATGGTCAGGATTGGGTCGACGAAAATACTCCGACCAACCCGAGTGCCTTTAACGGACGGATTCTGTGCGAAGCAGAAAACTGGCTGACAACCTTCGGTCATCAAAACCAACTCAGCACGATCAGCCTTCGTCTTTCAGGCATTTACGGACCGAATCGTAATTACTTGCTTGAACGTATTCGGCAAGGCTTGGCTGTTGCGCCAAAATCAAACGAGCACTGGGTAAACCGCATACATATTGAAGACGCTGCGGCAGCCGTTGTACACATCTTAGAACTGCCGTCACCGTGCTCACTGTATGTGGTGACAGACAGTACGCCTCTGCCAATGCGTGCGCTCTATGAGCACTTGGCCAGACTGGTAGGAGGCCCTATCCCACCGGAAGGCTCATCCCCACGCGGTGTGGGTAGCAAACGTTTGAGCAACGCCCGACTAATAGACTCAGGTTTTAGCTTCAAATGGCCTGATAGCCGTATCGCTTACGCCGCAGGGTAAATGATTTGAATGATATCCAGATCATGAACGCCACTAGGAGTACGCAAGGTCACCGTATCACCCTCCCTGAATTTAATCAGCGCCCGGGCGACAGGTGAAATCCAGCTGATTTTGCCGTTGAGAGGCTCAGCCTCGTCTACACCGACAATCGTGACCGTGTGCTCAGCGCCCTCAGGGTCTGCATAAATCACGGTTGCCCCGAAAAAAATCTGATCCTGATTGGGCTGAGTACTCGGGTCGACGACTTCGGCGATTTCGAGACGCTTAGTGAGAAAGCGCATCCGGCGATCTATTTCCCTGAGTCGCTTTTTGCCATACAGATAATCACCGTTCTCGGAGCGATCACCATTGGACGCGGCCCACGAAACGATTTTGACCATAGCAGGACGTTCCTCAAGCATTAACGTTGCCAATTCTGCGCGCAACGCGGCATACCCTATCGGTGTAATGTAATTACGCGTTCCCGCAGGCAGGGGCGCTGCATCAGGTAAGTCATCATCGTCGTCGTGATCTGACTCTTTTACAAATGCTTTATTCATAGCAAAGCCTGCCAGGCAGGTACAAGATCTAAAGGCAGACCTGGCAAACTGCCAAGATCATGCCGACTTTCTGTGGGACTATGAAAATCAGAGCCACATGATGCAAGAAAACCATAGTCACGCGCGACTTGAGCATACTCATGGTACTGGTGGGGCGAGTGGCTCCCCGTCACGACCTCAATGCCCTGCCCGCCTAAATCTTTGAACTCTGAAAACAACGCCCCAAATTGCGTTGGCGTGTAGTGATAACGACCTGGATGGGCAATCACGGCGACGCCACCTGACCCATGAATCCAGCTTAAGGCCGAGGCAAGTTTTGCCCATTGCATCGGCTCATGCGCAGGGCCCTCGTCACTTAAATATCGATCAAATACCGTTTGTACGTCCGGACAATAACCCGCTTGGACCAGATAGCGTGCAAAATGCGTGCGGCTGATCAACTCGGGATTTCCTGCAAAAGGCAGCACGCCCTCATAGGCTCCCGGCATACCGAGTTTTGCGAGATTGTCGCCAATACGTTTGGCCCGGTCCGCTCGTCCCGCTCTGGTCGCGCGCAGCCCTTCGACAAGCGCGGCATGATCCTCATCAATACCCAGACCAACTATGTGAACAGTTTGATTCGCCCAAGTGACAGAGATCTCAACCCCGCCGAGATATGTCATGCCCAGCGACTCCGCAGTTGAACGCGCGACCTTTTGTCCGGATACCTCATCATGGTCCGTGAGCGACCAGATGTTGACGCCCTGCGCAGCCGCACGACGCGCGACTGCCTCGGGGCTCAACACGCCATCGGAGACCGTTGAATGACAATGCAGATCGACACAGCTCGCAGGCGCATTACGCATAAAGAAATCCACAAACAGTATCGAGCTGATCCGCAGCCACGATAGTGGGTGCATGACCAACACCCGCAAATTCAGCTGCGCGTGCGCGCGGATTGATTTCGAGCATTTTTTTCAAAGTCGCGCGAGATAACAAATCTGACTCTTGACCTCGCAGGATCAGGATAGGTGCCTGAATCGATGCATAGGCTTGCCAGAGAATCTGCTCACCTTGAATTGCTTGCTCGGGCGTAGTGTCTTTAAATGCCGCGGAGATACCCAGATCATAATGTTTGATCCATTTGCCACCCTGCTCAATATAGGTGTAGCGGGTAAGTTGCTGCCACTGCGAATCTGAATGCGGACCAAATGAGGCAGCTGTCTTTTTAACGTAAGCAACAGCTGAGTCAAAATCATCAAAACTGACAGGTTCACCAACATATTGACCTATTCGCTCAAGCGATACGGGTTCGATATGCGGGCCGACATCATTGAGTACAAGTTTATCGAGGCGCAGGCCTGTATCAGGCAAAGATTCAAAGCATTGCGCAGGGGTTGGTTGCGCCTGCAAAACACGGGCGTAGGCAAGTGAACCGGCATAAGCCATGGCAATCAGGCCGCCCATCGATGTCCCGACCCACTGCAACCGGGATGGTTGCAAACGCGCCATCAAACTCACCATATCCGCCGTGTACTGAGGTACACCATAAAACGCTGGATTAGCCAAACGATCGGATAAACCACGCCCCACCACATCGGGACAAACGACACGAAAATCTTTGGCTAATCGTCTGGCAAGATCATCAAAATCGCGACCGGTCCTGGTTAGCCCATGCACGCAAAGGACGGTATCTGGATTGTCATGATCTCCCCATTCGTGATAAGCCATCCGGTGCAAACCAGCTGGGCTGCTGCAAGTCACTGCATTCAGGCGGGGCGAAGTCATGGATAATCTCCGGTAATGTCTAACTACATTGTAGAGTCTTATTATGCCCATATCGCCTGATAAATCAGCACATACCCCTTAAAGTAGGGGCTGGCTAACGATGATCCCAAATGCCAGTCAGTGATGCCAATATTTTTTGCCCGCGGTTCGGTGCGATTTAACTTCAAGTGATTGCATCGTTGAGGTAACGTCAATCGCACCCTGGCGATCAGTACGCCATATCTGTGTGCCTTGCGCGCGCCATCGCTCTAAAACAATCTCGTGCGGATGTTTAAATCTGTTCAGATATCCCGACTGAATAATCGTGTGACGGGGATTGATCTGACGGACAAATAATTCAGAAGATGAACTCGCCGAACCATGATGTGCGGCGACCACCACATCAGAGACTAAATCAGGATGAGCATGGATCACTGCATTTTCTTCTTTAGCGCCTATATCCCCAGTTAAAAGCGCTGTGTGATAAGCACCAGCAATATGAATCACACAGCTATTCGCATTTTTTTTATTACTGCGCCCTTGCAATACCTCCGGATGCAATACGGTAAATGTCACGTCATCCCACACCCACTGCTGGCCTCGCTGGCAATATAAAAAATTCGAATGCTGTGTGCCGGTCATATGCCCAAAAGAATATGCTTGCGTTCGGTCAAGCCAAGTTGGCGCATCAAACGATGCATAGAGTCTGTGTACTGGATGTGTTTTCAAAATATGTACGAGCCCGCCCGCGTGATCCATGTCTGAATGTGAGACGACTAACGCATTCAGGTGATCAATTCCAAATGCTCGTAATACCGGAGAGATGACACGCTGACCTGCATTGGAGCTGCCCTGTCGCGCTCCCGTATCAAACAGCAAGGCGTGACGGCGCGTTGTGACCAGTACGGAACTCCCCTGCCCGACATCCAGGGCAAGCAATCTCCATCCACCATCACTCGCGCGCTCAGACCTGACCACCAGTGCGGGGAGCATCAGACACCACCCGGCCCAGCGCACCGGCACGCCGGGAGGCAATAATGCCCAACAAACTCCCACCAGCGCCATGAGTAACAGCCATCCAGGGATAGCCGCGATATCAAGCATCGCCCATCTAGCTTGAGATAGCCAGATGATGGGTACCATAGCAAATTGCATCGATACGTTTGCCAGCCAACCCAATCCCCAGGCAAGCATTTGCACACCAGGTATCAGACATATCAAGGCGACCAGGATGGCCAGAGGGGTCACGATGAATGTCACAACTGGGATCGCTATCGCGTTAGCGAAAGGAGAACTCAGTGATATCTGTTGAAAAAGATAAGCAATGACAGGCGTCATCGCAAGCGTAATCAACCACTGCAGACGCGCAGATTCCTGAATGACCGAAATGATTTTGATTTTTTGCGTAGCACCTGCAGAGATCCTGACTGCTTGGGCACCGGCCGCAAACAATACCAATACGGCACCAAATGAAAGCCAGAATCCTGTGGCCAGCGGCGACCAGGGATCAAGAAGCGTGACAAGCGCAGCAGCCACGCTCAATATTGCTGTAGGTGTGATCGTAAGGCGCGTAATCATCGCCAGACCAATGACTAACAACATAAAAAATGTACGTCTGGCGGGCACCCCCCATCCAGCAAGCAAGCAATATGAAAACGCCACACACAATGCTGCACAGCAAGCCATCACTTTGGCTGGAATACGCTCACAAACATGACGCCTCCCGATACGGATTCTCTTCCATAGCCACATCATGCTCACCCCTCCAAAGGCTGCGAGCATCGTTACATGAGAGCCACTAATACTGACGAGGTGCGTAATGCCTGTGCGATTAAATACTTCCCAATCAGCGGCGGACACGCTGTCCTGGTCTCCAATAGCCAATGCGATCAGCACGGGCGCATATCGCGCATCGCCCAGCACTTGGCGCATCGCGTGTCGTATGTGGTGCCTGATGCGCGAAACCACAACGCGCATCGAAACATAAGGATCATCAGACAGAAGCTTGGGTTGTCCGCGAACTTTACCAATCGCTCTGATATTTTTTTGAAACATATGCGCTTCAAAATCGAAGCCTGAGGGATTGGTCGCTCCGTGCGGTCTTTTCAACACTAACGCGGCACGCCAAACCTGACCCGGCAATACCATCACTCGGCCAGCCTGAGGGTCCTGCCAATTGACTAAAATATTGCGTGAGACCCCTGCGGGTATTGGCTCAAGTACTTGCGCTTCGAAACGTTGCTGCGCTGACTGATCCTGGGCCATGCCTTGCACTCGGAAAGTCAGTCGACTCACAACGTTTTCGTGCGTGCCAGACAGTGCATCTTCTAGCCTGAGCTGCGCCTGAAAGACGGTCCATGTCATGGCTCCCATCAGAGAGGCGATCAACGTGACGAAAAAGATTGTCAGACGATACGAAAGCGTCGATGCAAAGCGACGCACTAGCAGCGCGATCCCAACGCTACAAACAGACATAACAACTGAGCAGGTAAATAAACTGCTGAATGCTGGCAATACTCTTAAAGAATGCGTCAGGCTCGCACCCAACACAATACCCATTGCAGTCACTCTAAGCATAAATCTGCCAGCCAAATGATTGCATCCTGAACGTG
>CAINDJ010000321.1 GCA_903847325.1 uncultured beta proteobacterium | reverse complement strand
TCCACTCATAAAATTCATGATCTCTGCAGCGGCGCGTATGCCTCCAATACTTTTTTTATTCAGATTTTCATTGCCTGACAACAACTTAGTCAGCACATCGTTCAGCTCTCTGAGTGCGGCGGGCTTTACCCCATCGAGGGTTGCAATCCTCAGCATCACATCCTGACGCAATCGATCAGTTAAAAAACCAAGGATTTCAGATGAATGATCCGGCTCGAGATGAACAAGTATGGTTGCCATAATCTGCGGGTGCTCATTGCGGATCAAATCAGCAACTGTTTGCGCATCCATCCATTTAAGACTTTCAATACCACTCGCATCCCTGCTCTGCAAAATCCGGTTGAGTAATCCAGAGGCGATATCTTCGCCAAGTGCTTTATTCAATACGGTACGAATGAACTCGTCCGAGTCCTGGCCAAATGTGGATTTCTCCTCAGTCGCAGTTCGAAATTCGACTAATGCGGACTCAACCTGGGCATGCTCGACGCTCGTAAGTGTCGCCATGGCTGCACCTAACTTTTGTACATCTCTGGGCCCGAGATGTTTCATCACCTCGGCCGCCTCATCCTCACCCAATGCCAGTAACAGAACCGCTGCGCGCATGACACCATCATCAGCCATTACCACTCACCCAGGATGTCACGACGTTGGCCACCATTTTAGGATTTTCCTTTGCAAGTAACTTAGCCTGATGAAGATTTTGCTGATAACCCTGCGCGGGGATTTGCAACGTTTGTCCGTCAGAATTCTGTGGCGTGGAAAGCTCAGCCCCGTATACATCTGTTCTAGCCGGGGCGGGCGCAAGTAACTTAGCGACCATTGGCTTAAGCGCTTTTTTATACAGAATCAGCAACACAACAAGACCCATGATGAGTTTGGCCGTATCTTTGGCCATTTCTATGTAGCCGGAATTTCTCCAGATAGGGACTTCGCCGATCTCTTCAACTTTTACGGGTGCAAACGCAGCATTGACGACACTGAGCGAATCTCCTCGATCCTCGTTGTAGCCCATCGCTTGTTTAGCCAGATCGGTCACCTGTTTTTTTTCATCTTCCGTCAGTGCACGGCTGATAATTTTTCCATCCTTATCAAGCTCTTGCTTTTCATTGACAACGACCGCCACGGTTAATCGCTTGATTCCACCGGTAGTTTTCTGTGAGTACTTGACGGTCTTATCTACTTCATAATTAACGGTGACATTTTTTTGTGAAGGTGTTGTTGCTGTCGCAGCAGGGTCAACCCCTCCAACCGTACCGTTAGGATCACCGTTGACCGGGGCTGTTGCATTCGCTCCCGGCTGATTCGTCAAGGCGCCAGGCACTCCACTCGCAGCAGCGGGACTAGCACCTGAAGTCTCATTGGTCTGCTCACTGCGGATCACTGCGGTATCGGATTTTTTATTCGGACGATATATTTCCTCCGCCTGCTCTTGCGTTGCGAAATCAACTTCTGCACTGGCTTGCGCCTGGACGTTCTGCATCCCGACAATGGGTGTGATGATGGCGACCACACGATTGACAATGCTTCTTTGCAAATCTTCAATGTATTTCAACTGACTGGGATCAACCTGATTTGGGCGATTTTTCTTATTGATATCAGAAAGTAGTTCTCCATTCTGATCAACAATGGAAACATTTTCGGTAGGTAAATTCGGAACACTGCTCGCGACCAGGTGAATAATCGCACTAACCTGCTGAGGTTCAAGCAGACGGCCAGGCTGCATTTTCAGCAGTACAGAGGCCGTGGGGCGCTGCTGATCACGCAAAAAAACGGTCGCTTTAGGGATGGCGAGATGCACTCTGGCATTTTCCACCACTGAGATTGCCTGAATACTGCGCTCAAGTTCGCCGACTAGCGCACGCTGATAATTGACTTGCTCGACAAACTGCGAAACGCCGAAGCGCTGATTTTCCAGCAACTCGAATCCTACATTGCCGCCTTTGGGCAAGCCCATTGAAGCTAGTTTGAGACGTGCCTGATGGACCTGATCCGAGGGCACCATAATGGCAGCGCCGCTATCGGAAATTTTGTACGGAACATTCATTTGCTCAAGCACGGCAACAATCGCGCCACCATCTTTGTTGCTGTAGTTAGAAAATAAAACGCGATATTTCGGTTCCTGACTCCAGAGCCAAAATGCTGTCATGACCGCAATCACGGCTGCAATGCCCAGAGCAAGCAGTATTTTTCGATTAATTCCGCTAAAGAAATTCATTATTGTGCCGTTAAGGATTTAGCATGCAGACAAATGACGACCCAAATTTATTTTGGTTTGTTACGCATGTTTAAGTGCGGATTGCCCAATGGAATTCATTATGGCGAGTTGCTGAATTTTCAATTGCTTGAATAAGCCTGTTTTTTTCGGCTTATTAAAATACGCCCTGCTCTTGAATAACTGATAAATTTCTCTTTAACGAAATCCAGTGACTTTGGAGAGATAACATGGGCATTAATCCGATCGGCAATGACCGCATCCAGTCCATGCTGAGTCAGCTCAGAGCCGTTGGCTCACAAGCGGCTCAAGCACCCGCCACGGCGAGTCCAATGCATTTGCTCAATGCTGCGTCTGAGACGACAGCGGCTAAAGCGAGTTCGCCCTCCGCTCAGGTTGATTTTTCTGTTGCACTAAAGTCCTCCCTGGCACAAATCAGCCAGTATCAGAATAAATCCGATGAGCTTGGCAAAAAGTTTGCTTTAGGCGATGACAGTGTGGGTTTGTCAGATGTGATGATGGCGGGTCAAAAAGCAAGTATTGCGCTGCAATCAGCCGTACAGGTTCGTAACAAGCTCGTTTCAGCCTATCAGAACATCATGAATATGCAGGTTTGAGTTCAACACTCAATCATTTTCGATCCAGGCCAACAGCGTTTCAATCAAAATTTCGGGACGTATTGGCTTAGCCACAAAATCGTTCATCCCGCAAGATATGCAGTAGGCACGTTCATCTGCGGTCACACCCGCCGACAGGGCAATGATGGGAAGCTTAGATAATTGAAGCTCATCCCTGATCATTTTTGTAGCCTGGATACCGTCGAGCACTGGCATTTGCACATCCATAAGAACGGCATCGAAATCATTGCTGCGCACAAGATCAACGGCCTCGGCACCGTTATTGGCGATCTCAACTATCACCCCTGAAAGCCTCAGGTATTCTTTAACTACCATCTGGTTAATAACATTATCCTCAGCAACCAGGATACGGGATCCTGCGAGCTTACGACCCTGATTCGCGAGATCATCACCCAACGCACCCGCGACTCTCATCTCACGGCGTCGATCAAGTGTTAAAGGAAACTCTTGCAGGGTGTCTTTGCATAATGTCAGATGAAAGGTGAAACAACTTCCTTTGCCCAACTCACTGACCAGCACAAGTTCACTATCCATTAACTTCAATAGCTTGCTCGTGATGGCTAACCCGAGGCCCGTGCCACCGAAGCGACGGCTAATGGAGTTATCTCCCTGAATAAAAGAATCAAATATATTAGTCTTGCTGGCGTTTGCAATACCAATACCGGTATCTGCAACACTGAATTCCAACCGGACAAGCGCACCCTCCATCTCGATTAGCCTGATATGCACCGAGACTTCACCCTGAGTGGTGAATTTGAGCGCATTACTGATCAGATTGTTCAGGACTTGCTGGAGACGAAGACTATCGCCAATCAGGTTGCGTGGTATTGCAGGGTCTAACTCAATGATGAGGTTGATACCCTTCTCTGTGGCGCTTGGCCTGAAAAGGTTATCCAGACTTTCTTTGAATTTTAAAAT
>CAINDJ010000320.1 GCA_903847325.1 uncultured beta proteobacterium | reverse complement strand
TCACCTCGCTCCTGGGTTCCCTGGCCCTGATCGGTACGCCGTTCTTTGCCGGCTTCTACTCCAAGGACAGCATCATCGAGGCGGTCGGTGCCTCGCATCTGGCCGGTTCCGGTTTTGCTTACTTCGCGGTTGTAGCGGGCGTTTTTGTAACGGCGTTCTACTCCTTCCGTATGTACTTCCTGGTGTTCCACGGCAAAGAGCGTTTCGGTCTGGCGCACCATGACGAGCATGCTCATGACAAGAAGCACGATAAAGCCCATGCAAAACATGATGCTCATCACGATGATGCACATGAAGCGCATGTCGGTGATCATGCAGATGAAGAAGTATCGGCTGATCATCATCACGGGTTAGCACCGGGCCAAAAGCCACACGAAACGCCCTGGGTAGTTTGGCTGCCGCTGGTTTTACTTGCAATTCCTTCTGTGGTGATAGGTTACATCGCCATCGAACCGATGCTGTTTGGCGGTTACTTCAAGGATGCGATCTATATCTCCGAGCACCATGAAGTGATGAAAGAGTTGCACGAAGAGTTCCACGGCGCGTTTGCCATGGCCCTGCATTCCTTGTTCAGTCTGCCACTGTGGTTGGCTATCGCTGGTGTGGCTAGTTCTGCCTTATTCTATCTGAAGCGTCCGGATATTCCGGCTGGCATACAGAAGCGCTTCCAGTGGATTTATACCTTGCTGGAAAACAAGTACTACTTCGACCGATTCAACGACTGGTTCTATGCAGGTGGTGCACGTGGCTTGAGTTCGTTCCTGAGTAAATTTGGTGATCGCTTCCTGATCGACGGATTGATGGTGAATGGCACGGCAGGGTTAGTCGGCAAGGTGTCCGGCGTGGTACGTAAATTCCAGTCGGGTTACATCTACCACTATGCGTTCACCATGATAGTGGGTGTATTCATCTTGTTAACGATACGTAACTGGTTTGCATAACCCGGCCTGATTTAAGGTTAGGTTTACAGGATATTAAAGCGAAGGATATACAGCATGATTTTTGGACTACCTGTTATTAGCGTTACGATCTGGCTACCGATAGTTTTCGGTATTCTGGTTCTGGCAACTGGCGACGATAAAAACGCGCCTCTGGCTCGCATCCTGGCTCTGGTTGGTAGTGTGCTGGGTTTTCTGGTCACTTTGCCTCTTTACAGCGGCTTTGACATTACGACCAGCAATATGCAGTTTGTCGAGTTGCATGACTGGATCACGCGTTTCAATATCCATTACAACCTGGGTGTTGATGGCATCTCTATGTTGTTTATCCTGCTCAACAGTTTCTTCACGGTCATTGTGGTACTGGCTGGGTGGAAAGTGATCGAAAAGCGTGTCGCTCAGTACATGGCGGCATTCCTGGTGATGTCAGGTATTGTGAACGGCGTGTTCGCAGCCATGGATGCGATTCTGTTCTACGTGTTCTGGGAAGCGATGCTGATCCCTATGTTCATCATCATCGGTGTGTGGGGCGGTCCGAATCGTATCTATGCGACGATGAAGTTCTTCCTGTATACCTTGTTGGGTTCGTTGTTGATGCTGGTTGCTCTGATTTATCTGTACAACTTGACTGGCGGCAGTTTCGCGATCATCGACTTCCATCTGGTTGCGATTCCGATGTCAGCGCAGATTCTGATCTTCATTGCCTTTTTCTTCGCCTTTGCGGTGAAGGTGCCGATGTTCCCGGTACACACCTGGTTGCCTGATGCCCACGTTGAAGCGCCAACCGGCGGTTCTGTGGTGCTGGCGGCGTTGATGTTGAAAGTCGGTGCGTACGGATTCCTGCGCTTCTCCATGCCGATTACCCCGGACGCGAGCCATAAATTGGCTGGCGTGATGATAGGGCTGTCGCTGATTGCGATTGTCTACATCGGTCTGGTCGCGCTGATGCAGTCTGACATGAAGAAGTTGGTGGCGTATTCGTCAATTTCACACATGGGTTTTGTGACGCTCGGTCTGTTCATCTTTAATGCCTACGGTATGGAAGGTGCGCTGTTGCAGATGTTGTCGCACGGTTTTGTCGCCGGCGCATTGTTCCTGTGTATCGGTGTGTTGTATGACCGCATGCACTCCAGACAAATCGCCGACTACGGTGGTGTGGTCAACAAGATGCCGGTCTTCGCTGCATTCTTCATGCTGTTTGCAATGGCTAACAGCGGTCTGCCGGGCACCAGTGCTTTCGTCGGAGAGTTCATGGTGGTGATGGGCGCGATCAAGGTGAACTTCTGGTACGCGTTCGCAGCGGCGACCACGCTGATTTTCGGTGCGGCATACACCCTGTGGATGTACAAGCGCGTGATCTTCGGTGCGGTGACCAATCACCACGTGTCCGAGTTGACCGATCTGAATGCGCGTGAAGTACTGATCATGACGATACTTGCCGTTTGCGTGTTGGGAATGGGGCTGTATCCGCTGCCGTTCTCCGACATCTTGCATGCATCGGTCAATGACTTGCTGGTCCATGTGGCTCATTCCAAGCTGCCGTTGTAAATCAGCTGCTAGCTTGTAGCGGGTAGCTTGCTGTCTGCACAAGCTTCAAGCTACAAGCAACTCGTGACTTACGTCTAAAAACTGTT
>CAINDJ010000319.1 GCA_903847325.1 uncultured beta proteobacterium | reverse complement strand
GCACACCGACTTTCCACGGTCATGCAGGCGGATCACATCCTCGTGCTCGAGGACGGACAGGTTGTGGAGCAAGGTAAACACGCTGAGCTGATCCCGCGAGGTGGGCTCTATGCAAGACTTGCTAAACTACAATTTACTTGAGACTGATATGCGTCTAGACAAAATTTTAGCCCTCACGAAGTATCGTCGCACGCGCCGTAATCTCCTCTCTAGTGCACTTGGTGTATTTGCTTCTACAGCCCTTCCATTGGGATCTGTATTAGCTGCAAAAGAGGATGATCAGCAGTTTTTATTATTATCGTCCCGGCTTACGGGGGTTGAACTTGCCAAGCTCAACCCAGCTTTAGGCAAAAAAATAAAAGCAGTTTTCTCTCTATCCTTGAGCGATGAGGCTTGGATGCAGTTGAGGGAACCCATCCTCACTGAACCCTTTGACGATGCAACGCTGGCAGATAAATTAGCGCGGCTTGGATTAACGACGCAGGCTCAGGCACTGGCAAATTTATGGTACGTAGGCTCAGTCTCACTTGACGCGCGTTTGGCTAATGACGCGACTGTAAAAGCGTATTGTCAGGGTGGTTTACAAGAAGTGAAAGATCCCGTGACAGGGGTGATTAGTTCGGTTTGTTTAGTGACGTACGATGAGGCCTTGGTTTGGACGGCGTGTACATTTACAAAACCCCCGGCTAATTGCGGTGGCGCATTTGGCTATTGGCAAAATCCTGCTTAATGTCAATGGTGCTTAAAGTTCATGAATGATTTTCCAATGCCTGTAGAAAAAATTAATGCCGATGTCATCATTATCGGCGCGGGCAGTATCGGTGGCTTAATGTCCTGGGAGCTATCCCAAAAAGGGCTTAAGGTGGCTGTGCTTGATTCTGGCCCAGTGGTCGATCGCGCGCAGGCAGTGGAACGATTTAAAAATTCGCCTGATAAGACACAGACTTCTGCGTATGAGCGCAAGCCATGGGCACCCATTCCACAAGGGATTAGCGACTACATTGTTCAAGAGATGGGTCAAAAAAATGATCTGTTGAAACAAGCACCCTTTAATGGATCATATTTACGTTGTATCGGTGGGACGACCTGGCACTGGACCGGGCATGCTGAGCGTCGTTACCTGAGCGATTTTAAAATGCAAACACTCTTTGGTCGCGGGATAGACTGGCCTATTGATTACGACGAGCTAGAGCCCTACTATGAACGCGTTGAAAAAGCGTGGGGAGTAGCCGGCGATCAATATTCGATAGGGCCACCAAGACGTAGTTCTTATCCTTTGCCCCCAGTCCCGATGACTTATCTTGATCAGCAGGTTGCGAAAGCTGCTAAGGAGTTGGGCATTCATACTGCTCCGTTTGCGCATGCTCGCAACTCTATCCCCTTTGATGGCCGAGCGCAGTGTTGCGGCAACAGTAGCTGTCGCGCTATTTGCCCGACTGGGGCAAAGTACGACGCGAGTGTTCATATCAATAAAGCTCAAGCGTTAGGCGCTCGCATTTATGCTAACCGCGTGGCCAATTTTGTAGAGGTTAATGATCAAAAACAGGTCAGTGGTATTCGTTATCTTAATTTTGATAACAATGCTGACGGTGTGCAAGGTCTCGCGACAGGTCGCATTTATATTCTCGCAGCACACGGTATTGAGACGCCAAAATTGATGTTGATGTCTAAGAGCAAGAATGCGCCTAACGGTCTGTCAAATAGTTCAGATCAGGTGGGTCGTAATTTAATGTCCAATGGTTATGTAGAAACCATGGGATACACGCCGATGGATAACCCCGTGTATCCCTATCGAGGCCCTGTGAGTGCAACAGCATCGTTTGTCGAAATGCGTGATGGCCCTTTTAGAAAAGACTATGCAGCCTTTGATGGGTATATCAATAACGGTGCATTTAATCCTTTTGAAGGGCCAAAAAATCAGGCGCGAGAATTGATTAAACAAGGCTTGCTCGGCAAACAACTCAATCAAAGTATTGCTAGTATGACTTCACGACAAATTCTTTTAGAGAGCTCTGCTGAGTCATTGCCACACCCTCATAATCGAATCACTTTAGCTGATCAAAACGATGTCATTGGTTTACCCCG
>CAINDJ010000318.1 GCA_903847325.1 uncultured beta proteobacterium | reverse complement strand
TGGCAAGCTGCGCGCACTCGCGGTGAGCACCACGCAACGCTCAAGCGTTGCACCGGACATTCCAACAATGTCCGAGTCGGGTGTGCCAGGTTATGACGCCACCGCCTGGTTTGGTTTATTTGCACCGGCGGGTACGCCTGACGCGATTGTGAACAAGATCGCGCAGGCTACACAAAAATCTGTCCGTACGCCCGAGGTCCGTGCGATCTTATTGAAGTCGGGTGCTGAGCCTGTCGGCTCAACGCCAAAAGAATTTGATACGTTCTACAAAGCGGAAGTCGCCAAATGGGCACGCGTGGTTGAGAGCGCAAAAGTAAAAATTGATTGAGGACTGAAATGAAAATCTGGCATCAGAGCTTTACCGTATTGAGTGATCTGGGACCGTATCAGGACGCACTTAAAAAACATTTCGCACGTGTCGCGCGGCCCGATACGCAAATCGATATGCACGGCATGGCGCCGGGCACGTATTCGTCGAACTATCCTGGCTCGGACATTCGTCATGCTGCACTCTTTCATTTGCACGGAATGCAGTTCATGCAGGCAGGTGTGCTTGCGCAAGAGCAAGGCTATGACGCGTATGCAATCAGCACCTTGCCAGACCCTGCTTTGCGCGAGATCAGGGCATTAATTGATATCCCGGTTGTGGCCTATGGCGAGTCGGCCATGCTGACAGCCTGCATGCTGGGCCGCAAATTCGGCATCCTGTGCTTTATCGAGGATTTCAATGAGCTGCTCGATCAGAACGTAGAAAGCTATGGTTTGAAATCGCGCTATGCCGGTGCGGCGCCAGTTGGATTCACCTTTAATGATGTGCTCAAGGGATTTGAGGATCCCACAGAGATGATCGAGAAATTTAAAACCGCAGCGCGACGCCTGATCGCCCAAGGTGCGGATGTCATCATTCCGGGCGAGGCGCCAATGAATGTGCTGCTCGCACGCAATGGCGTAACCGAGGTCGATGGTGTGACCGTGATGGACTCGTTAGGTACCTGGATCAAGCAGGCGGAGATGATGGTGGAGTTGCGCCATGCCTGTGGCACCAAGACGAGCCGTAAAGGTTTTTATCATCGTCTGCCCGAGTTGGCGCGCGCCAAGGAAATGTTTGCCTTTTATGGATTGGATAAGCGTCAGCCTGGTGTTTGAGTGAGGTGCAGATAAATGAATCATACGTTTGATGTTGTCGTGGCGGGCTGTGGTGTGGCGGGTTTATCGGCCGCAGTGACGGCTGCTGAACGTGGGTTGAAAGTTGCGATCCTTGAGCGCGCATCACAAGAAGATCGCGGCGGTCAGAGTCGTTACACCGAGGCCTATCTGCGCATGAAAGCGATTGACGAAGTCACCGATGACTTTGAAACCTACCTCGCCTCGAACGTTGGTCTGTATGCGGATCCTGAGCTGATGGCGGAGATGTCGACGGGGCGCGAGAATTGGTCTCAAGTTGCCCGCAGTCTGGCGATCCCTGATCCTGAGGTGATTGGGAATTTCGCGGATCATGTCCCTGCAACGATTAAGTGGTTGCAAGGTTTGGGTGTGAAGTTTGATTTTTTACCGACACAGTTTTTAACTAAAACACAGCCGCGTTTATTGCCCGTGGGTGGTGGCGCCGCGTTGGTAGATGCTTTGGCTGCACAGGCTGACAAGCTTGGTGTTACGTTTTTTTATCACACGACAGCCAGAAAACTTTTGCAAGATGAGCGAGGTGTCGTCACAGGATTGCTTGCGCAACAGCAAGGCGCGGGTCATGTGAGGTTTGCCGGTCAGGTTGTGCTGGCGTGTGGTGGGTTTGAAGGCAATCCCGCGTTGCAGTCGAAATATATTGGTCCACGCTCGGTGTACTTAAGACCGATCTGTAAGGGTGGTTATTTCAACCGCGGTGAGGGGATCGAAATGGCGCTTGATATTGGCGCCGCTCCCTCGGGTGATTTTGGTAGTTATCACGCTGAGCCCATTGATCCGCGATCGAGCGTCCCGGAGCCTTCGGTATTTATTTTCCCCTACGGTATCCTGGTCAATAAGGCTGGTCAGCGCTTTGTGAATGAGGCTCCGGGTACCGTTGATGCCTGGTATGAGCGCATTACGCGTCGTATCTATGAGCAAGACGAAGGCATCGCCTATGTCATTCTCGATCAACGCGTTAAAGATATCCCGAATTACCGTTTAGGTATCCGTACCGATCAGCCGGCCATTGAGGCTGAGACTATTGATGCCTTGGCTGCAAAACTCGGCGTGATGCCAGAGGCCTTGCGTGCAACAGTGAGCGCCTATAATGCAGCCTGCCCGACAACTGGCTCATATGATCCTTTGAATGTAGATGGGTTGGCCACTACAGGCTTGATGCCACCTAAGAGCAACTGGTCACGGCCGTTAGACCGCGGTCCCTACATGGCCTATCCGATTATTTCTGCTAATGTCTTCACGTTTGGTGGACTCAAAGTCAATCCTGTCGGACAGGTACTCGACACCGATGGCGAAGTGATGCCAAACCTCTATGCTGCAGGTGAGGTGATCGGGATGTATTACACCAACTACACGGGTGCTACGTCTGTACTTAAAGGTTTGGTGTTTGGCCGGCTCGCGGCGAATCAAATTGCGGATGAATAGTATGTTTGCTCCAGACTTTCTATCAGGACGTGTGGCGCTGGTCACCGGCGGTGCGGGCGGCATTGGTAGCGCGGTTGCCGAGGCACTCGCTGCACACGGGGCACAAGTGGTTGCTGCGGATCTGCCCTCACGTCTGGGGGCGACTGATACAGGTGCGGGGATCGAGCATGTGCCACTCGATGTCACCGATGCCGCAGATGTGCGTGCGTGCGTCGCAGGTGTCTTAAGCAGGCATGCTCGCCTGGATATTCTGGTGAACGTGGCCGGTGTGGTCTCGGTCGGCAGCGCCCAGCAACTTACCGAAAAAGAATGGGACCGCGTCATCGACATTAATCTGAAGGGGACCTTCCTGTGTTGCCAGTCCGTGATCGAGACGATGAAGCAACAACAGTTTGGCCGGATTGTGAATTTTGGTTCTGTACTGGGTAAAAACGGTGGCAATCCGCGTCCCTGGATTGATGTGGCCGAGCAAGAACGTGCGGGCAACGTCGCCTATGGTGTATCCAAGGCCGGTGTCCACATCATGACGTCTTATCTCGCCAAGGAGCTCGCGGCTTTTGGTATTACCGTCAATGCCGTCGCACCAGGCCCTGTCGCGTCGGCCATGACCACCAGTTTCCCCAAAGTCCTGCGAGATTTGATTCCTGTAGGGCGGATGGGACAGGCGGAGGAGATCGCCTCGGCCGTCTTGTTTTTAGCGGCTCCGGGTTCAGGCTTTACAACCGGCGAGATTCTGGATGTGAATGGCGGACTGTGGTCGGACTGAGACCTGTCCGTTAGAATATGTCTGATATTGCGTTTGAGGTTGATATGGGACAGGATATTCGGTGGCAGCAAAGATTTACAAACTACCTTAGTGCATTGACTGCGCTGACTGAGGCGGTTGATCTTTCGCGCCAGCGTGCGTTGTCCAATCTTGAGCAGCAAGGCTTGATTCAGGCTTTTGAATTTACACACGAACTCGCATGGAAAGTTTTAAAAGACTATCTCGAGTACCAAGGTATTGTGGATATCGTCGGCTCACGTGATGCAAGTCGCCTAGCATTTCAAAATGGTTTGGTTGAGGATGGTGACGCCTGGATGAAAATGATCGAGGCGCGTAACCTGACTTCTCATACGTACAATCTTGCTGTCGCACAAGCTGTGGTTGAGAGTATCTTGGTCAGGTTTTATCCCGCTTTTGTGCTCTTGGCAGCGCGGTTTGAGCGGTTAACAAGTCGCACGGAATAAGCGTGATGGATACTGGGC
>CAINDJ010000317.1 GCA_903847325.1 uncultured beta proteobacterium | reverse complement strand
CGAATCACGTCACCCAGAATCCGTCCAAGTAAGCGGATATCATCGACGAGGGGTTGCTCCGTGTCACGCAGTGTTTGAGGATTTTTAGTTAACGCTGTTTGTTTAGTCATATCAACCCTCGGGAATTTTGTCATCACTATGAATGACTATAATATTAAAAATAACGCAGGAGACAAAAGAATGAAAATAAGTTTTGGAAATAATACGGTTTTATATGAATTGGATCAGCGCGGGGTCGCAACCCTCACCCTCAACCGTCCTGAAGTCAATAACGCCTATAACGGCAATATGCTCAACGGCTTGCATGAGGCGATGGATCATCTGGCGAGTGAGTCAGGATTGCGCGTTGTTGTATTACAGGGCCAGGGTAAACATTTTCAAGCAGGTGCTGACCTGGCCTGGATATCCGGGGTCGGGCAAACTGATCCAGCAGGTAACGACAAGGCTTCGAGAATCACTGCCGAAGCAGTCCGCCGCTTAAACGAATTTGCCATCCCAACCATTGCGCTAGTCTCAGGAGCCTGTATCGGGGGTGGGACAGGCATTATCTCTGCTTGCGATATCGGTCTCGCAAGTGAAAACGCCTTGTTCGGGATTTCAGAGGCGCGCTGGGGTCTCATGGCCGGAATTATTTTTCCTCAACTCATTGCAGCCATCGGCACCAGAAACCTCAGGCGCTACGCTTTAACGTGTGAAAAATTTGGTGCATACACTGCGAAAGAAATTGGACTGGTGCATGAGGTATATGCCCCAGACCGATTGCAGCAAGCCAGTCAAGAGATTATCGATGCCATTTTGATGAACGGTCCACAGGCGATATCGGTGAGTAAAGCCAGGATACTCGCGGTTGCTGATGCCTTGCTCGCGGACGAATTGTTTGACGTGTTAGTCAAAGAGCATGCGCAGGTCAGACAAACCGCAGAGGCCGCCGAGGGTACGGCCTCTTTTAAAGAAAAAAGACAGCCTAAGTGGTTCGTGCCACGGAGTTAAAAACCGCAATCCCGTCAGCAGCCTTCACACCCTGCCCCCGCTCTAAAACAAAGAGCGGATTAATTTCTGCTTCTGCCAGTCGCTCGCCAAACTGTGCGACCATTTCAGAAAATGAAACGATAGCTGCGACCAAGGCATCGACATCGGCGAGGGGTCGACCACGGTAGCCATCCAGCAGGGGCCAGGTTTTAAGCTCCCTTGCCATCTCACGCGCGGTTTCTGGGGCGAGTCCTCCTGACGCAGGCAACAGACGCATTGTTGTGTCTCTCAGTAACTCGGCCGTCACACCACCCATGCCGAGCAAAATAGCTGTCCCCAAAGGATCACGATGCATGCCGAGGATTAACTCTGTTCCACCAGCCACCATTTCCTGAACCAGGAAATGATCTGGTGTAATGCCTGCTCGGGTTTTGATTTCAAGCGCCATCTTTTCAAGGCGATCACCAATCTGCTCAGCGTTCAGATTGACCACCACCCCGCCCATATCGCTTTTATGCAAAATTTCTGAGGAGAGGATTTTCAGAACAACACGATTTCCCAACGCTGCAGCTGCCAGCCTGGCTTCTACCGCATTGTTCACAACAATTTCGTTCACACAGGCAATACCAAATTTAGAAAATAATTGCTTTGCTTGCGCCTCATCCAGCGAACCATTCGGAATATTGTCCAGAGGCACTTGAGTAGCAGCGGTTTCAGAATGCGCGTGCGCTTTCCATTGCACCGCATGAAGCATCGCGCCTAACGCAGCACTACAGCTTTCAGGCGCGGAAAATGCCGGCACACCTCCTTGTGTTAGCAAGGCTCCAATCTTCGGCGCATGCGGGCTGATATAAGCAATCACGGGCTTATCCGTGGAGCCAAGACAACTATTGATCGCGTTTGACATCAGCTCAGGCATCGCTAAGCCTGAGGCGCCAACAATCACCACCAGCGCATCATAGCTCTGGCTGCGCAGCAGGGAGCTGATTGCACCTTTCAAGAGATCAGGTTTCAGACCTGCCAGCGTCACATCAATCGGGTTGCGATCCAGGGCCGCGTGATCTCCACTTTGCAAGGCACGCAGTTCAGCGGCAGTGCTCTCATCAGGCGCAGGCGTGGCAAACCCAGAAACCCCCAAGGCATCCGAAACCAGTGTTCCGGCTCCACCTGTTGAGGTCAGGATTGCCACACGATTGCCGCGCAGTTTTCGACCCGAAGCCAGTGCTGCGGGGATGTCGAGCAACTCATCAAAACTATTGGCACGTATGATGCCAACTTGTTTAAATAGCGCGTCATACATACGATCTGCACCGGCTAAAGCACCCGTGTGAGAGATCGCGGCTTTAGCACCAGCTTCTGAGCGACCAATCTTAAAGGCAACAATCGGCTTGCCAGCCGCAGCAGCTCGCAAAGCCGCTTGACGAAATTTTTCGGTATTTCTAACCGACTCCACATACAGAGCGATTACCTTGGTCGCGTCATCCTCGATCAGCCAATCGATAAAGTCTGCGAGCTCGAGGTCAACTTCATTACTCGTCGATACAAGTTTGGATAAACCGATTCCTCGCGCGGCCGCACGCGACAAAAGCGACCCAAGAATCCCACCACTTTGAGAAACCACACTCACGGTACCAGAAGGAAAATGATCCATCTCCAAGGCACCGGATGCAGACAGTACAATTCCATCTGTAATATTAACCAGACCGATGGTGTTAGGACCAAGGATTCGCATAGTGCCTGCGGCCTTGATCAACTCAGCCTGACGCCTTGCACCCTCCTCGCCGACTTCGGTATAGCCGCTGGCCAGGACGATCGCTGCTATGCAACCCATTTGCGCCAAGTCCCTTACCGCCTGATGCGCACGTTCAGCCCCCAGCAACACAATCGCGACGTCTGGTACGGCAGGTAGTGAGGCGATATCCGGATAACAAGTCAACCCGCAAATCTCCGAGGCTTTAGGATTAACGGGATAGACTTCACCCGCAAAACCGTGTTTCAGCAAATAGGAGACAGGCCGGCCTGCTGTCTTAGTGATATCAGCCGAGGCGCCAATCACTGCGACGCGCTGCGGTCTCATCAAACGAGTTAATGCATCCATCGCGTTTCAGCCCTTTTTACTATTGGTTTCAAGAAAAGCTAACACCGCATTGCGATGTTCAGTGCTTGTGTAGCAAATGCCTTGTGCCTGACTGCCTTGGGCAAAGACTTGATGCGCGGTTGATTCATAGGACTGATTCAGAATGGTTTTAGAAAGGGCTAGTGCAGTACCAGAACCTTTGCTCAGCTCTTTCGCCCAGGCCTGCGCATCGGATAACAAATCGGCACTTGTTGTTTTACGG
>CAINDJ010000316.1 GCA_903847325.1 uncultured beta proteobacterium | reverse complement strand
TATCTTTTTCAACCAATAAGGATACGGTAGAGGCCAGCATATTAATATCACTAGGAGGACGCAAGGTTTTCAGATCGAGCGACCCCTTAGGTATCTCCACGACTTCCAGATAGGGAAGTTTTTTAGCCAAGGCCTTGGCGTACTCGAAATTAAACACATGGATATCGTCATGGGCGAGCAGTTTTTGGACATTAGGTCCGTTTATTCCGTCCAGGATGAATACGGCATCCAGCTCGCCACTAATGAGTTTTTCAGCGGCTTCTTTATTGGGTATTTTTAGAAAAGTCGCACTTTTATCGAGTGCCATATTGCTCAGTGACAAAATCCGCTCAAGAATAATTTCCGTCCCACTACCCTCGGGACCAATCGCCACGGTTTTATTCGAGAAATGTGCAACGGTGCCACTAATCACGGGGGACTCCCCATGGTAGAAAAGCCATAACGGTACGTACTCGATACTACCTAATGAATTCAGATTGGGGTATTTATCCTTTTCAGGAATTCCACTCACCATCAAAGCGGCGTTTACCTGAACGTCTTTGTCTGCAAGATCTTGGAGGCTACTTCCTGATCCTGCGGTATTCACCAGGTGCAGACGAATTTTTTCCTTCGCAAATAACGGAACGAATTTTTTCCCTAGTGCCTCAAAAGTCGAGCCCTCTTGGCCGACCGCGAGATAAACATCTTTTGGCGGAATCGGGCGTGTGAACGCGAGCAAAAGCACTGCGCCGCCGACAAGGATAACGACCCAGTACCACTCACTTTTCAACAACCCCCACCATGCTTGAAACTCCTGATAGAGGGAGTCTCGTGTATGGAGGATTAAAGAGGGATTTTGCCTGGACTTGAATTTATTCATTGAGCCAACTATAGAGGCAAGAGTTATTAAAGTTTATCTTACCGCGACACAGTTAAAACCAATTTAGTCGACGAAGTCAAAATGTATTGATCTTGACACTAAAAACTGCAATACTTAAAAAGATTTAATTCACTTTGTGCTAATCAAAAATTTATTAGGAGAGTTCGAAATGGCTCAAACAGATACACAGGGCGGAAACGTCTTTGCAAATGGTGTAAAACTCTTCGGTGAGACTGTCATCCCTGGTGCCAGCCTCCTGATGGATGGTCAGTTTTGCAACGGTATCGCCCACACTGCGGTCGGTATTGGCGCGCGCTTAGCACTGGGCCCAATCGGTCTGGTTTTAGTTTGCGCTGACTCATTTTCCAAGTCGACAACAGACAAAACACTCTGGGGTCATGTGAGTGGTGCCTACAAAGCACGCGCAGAAAAGAAACTCGCTGCCGCAGCTGCCAAAGAAGAAGCTGCAGAAACCGTCTTAACGACAGCATAAGCGCATCACTGTGCGGGCACGTTCAAAGATAATCTGAACCTGTTCAGCAAGAAAAATTGTGTTAACGGACCCAGTCAGCTGAACATATATTTAGCTGACTGGGTCCGATTTTTTTTTAGGCTTTATTTTGTGCAGTCATTACGAATATCGATCCTTACAAAAAAACGATCATAGAAAATGAAACCTTCGATCTTTGCAGGCACTGACGCACTTACCTTTGAGCAGTTCAATTTACAAAGTGATCAGCTTGCAGCTGGAATCTCTGCATTAGGTCTAAATGAAGGCGACGTGATTGCAATTTATATGCGTAATCGCATGCAATATCTGCAAATCATTCAGGCATGCAAGCAGCTAGGTATTTATTATTGCCCGATCAACTGGCATTTCACCGCCGATGAGGTGTCGTTTATTTTGACGGATAGTGGTGCAAAGGCCTTATTTACAGAAAGTGATCTGATTCAAGGCATCGTGAATCACGTGAGTGCGCAGCTTCCCATCATTTGCGTCAACACCGGCACAGATGATCTTTTGCCCCACTCTAACGTTCTCGCAACCTCAAGCTCATCCGGACTCGACTTTGAAACCTGGCGAGCGCAACACCCACCCTATCGCGGGCCCGCTGTCTCCCCCCGCGGTCACATGGCGTATACCTCCGGCACGACCGGACGTCCAAAGGGTGTCGTGCGGTTTGCAGTCCCTCTGGACAAATTAGAAGCTCAACAAATATTCATGAAAGAGGTTGTCATCCATGCTCTCGGCTTGCAAGCAGGCTGCAGGGCATTGCTGCCCGCCCCTATTTATCACAGCGGCCCAAGTATATTCACACAAGTCTCCTTGCGTGTGTGCGATACCTTTGTGCTCATGCCACGCTTTGATCCAGAACAAGTACTCAAACTGATCGCGCTTCATAAAATTGACGTGGTCTATCTCGTTCCGATCATGTATGTGCGCTTACTTAAACTATCGACAGCCATCAGAAACAAATACGACCTTTCTTCACTTAAATTCGTCGCCTCGACGGGATCGCCCTGCCCACCCGAAATAAAACGGCAGATGATTGAATGGTTTGGTCCTATCATTTACGAAACGTATGCCTCAAGCGAAGCAGGCATGATTACCGGAATAAGTTCGGCTGAGGCATTACGTAAACCAGGAAGCGCAGGCAAACCTATTGGCCAGGGCGTGATCAGGATTATTGATGAAAACGGTCATCTATGCCCTCCCAATCAACCAGGCAAGATATACGTTCATCAGCCCGCCTATGCAGATTTCACCTATAAAAATAATCCGGATGCCCGTAAAAAAATTGAACGCAATGGTCTCATCACATTGGGAGATATTGGCTACCTTGATGAGCAAGGATATCTGTTTGTCTGCGATCGAGAGTCTGACATGGTGATATCAGGCGGAGTAAACATTTACCCCGCAGAGATAGAAAATGAATTAATGACACACCCGGATATCGCAGACTGTGGTGTGGTCGGAATCCCGGATGAAGAGTATGGTGAAAAACTTCTGGCGTTTATCCAGCCAGTACGTGCATCAAGCGCATTGACCGCAGACAGGCTGATGGATTGGTTAAAACCCAAAATAGCAGGATACAAAATTCCGCGCGAATTCAGATTTCAGCCAGACTTACCCAGGGACGACAGCGGCAAAATCGTTAAACGCAAGCTTAGACAACCTTTTTGGGAAAAAAGTCAGCGTAACGTATAGAATATAAAAAATTTTTATTATTCACACAAGAGAACAATCATGGAACACAACGCACACCAGGAACACAACTCATCCGCAGCGGGAATCTGGGCTGTTCTGATCATTTCTTTCGCACCGTGCGCGCTGACACTGGCTTGGGTGATTCATCTGGCCTCAGCTGGTTAAACAAGAAAGGACTCAGGCTCCTCGCCGACTGGGAAAGCCACCAGATATAGCGCTATCGCCGGCTTGGAGCTTTTTTCCCCATTTATATCCTCAGGCAAAACGCGTGTGGCATAGCTGATCGACACGCCAAAGCCTTTAAGTTCCGTCAAATATTCCTGAAACTCCTCGTGAATCTGACTAATTCTTGACACGGAATATTCCTCAAAATACTCCCGATATTCCCTCACGTAATCTGTGAGTGCCTCAAACACCTTATCTGCCTGCATGCCAAGCTCAAATGAACGGCTGACTGCAAGCGCGGTACTGTTGAGCACCAACTCGCCAAGCTCCTCTCCCGTTGACAGCACAAAGGCCTCCAGGGCGGTTGAGTCGCCTTGTACAGACTCTGTTTCTGAGTCCTCATCCTGCACGAGCGGTATGTGGATCGGTTTATTAAACACATCAACGTCAGCAAATCCAAAAGCCTGCGCCAGTGCACGCAACGTATTCGCATCGTTATTAAGGCCACTTTCGACCTCATCAACCTGATCAACCGAAAGCATGGAGAGCTCGGCTAAATCCTCCTGACTCCACTCTTTGAGCTTGCGATAGCCTTTAATCAAGGCGGCCAACTCAGTCAGGGTCAGCATGCGTGGGGGTTTAGGTTGAGAATTTGTCATGCGTACTCCAGCGTAGGGGTCTCATTTTACCGAATCTTGGCGTGTACCCTGTGAACTGTAATATTCTGCTTACACCCATCATCCTCAACACATCTAAGGCATGCCTTGAAATCCCTGCGTATTTGCATTGCAGCACTCTTTATCAGCCTAGCCACCTCCGCAGCGCTTGCGACCGAGTGGCAACGCGTCAAACTCGGATCAGCCCCTGAAAGCTATGAGTTTCCTGTGTACGCTAACCATGATTTAAATACCGACCTCAGCCGCATACGGGAGATCGTCATCATCATCCACGGCATCAAAAGGAACGGCGATGATTACTTTGCAGCGGGCGAATCTTTATTAAAAGAATCCGGGAGGGACACCTCAGACATTCTCATCCTCGCGCCCAATTTCCCCGGGGTACAGGACGAGGCAACAGGTTTTGAAAATATGCCACGCTGGGGGACGCGCGACTGGGCTGCAGGCTTGGATGCAGAAGTGAATCCTCTCGCGGTAAATCCTTTTGCGCTGAGTGCCTTCAAAGTTTTAGACGACTTATTGCTAAAAATCACAGATCAAGTCAATTACCCAAACCTAACAAACGTAACCCTGGCAGGCCACTCCGCTGGGGCACAGCTCGTGCAGCGTTACGCAATCCTTAACCACGTGGATGAACGCATTCGGGCGCGCAGCTTGGATCTTCGTTATGTTGTGGCCAATCCATCGAGCTTTCTGTATTTCAATACACAGCGCCCGACTGAGCATACATTCAAAGAGTTCTCCGCAGAACGTTGCCCAACCTTTAACGGCTATCGCTATGGTATGCAAGACATGATTGCCTATGGCCAAGGAAAATCGGGGCAGGAGCTATTCAAACGCTACACGTACCGCAATGTCGTCTACCTGATGGGCGGCGACGATCGCGACCCGGATCATAAATTCCTCGATAAATCCTGCCCTGCTCTCGCACAGGGTCCAACCAGACTCTCTCGTGCGCAAGCCTATGTTCGATACGAGCGATTTCTTGCCGGCCGATCTACAAAAATCAATCATCTTGCATACGAGGTTGTTGGTGTCGGACACAATCAGTCAAAAATGTTTGGCTCGACCTGCGGTATGTTAGTTCTGTTTCAAACCCATGCACTAAAAGGGAGTCATGCAGCTATTTGTCAGCCGTATCTTTTTTAGAAAATCAATCCAAGTTGCACAAAGGGTTTGACTCAGGTAGGCTTAGGCAATAAGCAATATAAAAAACTCAAAGAAAGTGATTTCTTTAAAAGAGTTGATCCGGAGACAAACTTGAAAAATATCTTGAGCCATATCATTCGCCAGACCTTTAAACCGCTGGCGTATCTCGCAATGGCTGTGGCCTCAATCCCAGTCACTTCTGCACAAAACACCAATGCCTGGCCAAGCCACAGCCTGACGATGATCGTACCTGGGGCCGCTGGCGGCACGACGGACATCCCAACAAGACTCGTTGCACAAAAATTAAGTCAGCGTCTCGGTCAGACGATTGTGGTAGAAAATAAACCTGGCACGGGTGGCATTCTTGGGGTGCAGGCACTGCTTAAAAATCCAGCGGATGGCTACACGCTGCTAGTTGGAAATACAGGCTCGAATGCAGTCAATTACAAGGCGTATAAAAATAACACCTACAAACCTGCTGACTTTATCGCAATCAGCGATCTCATCTCTTTTGCGAATGTATTAGTTGTTAACGCAGACTCACCCGTCAAAAATGTTGCTGACTTAGTTGCCCGACTTAAAAAAGAGCCTGGCAAACTTACCTACCCCTCTGCGGGGATTGGCCAACTGACTCACCTGATGCCTGAGATGTTTAAAGTGCAGACACAAACTGATGCGCTGCATATCCCTTACAAAGGCTCGATGCCTGCAACCATGTCAGTGTTATCGGGAGAAACGGCATTCATGTTCGACAACCTGACGCAGGCACTCCCCCAGATTCAAGCCGGTAAATTGCGCGCATTGGCCGTCACAAGCGGGCAACGCGTGGCGAATTTGCCGGACGTACCCACCATGCGTGAGTCTGGTTATCCGGATTTCGTCGTGACAGGATGGTTAGGATTTTTTATTCGCGCGCAAACACCCCCCGAGATTCAAAAAATCATTCAGGACAATTTGATTGCAGTGCTGAACGACCCTGAGATAAAAAATAAATTCATTGAAATGGGCGGCCTTCCCGGTGGCAGCCCACAGCCGGCATTCAGCAAATTCGTAAACGCTGAGGTCACGCGCTGGGGCGATCTGATTGACCGTAGCAAGCTGTCACTCGATTAAATTAAGGATAGATCATGAAATTACAAAATATGTCAGCCGTCATCACCGGCGGCGCCTCGGGTCTCGGTCTGGCCTGTGCGCGTCAATTGGTAGCGAAAGGCGTATCGGTGGTGATTGCCGATCACTCCGCAGAGCGCGGCCAAGCAGTCATCGGCGCTTTAGGCGAGCTTGCCAGATTCGTACAAGCAGATGTTTGCAATCCAGAACAAATGAATCACGTCTACGATGTAGCCGAATCGCTGGCTCCTTTGCGTGCGCTGATTAACTGCGCAGGCTATGGCGGCGCGTTGCGGCTGGTTGAAAAAGATGGGACGCCCGGTTCACTCGAAAAATTCGAGGATATTATTCGTGTGAACTTAATCGGTACTTTTAATGCACTCCGACTTGCCGCGGCGCGCATGGCAAAAAATGAGCTCATTGATCATGAACGCGGTGCCTGCGTATTGACGGCCTCTGTGGCCGCCTATGAAGGCCAGATCGGTCAGGTGCCTTACGCATCAGCCAAGGCCGGGATTGTAGGCATGACGCTGGTCGCCGCACGCGATCTTGCACAACGCCAAATACGCGTGTGCACGATCGCACCAGGGATTTTTGACACCCCCCTATTGGCAAGATTGCCCGAACCGGTCAAAGCGTCGCTGGGCGCCTCCGTGCCTCACCCAGCAAGACTCGGTCATCCGGACGAGTTTGCAATGACAGCATTGCACATCCTTGAGAACCCCATGCTCAATGGAGAAACGATCCGTCTGGACGGTGCGATTCGTATGACACCACGTTAAAGACCAGATGGTAAGTATTGCCTTTCACGCATAGCGTCTACATACCCGATATTGAATATCTACCGGCAGTCAGGAGATCAATCATGCATCCAACTATCGCACCCAGTGCACTACTGATGAGTCAGATGATGTCTCAGCCAATGATGATCTCGAGCCTGCTGACGCACGCAAAAAACAATTACGGTACGACTGAAATCGTCTCCCGGCGCACCGAGGGGGATATTCACCGATACACCTATGCCGACTGTGAGCAGCGTGCGCGGCAGGTGGCACAGATGCTGTCCAGACTCGGCGTGGGACCAGGCGACCGGGTCGGCACGCTCGCCTGGAATGGTTATCGCCATCTCGAACTCTATTACGGGATCTCTGGCAGTGGATCGGTATGTCATACGATTAATCCTCGCTTATTCGAAGAGCAAATCTCCTACATCATTAACCATGCCGAGGATAAAGTCATATTTTTTGACGTTAGCTTTTTGGCATTAATAGAAAAAATGCTTCCGCAATGTCCGACAGTCCAGCACTGGATTTGTCTGAGCGATGCAGACAACATGCCAGCCTCTGATTTTGTGAAACTAGCCTGTTACGAAACACTGATCGCAGAAGAACAAGGCGACTATGACTGGCCTGTATTTGACGAGTGCGCGGCCTCTGCGCTTTGTTATACCTCTGGTACTACGGGCCGCCCAAAAGGTGCGCTATACAGCCATCGCTCGACCGTTTTGCACGCCTATGCCTCGGCACTGCCCGGCTCTCTGAGTATTTCGAGCGCAGAAGTCATCATGCCCGTCGTACCTATGTTTCACGTTAATGCCTGGGGTACACCTTATAGCTGTCCGATGACGGGAGCAAAAATCGTTTTCCCCGGCGCAAAACTCGATGGTGAGTCGTTATTCGAACTAATCGATTCCGAGCGTGTCACAATGTCTGCAGGTGTCCCAACGATATGGGCTGGTTTGCTGCAGTACGTAAAAGAAAATAAACGCACGTTCCACACATTTAAAAGGACCGTGATCGGTGGCTCGACCTGCCCTGCGGCCATGATGGAATCGTTCAGGGAGTATGGGGTACAGGTTGTTCACGCCTGGGGCATGACGGAGCTCTCGCCGATCGGAACAGTCGCCGGACTCAAGGCTGCAGATTTAAGCAAACCACGCGCCGAACAAGATCATATCCTGCAAAAACAGGGCAGATCACTCTACGGTATCGAAATGAAAATCGTTGATGGTGAGGGCCAGCAGCTACCCAATGACGGCAAAGCATTTGGTGATCTGTTGGTCAAGGGCGCATGGGTCATTAATAACTACTTCCGTGCGGAGCAATCCCCTTTAGTTGACGGGTGGTTCCCCACGGGCGATGTCTCCACTATTGATGCAGATGGCAATATGCAGATCACGGACCGCAGCAAAGACGTGATTAAGTCGGGCGGAGAATGGATCTCATCGATTGATATCGAAAACGTAGCGGTTGCGCATCCCGCCGTTTTAATTGCTGCCTGTATAGCTGTGCATCATCCAAAATGGGATGAACGCCCTCTTTTAGTTGTCGTCAAAAAACCCGGGGTAACGCAGGATGAGGACACACTCAAAAAAGATATTCAGACATTCTTTGAAGGTAAGGTCGCCAAGTGGTGGATACCGGACGATGTGAGCTTCATAGACAAAATGCCACTGACTGCGACAGGAAAACTAATGAAACTTTCCTTGCGTGAAATGTTTAAGGATCACCGCCTGGAGCAGTGATCCTAAGCACAGACGATTACTCTTTAGCTAGCAACTCTTGTTCGAAGCTACGAATATTATTCAAGCCAAGAGCATGATTAGTTTGTTCAAGAGAAGCCATCTTATCGACCCAGGCGCGCGAGTCTCCCGTTTTTTTCAGATCAGTCAGAAAGTCATCGACGGCTTTGATCGTCAGTCTCACGGTACTACTGGGAAACAGCGCAATCGCAAAACCCATCTGTTGCAACTCCTGAGCCGAGCGCAGTGGCGTGAGCCCGGTTTCAGACATATTTGCAAGTAACGGGCCGGGGAGTTCTCGTCCAATCAGTTCGAGTTCCTCAAGCGACTGCGGACCATCGACAAAAAGAATGTCTGCGCCTGCCTGCTTAAAGAGCATGCAACGCTCAAGCGCCTCTTGCATTCCCAGCGGTCCGCGCGCATCGGTGCGGGCAACGATGAGTGTTTCTGGATTATTGCGTGCAGCCACGGCGGCACGGATTTTTCTCACGGCAACCTCACGTGATTCGACAATTTTATTGTCCATGTGTCCGCAACGCTTTGGCCACGCCTGGTCTTCAATTTGGACGGCGGCAACACCCAGAAGCTCCATACCCCGAACCGTACGCACAACGTTAGCGACATCTCCATATCCGGTATCGCAATCAACGATGAGAGGAATGGTCGTTACACGTCTAATGGCGTGCACGGCATTTTCAATGTCAGCGTAGGCAATCAACCCAATATCAGGCTCACCGTAGCGCGCAGCCGCTGTGGCATAGCCACTGACATACCCTGCTTCGAACCCCGCCGCCTCAATTTGCCTGAGCTCAAGAGGAGAGCCTCCACCAGGAATCACCATAATTTCAGTATTGAGGAGTCGTGTACGCAAGGACTGTGCAGGGGTCATTATTTTCCAGTAATTTCTGAGTAATATGACAATATAAACATAAATAGCAAAAACGGTTGTCCTACTGGGCAGTGATACCTGATATTCATACCGATACATGCTAAACAACAGGGAGAGGTCATGGGCTTGACTATGACAGAAAAAATTTACGCTACGCACTCGCAATCTGGTCGGGCGCGCGCTGGAGATATTGAAATACTTACCCCGGACGTTGTTTTACTCAATGATACAAGCGGGACCATTACCGTAGAACAATTAAAAAAAATGGGAGTGCGTCAACTATTTGACTCAGAAAAAGTCGTAT
>CAINDJ010000315.1 GCA_903847325.1 uncultured beta proteobacterium | reverse complement strand
TGGCTCGTGTGGATCTGGTTCTTTCTCCGACTGATCCGCTGATTAATTCTCATCAAGTTGCTGGTAAACGGGTCATACCTGGCACCTTATCGATTGTGCTTGCATTAGCCGCCGCGCGCAAACAGTGGCCGCAGCGCAAGGTAGTACTGCACGATCTGGTATGGCAAACCGCCGTTGTTGTCGCCGATCAGGATGCGACGGTTTCTCTTACTTTGAAACAGGATTCTTATCTTTCAACCTTCACACTTGAAAGCGCCTCGGGTCCGCATGCGCAGGGCGTGATTGTTTTTGATGAAGGAGGTTTCAAAGACGTCTTGCCCGCTGACCCATTGTCAGGGGGAGATTGCTTTGATGGTTACGATTTTTATACGCAACTTGCAGAGGGTGGGATTCGTTATGGTTCTCACCATCGTGGTTTGCGTAATGTGCGCGTTTGCAATGAACATGCCGAAGTTGAACTTGTACTCGATACGACAGAGTCTTTCCTCTCTCATGCAGCATGGCTCGATGCTTGCCTGCATGGTATCGCAGGTCTGGCAGCTGAATCATCAGGTTTGAGCGTACCTTTTTTAGTCAAAGAAGTACGCATCGAATATCCTTTGCCACGTCGAGCAACAGTGCGTCTGATCAGACGCGAAGTAGAACTGTTTGATTTGGCAGCGCGCGATGAAAAGGGTAGGTTGGTTGTATGTATGCTCGGATTGAGACTACGTCCGCTCGGACAGCCAGCTTCTCCATCTAAGCTTGATGCCCCATCTGATTTGCTGGCGGATATGATCTGGTTGCCGCGTTGGCGTGCGCAGTCCGTTGATCATCGCAGAGATGTGCAGGGACCTGTGGTCGTACTTTATCCTTTAGGCGATAGCCATGCTACTGATTTAGCCAATGAAATAGCGCGACGATACGAGCTGTCATCCATCGCAACGCTTGGGGAGTCTTTTGTTGAGGCCGGTTTGGTGTATGTCATCGTTCCTACCGATGCGTTTAATGTGTGGGATGGTTCACCTCAACAGCCAGGCAAGTCGATCGTAGCTTTCATACATCGCATCAAACCGTTGTTTCAACGTCGGCTGCCTCTGGTTTTTATTACCCGTCAAGCACTTGCAGTGAGTGCGAGTGATTTAATTGATCCCGTTGCAGCAGGGGTATTTGGGTTAATTCGTTCGGCTGCCCGCGAGCATGCAACAGACGTGTCTATTGTAGACATCGACTTGCACGCATCACTTCTTGATTCGGTTTCTACATTGATTCGCGAACCCGTTCATCAGAATGCTGAAACTGTTGCCATTAGAAAAGGTGCGCGTTATTTAAGGTGGCTCGATAAAGCGCTGTTGCCAGACCCTGATGGAACGCCCTGGAAACAAAATGGTCACTACCTGATCGTTGGCGGTGCGGGAGGTATCGGGTTTATCTTGAGTCAGCATCTCGCTCATACACAAGGCGCCAAAATTACCTGGATTGGTCGTCGGCCAATCGACGCACGTATTCAGGATCAACTTGCTGACATTCGTCGTCAGGGTGGGGATGCGGCTTATTTTAGTGCTGACTCTTGTCATCCTGACGAACTTGCTGAAGCGATCAGTCAGTCAGTCCAACGCTTTGGTGATATCAACGGCGTATTTCATGCCGCCTTGGTCCTGCGCGACGGGTTGTTCCTCAACGCATCGGATGAGGATTTCCTGGTTGCCTTCGAGGCCAAAGCTCGTTCGGTCATGGTGCTTGCGCAAGTGATGCAGCGCCGTCAACTCGATTTCTTTACTGTTTTTTCTTCGGCAATTTCTTTTACGGCCAATCCTGGTCAAGCTAACTATTGCGCCGGAAGCTCCTTTATTGATGCATTCGCGCATGAACTAAATAGAGCGCATGCCTGGCCTGCCTATGTGATTAACTGGGGGTTCTGGGGCTCTGTAGGGGCTGTTGCTCATCCTGATGCTGTTGCGCGCATGGCTGCGCAAGGTGTGCTGTCAATCGATCCAGCAGAAGGAATTCAAGTCATTGAGCGAATCATATTTGCTGGTATATCGCAAGTTGTTCCGCTCAAGCTTTCTCCAGAGTTATCTGAAAAACTTCGACATAACCTCGATGTTGTTTTAACCAGATTAACGTCGAATACTCAACCGGTTGGACTTCTACGCTTAAGTATTTCCGCGCAGGCGCCTGATTTCAAGGCATTACAAACTGCTCAACTGTCTTTCTCTATGCTCGATGCGTATGGACGTAGTCGTGCAGCAATGTCATTGGCGTCAGTGCTGCCATCGCCAGGTCAACAGCTTACCGTTGCAAATATTGCGGATAAGCTTGGCGTGACGCCAGCTAGATTGCGACTGTTTGAAGCTCTGCTTGATATGTTTGAGCGAGATGGTTTGCTTAAACGGAGCGGTGCCAATGTTATTGGCATGGCACTTCCCCATCCCGTCATGCTGGGTGATACGCAGGCCGTTGAAGCCTTTCAGCCACTGCTTGATGCATGTTTAGACGGGCTCAATGATGTACTTGTCGGTAAAAAAACAGGTGCTCAGGTCGTTTTCCCAGCAGGTTCTCAATCACTGGTTGAAAAAGTTTATCGTGGCGACGCCATGATGGATTTCTATAGTCGTACGCTGGCTGATGTGGTCTCTGCCTGGTTCTTACAATCTGCTCGTTCTGAACTAAAAATAATTGAAATTGGTGCGGGAACGGGTGCCGCGACGCGCTTTGTTCTTGAAAGTGTTGAATCATTAACCGACAAGCTCGATTATTGCTTTACTGACATTTCTCTTGGATTTATTGAGCGTGCTCGTCTTGAGATGGGGCCTGTTCACCCTTGCTTGCGTTTCGAGTTGCTCGATATAGCGAATCACCCGCAGACGCAGGGATTTAATCCCGGTCACGCAGATGTAGTGATCGCCAGCAATGTATTGCATGCTACGAGCGATATCAATACGACGATCGCACATGCCAAGACCTTATTGCGTCCGGGTGGTTTACTGGTGATTAATGAGGTGACTTCGGTGCAGGACTACGCGACCTTGACCTTTGGTTTACTGGACGGCTGGTGGTCTTATAGCGATAGTGATGCAAGACTTGCACATTCACCGTTGTTATCGGTTGCACTCTGGCTTGATCGACTCAAGACTGCGGGTTTTTCTGAGGCCAAGGGCTTTGGACTGCCAGGTCTCTCGGACGACGATATGCCCCAAGGCATCGTCGCAGCTATCTCTGATGGATGGGTTGAGCAGTATATTCACCACGCGCCGTTGCAAACAAATGATCGCGAGGCGAACGCCGTTGCGTTGCCTCACGTCAAGCCTCGTGCGCAGAAAATCTCCGATGGAGTGGCTTCGTTTGAAGATGGCGTTGAATATGCGCGTCAGGTATTAGCGAAGGCTTTAGGGATGAAACCTTCCGCAATCGCAGCGCAGACGCGATTTGCTTCCTATGGGTTCGATTCGTTGACCATGATGGAGGTAGTTAAGCGACTCGAAACAGATTTGTGTGGAGCTGTGCCGCCAACCCTTTTGCTTGATCACACAACCTTAGACGAGTTAGGCCAATGGTTGTCTGATAACCGGAATAGTGAGTTATTCGCCTTGACGGGTAAGACTGTCAGACTGATCCCTACGGATTCTGTCGCCCCAGTCGTTCCCGTATTTTCAGAGTTATCACTTCAGCAGCTATGGCATTGGTCGGTCGCTACACTCATGCCAGAGGCGAAAGGTTTGCTTGCTGTACCGGCAGCGTTTCGATTTGCGCAAAGCATAGATCGTGTAAAGCTTCAGTCTGCACTGAACTTGGTCGTTTCTCGTCACCAAGCTCTCAGGACGGTCTTTGTCATTACACCGCAGGGCCCACGTCAAAGCGTGCGTCCAAACATGAAAGTCACAATCGGCGCTCAAGTTGACGCGTCCGACTTCGATTTAGCTGAGGGGCCGCTGCTCAAGATAGCTTTGATCGCGGAGGAGGGGAATAGCTTTCGCTTGGAGCTGTTGTTCCATCATCTGATTGCCGATATCTGGTCAATGGGTGTTTTCCTGTCTGAATTATCTCTGGCGTACGAAGATCAAGCGCTGCCTGTTTTGAAGCGTACGTATACGGATTACGTCGAGACACAGCGATTAGTGTTTACGCCGGCACTCATCGCTGAGCGTAAAGCTTTCTGGGTAGAGCAGTTGCAAGATGCCGCACGTTATTTGGAATTAGGCAATGGCACCAATGGAGCTATTACCCGAGGTGATTCGAGTCAAGTTAGCCGGACAATTTCACCAGAACTGGTTTATCGCTTGCGCCAAGGTGCGGAGCAGATGCAGCGAACACCTTTTACAGTGTTATTCGCGGCCTTTACCTTGATGCTGTATGCCCAGACAAGTGAAAATAAATTTCCGATAGGTGTCCCGACTTCTAATCGAACCGGTACCGGGGACGAAGCGCTCATAGGTGATTTTGCGGACATCATGTTGGTTATCCCTCAACTCGATGTTTACTCGAGTACCGCCTCCTTTGTATCTGCAACAGGAGACGTTCTGGATCAAGCGACCAGACACGTGCTTCCATTTTCCGAAACAAGCGCACTGATCAGAGATTTATCCGATGATCCGACGAGCACGCCTATTCAGGCATGTTGCACCTATGCTCGTCAGCTGGGACAAGGCTTTTCATTGTCTGGCCTGACAGGTTCTCCGGTCCAGACTAATCGCGGCGCCTTGGTGTTTTCGCTCTTCCTCACCATGATTGACCGAGGAGATTGCGTCACGACCAACCTGGAATATCTCGATTCCTTGATGGATGAGAGCTCCGCCCAAGCATGGCTCCTTCAGTACGAAGCCGTACTTGACGCAATGCTCAGCGATCCGGACCGACCCGTTCAGGATGTGCTGCGTTCGTCTGGAGTACCAATACGTCCACAATTACGCATTGTTTCAAGCTTTACTGCAGAACCTTCTGAGCCATATCTCAACTTGCTTGCCAGAGAGTTTGGTCTTGCTTTTCGTATCGGTTTTGCATCGTTTGGCCAGATCATGCAGGAACTTCTTAATGTTGAATCGGAATCTTATCGATTACATTCAGGCGCTGTCACGGTGTTATGGCGCTTAAGCGATCTGATGAGCGGTGACGCAACAGAACTTGCCGCACTTGATTTAGCTGGGCTGAGTCTTGCGCAAGAGCGTTTTGCCGAGTTAGCCAGGGTTATGGAGCTTGCGGCGTCACGTATCAAATCTCCGCTTGTCCTTATTCGCTGTCCCGACGCTGCCGTTTATCAAAATTCTCCCAAATGGCGTGCATTGCAAGAGAAAGCAGACGAAAGACTTAAGCGTATTGGCGCCGTATCTATTGAGTTTTCGGATGAACTTTATTTTGACGATATCGCTTTTGATTCTGCAGGCATTCCTTTTTCAGATTCAGGGTTCGCTGAAATCGGCCAGGTTGTGGTCAGGCGTCTTATTTCTTTGCTTACCCCCGCACGCAAAGTTATTGTGCTCGATGCAGACAATACGCTCTGGCAGGGGGTCGTAGGTGAGGTCGGGCCGCAAGGGCTGGTGTTGAGCAGTGAACGTCGTAAGTTTATACAGCTTATGCATACCCGCCAGAAAAATGGAATGCTGCTTGCCATCGCTTCCAAGAACGAAGAGCAGGATGTTGTTGCAGGATTAGGTGCGTTCAATGAAACTGGACTTAATCGTGAAAACTTTGTTGCGATTCTTGCTAACTGGGGCCCAAAGTCAGAAAGTATCAAGTCATTGGCTAAAGATCTTGATTTAGGTCTCGATGCCTTTGTTTTTATTGATGACAATCCAGTTGAATGCGCTGAGGTCCGAAGCAAATTACCCCAGGTTGTTGTGTACTGTTTTCCGGAACATGAGCACCAGATCGATCATTGGCTTGCGCAACTTTGGGCACTAGATCAAAGAGCGACCAGTGCCGAAGATCTCCGGCGAACGAGTATGTATCGTGAAAATATCGCTCGTGCCTCCGCGCTATCTTCAAGTAATGATTTTTCTCAGTTTCTCGATGGCTTACAGTTGGTGATCCAGGTAGATAGCTTGCAAGACAAGGATGTTACGCGCGCTGCACAGCTATCCGAAAGGACGAATCAGTTCAATACAACATCCCGGCGATTCTCTGAGCAGGAACTTCGTTCCAGACTGGAGATGCCAGCTCTTGTTGTGAAGGTACGCGATCGGTTTGGCGATTATGGAATGGTCGGTCTGATCACTGCGCGCGCGCAGGATGACGTGCTGGAAATAGAAGGCTTCATGATGTCTTGCCGCGTATTGGGTCGCGGTGTTGAACAGAAAATAGTTGCTGAATTATCCACTATTGCTTTGAATCATGGTTTGTCTTTGCTGCGATTCGTTTTTATCCCCACTACCCGTAACCGTCCTGCACTTAATTTCCTGCAGTCGTTACCAAACGCGATCGTGCGGCAGCGCGGAGCAGAAAAGCATTTTGAATTAGAGGTATCTCAGGCACGCGAATGGTCACACACACGTGCAGCATCACTTGCAGTGCCAGACAATGAGCAAAACCTCTCCGCGCAAACACACACCCTCGCTCAGGATACACACCTCCGGGCACGCGCCTTTGAGAGGGTAGGTGAGTACTGGGGAACAACGCCTTCACTGGTCGAGCAAGCCAAGCGTCTCAAGGTTGCTACAAGTCATATTTCGAATCCTCCTGAAGGCTATATTTCTGCAGCTCCTGGTCTTGAAACTGAAATCATGCTTGTCTGGCGCGATGTGCTTGGGACAACAAGCATTGGCGCTTTGGATGATTTTTTCCGTATTGGTGGCACCTCACTCGCAGCAGCCCGGATTATTAGCCGACTTTCCGCATTGCTTGGCAGGCGATTGACGCTATCAGACCTATTGAATTATCGAACCGTCAGAGGCCTTGCTACCCTTGGTGAGCAAATCAGCTCTCATGGTGCGTTACCCATTACTAGAAATCCTGATCTGTCACAATATCCTCTGACTGTTTCGCAGGAGTCGTTGTGGGTCAGTGCACTTGACAGTAGCGGTTTGCAGAGCGCTGATCATGTCGTCATAGCGGCAGGTAAATTTGCGCATCCACTCAGGCCCGAATTAGCCAGGCAAGCCCTGTTATCCGTTATCGCGCGTCACCCAGCTTTGCGCACGACGTTTCATATGGGGGATGATGAGCCTGTTCAACGGATCAGCACAGCGGCGCAAATCGATTTCTTAATCGAAGACTTGACTCACTTGCCATCCGAGGAGCGTGAATCAGCTGCTCAAGTGCACGCAAAACATTTTGCCATGGAACGTTTTGATCTTGAAACGGGTCCACTTGTACGCGTCGCGATGTATGTGCTTGGTCAAGATTCCTTTGGCTGTATGTTGGCGATCCATCACCTGGTGATGGATGGAGGATCTTTGACAGTATTCATGCGTGAGTTTCAGTACGCGTATGAAATACTTATGCAAGGAAAAGCCCTTGTCTGGGAACCATTGCTTTATACGCCAGGCGATATTGCCCTCTGGCAACGTGAGCGTCTACAGTCTGAAAATCTGGATGCGTCGAGAATTTATTGGAAAAAACAACTCGGTGATACGCCAGGTTTAATGGACGGGTTGACGTTTAAGCATTCCCGCCTGAGTAGGCTTGAAGACCATCCAACAATGGCTTCGATTACCTTTGACCGTGAGCATGTTCACAAGCTGCGCGGTTTCGCATCCAAGCACGACACCTCCGCATTTAATGTTCTTCTGGCTTTATGGTCTGCTGTATTGATGCGACACACAGGCGCGCATGAGCTCTGCCACGGAGTGCCGGTGGATGATCGCCCGCTGCCCGAAGCTGCTGGGTTGATCGGGTATTTTGTGAAAACCATCCCTGTGCGTATTGCAGTGAAGGAACCCCTTACCTACGCACGCATACTCGAATCTACTGTGCAGTCCTGGCATGATGCCCAAGCGCATGCTGGCCTGCCTTTGTCTGACATCCTGAAGTCTGCAGGTCTGAAGTCCTTGCCGTTTCAAAGCTTGTTTGCATATCAGCAGTGGGATGGTATGGCTACGGGCTCAAGTTTCAAAGCATGGGAAATTGATTTTGAACGAAAGTCATTTGCATTAGTACTGGACGTTGTCGAAACGCAGGACGGTTCAACCCTGCGTCTTGAGTATTCAAACGGTTTGATCGATTACCTGACCGCTACGCGTTTGCTTAAACGCCTGACGCATGCGGTCGTTGAATTGCTGGAGAATTCCGATCAGCCTTTAACGCATGCTCGTTTGCTTGGCGTAAAGGAAAAGGAATGTCAGACGAGTTGGAATGCGACGCAGCGTGTCTATGCTCAAACCACTTTGCATGAGATGGTTTTTAATGCCGCTGAAAATTTCCCACAAGCGATAGCGCTAAGTCATTCGGGCCAAGAGGTAAGCTACGCTGAACTAGCCTTACGCGTACATAGCTTTGCTCGATCACTCGTTGCAAAAGGTGTATTGCCTGGCGATCGCGTTGTCATACTGCTTGAGCGCGGAATCGACATGATTGTCAGCATTCTTGCAACTCTGGAAGCAGGCGCGGCCTATGTACCTGTCGATGTAAATTACCCAGCGCAACGAATCGCCGAAATTATTGAAGATTGCCAGCCTGGGCTGATTCTTGTTTGCGCCAGTAGTGCTGCATTGGTCGTCGATGATAAGACGCTTAATGTCAAGGATGTTAAGTTATCTTCTGCGGATCCTGCACCGGTTTTGCCTGATGTTGATCCTGCAGACTTAGCCTACATTATTTATACATCAGGCAGTACAGGACGTCCCAAGGGAGTCAAGGTCCGGCATGATGGTGTGGTCAATTTTATTGAATTTCTTAAGCAACAATTGCAGTGCGTCCCGGGAGCGCGAGCACTTCAATTTTGTGCAACGGGTTTTGATGGTGCTGTAGGTGAAATATTCTCTACGCTCGCGGCTGGTGCGACGCTTGTTCTCTGCAATCGCTTGGAAATGCTTCCTGGGACGGACCTTGAGAACACGCTCATTGCCCATCACATTCATATTCTCACTGCGCCGCCCTCTGTGCTGGGTGTTCTCAATCCGGAGCGCTTGACAGAACATCTGCGCACAGTACTTTCTGCGGGGGAGGCCTTATCACCCGCACTCGCAGACAAATGGTCTTTATTCTTTAATCTATTTAATGCGTATGGGCCAACTGAAAACTCTATTTGCGCAACATTTAAGCACGTCGAGCATGGGCAACGCCCTGTTCGGATCGGGTCTCCAATACCTAATGTCCATACGTATGTACTAGATGATTTCGGTCTTGAGGTTGAAGTTGGCGAGGTGGGTCGATTGTGGCTTGGTGGAGTGGGGGTTGCTTCAGGTTATCTGGGCCAGGAGGAATTGACAGCAGAAAAGTTCATTGCTGATAGGTTTAGTGGTGTGAATAAAGCGTGCCTCTATGACACCGGGGATCTCTGTCGATGGCTCGCCGACGGAGAATTAGAATATGTCGGTCGTGTTGACATGCAGGTCAAATTACGTGGAAATCGTATAGAGCTTGGTGAGATTGAACTTGTTCTCGCGCAGTGTGCTGGCGTTTCCCATGCAGTTGTCGTTGTGACAGAAGATCGTATCGAAGCATTTATCGTGCCGATCGCGTCGCACGGCGTAGCTGAGAGCGTTTTGCGTCAGACGTGTACTCAAAAACTACCTGAGTTCATGCGGCCGGCTGTTTATCATTTTCTTCAGCGTTTGCCACTGACACCAAACGGTAAGCTTGATCAGTCAGCACTATTGCAGATGGCCGCCTCCGCCATACCTTCCAATCTGAGTATGTCAGCATCAAACAGCGCTTCGCTGATGCTGGCCACTCAGACTGAAAAAACTCTTTTTAGTTTGTGGAGTCGTTTTTTACGTACGAGTGATATTGCACTGGATACAGATTTTTTTGAAGCTGGGGGGGATTCGATTGTCTCTACGCGTATCGCAGGTGCTGCGCGCAAAGAGGGGTTGAATTTCACCGCGCGGGATATATTTGAAGCGCCAACAATTTTAAAGCTGGCAGCACGTATTAATCATAGAGCGTCTGCCCCTGCCACGCCGTCAACTAACACCCAGACACCAATACGCTTACAACTCACGCCGATCCAGCGTTGGTTCTTTGATATTTCAATGCCAATACGCACACATTGGAATATGGCGATGCAAGTCCTGATTGCTAAAGATTTCGACCTGGATAAATTGTCGCACGCGCATGCCCAGCTTGCCTCGTCTCAGCACACATTGCGTACGCGATTCTATTTTCAAGACAATCAGTGGTGTAGCGAGATCATGCCTCACGCGTCTGCAGCGATTGTTAAACATATAGATGTTTCTGCCGAGCAGACGCTTGCTCTGAATGATTTAACCCAACGGGCTATTTCTGAACTGGTGAGTGAATTTGACTTGGCGCAAGGCAGATTGTTTGGTTTTGTCCTCGTTAAGGGTTTAGCTGGTGAATTTGATCGGCTTGTCTTGATCGCGCATCATTTGTTGATGGATGGTATTTCTTGGCAGATTTATCTGGAAGAAATTGAAAGGGTGTACGAGGGAGCAGAGCCATCCTCTCCCGATTGTCAGATGGCTGATTGGTCGCGATTGCTGGGTGACAGTGCTTTATCTCCCGCGTCTGCTCGCGCATGTATTCAATGGCAAGCTATCAACCAAGAGCATCCGATCTGGGAGATGCCCTACGATGAGCCCTCGGGCTCTGAGATGGAGGGTTTTGCCCAGACTGTTGAGTTGAGCGTCGATGCGCATCAAACCGAGGTTTTGACCCGCACGATCGCGTCACGCCTGGGTGTCGGTGTGGATGATCTGCTCTTGTCAGCCTTAAAATCTGCAATAGCGCGTTGGTCGGGAAATATAAATCCTCCCGTTGTCAATATTGAGGTTCATGGTCGTGATGCGGTTGATGCACCATTTACGACTGGCTCAACCTTGGGGTGGTTCACATCCTATTACCCCATTACGCTTGCAGAGAGTGATCCCGTCAGGATCGCACTTGCCAGGCGCGCTTTGCCTGACCAGGGTCGTAAATTTTTACTTTTACGTCACGGACCAGAACAACCTATCAATCAAGCACTAGCCCTGTGCGAAGGACTGATTTCTTTTAATTATCTTGGACGTATTTTTGATTTTGATTCGTCCAGTCTCTTCAAAGGACTTGCCCACTCTAATCTTGGTCCAATGCATCATCGCGAGGCAATGCGTCCCAATGCGCTTGCTATCAATGCCGCTGTGATTGATCATGCACTGTCACTGACCATTGAATACAGTTCAGATAAATTCAAGACTTCGACGATACAGAAACTGGCCGACTACTATAAAACTGCTATTTCTGAGTTGATTGCCAAGCATTCACCCAACGCTGAATTCGTTTCAGAAGAAAATAGTTTCACTTTGACGACTGTTCAGCGGGGTATGTTGTTACACGGTGACTTTGGGGTCTACGTCACGCTCTTGCGTATGCGATTCCGAGCGCTCGATACGCGTATGCTCGAGTTGGCTTGGCAACGATTGGTCGCTGATGAGCCCATGATGCGATTGGTCGTGCGCGGCGAGCGTGGTGTTGTGCTCAGTAAACTGCAGCCCGTGGTACGGATTGAGGATTTCACACATCATGGTGACCGCGTAGACGATGCGCTGGATACCTTGGCTAATTTTGAATTGTGCAGTGGAATTGACGTCACAGCCGGGCCTCTCGCGCGCATGCTTGCAATTGATCTCCCGAACGGCGATCAGGAACTCATTTTTATTATTCATCATTTAATTCTGGACGGGTGGTCTAACCCTATTTTGATGGCAGCGCTCTTTGCCCATTATGATGATCTGCAGAAAAATCTTTCTTACCGCAGTAAACGCTTGGATGCCCACTCATTCGCAGACTACGCAAACTGGCTAAGTGCCAACGACTCGGAATTCGCAGCAAAGAGTTACTGGTCTGACAGATTTGGTAGCTGGTCCGGAGAAGCGTGCCTCAGCATTGAATATGGATCGTTGAGCTCCGCCTCAAGAGAGTCGGTGCGTGAAATGTTGTCTCCAGAGGAAAGTGCAAGCTTGTTGTCTGCGGCAAAGACTGCGCGCGTGACACCCGCTGTCATCTTCCAGGCTGCGCTTGCCTTGGTCATGGGGCGTTATTCTGATCAGAATGATGTCGTATTTGGGATGACTCTTTCTGGTCGCTCCGCGCCTGTGGATGGGATCGACTCAATGGTTGGTATGTTTATCAATACCTTACCAGTTCGGGTTGCATTCTCTGAGTCTGAGTCAGTGAGGTCCTTACTCAGTCGTTTGCATGTCGAGTTTGCGAGCTTGAGTGAGCATGAGCATGACAGCGTCGCCATGATTCCCCAGTGGGCGGGACTGGCACCCAGACAATCCTTATTTGATATCGCGCTGGTGATTGAGTCTTTTCCGGCTGAAGCCTTGTCTAACTTGGATGTTGATGTTGTGCTCACTGCAATGAGCACGCTTGAAACCACGCAATTTCCTCTGACACTGGCGATTCTTCCAGGCAATGAAGTATTGCTTGAGGTGAGTTTTGATACCGCACGCTATCACCGAAATTTGATTGAGTTGTTCGTTCTGCATTACAAGAGAGTCTTGTTACAGCTATGTATCGCGGAGCAGCTCAATCAGATTGAACTGTTGACTGAGCAAGAGCGTAATGCCGTATTCAAGGCTGGCTTTGGGCCGATTATTCCTTTGCCTGATCGTGGTTGCTTGATCAGTATGGTGCAATGGCCGAATTATCCTGCGCTATCGCTTGAGGTTGCTTGCTTAGGTGAACAGCTCAGTCGTTATAGCGGGTTAAAGGTCGCTATTTGTCTGTCGCGTGGAAGTGCGTTAAATGCCGCCATGCTAGCGGTGTTCGCAGCGGGCGCTGTATTAGTGCCCATTGATCCGGCACTTCCGGATTTACGGATTATTGCGCTACTCAAAGACTCTGGTGCCCGTTGCATTCTTGTTGATGATGCATTTATGTCCCGTGGCATCGAGACCAATATCGACGTGCTATCGGTAGACGCACAATCTTCTGACCTGTTTAATGGTCAGCCTGTTTTAGTATCTGATCGTGCGTGTTTGAGTGATCCGGCTTATATTCTTTATACGTCAGGGAGTTCAGGCATCCCCAAGGGGGTTGTGATCTCTCATCAAGCTTTGCTCAATCATTCGCTAGCCGTGATTGCAGATTACGAACTATCCCATACTGATATTGTTCTTCAGATGGCTGCACCTGGATTTGATGTGTATCTTGAAGAGTTATTACCATCACTTATTGCAGGCGCCAAACTGATCAGTTTGCCTGCTGCTGCAAGTCTGGAGCCAGCAGCGTTGATTGAATATGTTGCGTTGAATCAATTGACAGTACTTAATCTACCGACGGGCTATTGGTCTGTCCTGGCAGGATCGCTCGCGCGAGGGCTGGTGTTACCCGCATGCGTGAGGCTTGTCATCATCGGAGGGGAGCGGGCAAGTCCGCAGGCGCTTGAAAATTGGCGCGCAGCGCGAACAGCCGTTCCACTGATTAACGCTTATGGCCTGACTGAAACCACGATCACCTCGACAACATGGCGCGATGATGGCGCTCCTTTATATTTTGCTGGCGTACCGGTTGGCCGACCTCTAGCTAATCAGCAGGTTTATGTGCTCGATCGCGCACGCCGTTTGGTTCCGGCAGGGGTGGTTGGTACGTTGTGGATCGGCGGCGAAGGCCTTGCGCTTGGGTATTTGCGCAATGGCGAGATCGTAGATTCTTGCCAGACAATTGAGTTGAATAATGTTTCTGTGCGCTTATTCGATACCGGAGATCTTGCTCGATACGATGTTCATGGCGCGATTGAAATAATTGGTCGACGTGATCAACAAGTTCAGTTGCGGGGTTTCAGAATTGAGCTCAATGAAGTGCAGCGCGTATTAGAAAGTTATGCTGGTGTGCGCCAAGTCTGTGTCGCAGTGAGCCATGATGTTTTGAGGGCTTTTATTTCTGGGAATGTCGATCCTCAGTCATTGCTTGCTCACGCGCGCAAGCATTTGCCTCACGCTTTGGTTCCATCTAGTGTTGACTGTCTGGACGAGTTTCCGATGACCAGCAATGGAAAAGTAAGTCTGGCTGCGCTGCTGGACAGACCACTTATATCTGCAGCCCCGATAATGCCCGAAGGCGATATGGAGTTGCGTTTGGCTGCAGTATGGCAAGAGGTGCTTGGTCAGTCTTGTATCGATGTTTCTCGTTCGTTTTTTGAACATGGCGGTCATTCCCTGCTGGCACTGACCGCGTCGTCTAAGTCCCTGTCTGCACTCGGTGTAGCCATGCCTGCCATGTGGCTGATGCAGGGCTTGAGTCTACGTGAGATTAGCGCTAGGTTAAACGATAGTCAGACAGATTCCGTGATGCTCGTGTTTAATGAGAATGCTCAAGCAGAAACACTTCATCTGGTTCCTGGTGTGGGAGGCGATGCCTCTGTCTTACACCCTATAGCAGAGCACTTTGCAAATGCCAGAACGATTGTTGCCTTCAATCCTGCTGCAATGCCTGTCAGTCGGTTGAACTCTATCCCTGAAGTGGCTACAACCCTGTTGTCTAAATTGCCAGCGGATTCAACGCCTTTGCTGGGTGGCTGGTCGGCTGGTGGCGTAGTGGCATTTGCAATGGTCAGGGCATTAGAAATGCAAGGGCGTTCTGCTGCGGGCTTAATTTTGCTCGATAGCGTGATGGCGGATGCGGTCCATAGTGACGTTGATCATGTTGCCCGTGAAAATGACAATGATGATGAAGTATTGATCGATTGGTTGCGCGATATGCATGGAAAATCGGTTACAGCAGATCAATTACCGGCCGCGTTAAAAGCCTTGAATATTCCTACCAGTGAAGAGGCACTGACAGCATTGATTGCACCCTGGAAACAACTTAGCCAGGCCTATCATGACTATCAGTCCCACGACTCAGTTCATTGTCCTGTTGCGTATTTACGTGCAAGTCCTGGCGCGCCGGACGCTGTCGTTTCAGACTGGCAGGCTAAAGCGCAAGGGGCATTTCGTGTGTTTGAATTAAATTCTGATCATTTTGGTTTATTGAACGATGCGCATACCGGTCAGGTGATACAGGATGCAATGGCATGGATCGAGGCGGTGAAACAATGAGTGCAGCAGTGATAGGTCGTCCGGTGATAGGTCGTCCAGTGATATTGATGTTCGCGGGGCAGGGTAGTCAGTCCTATCACATGGGACGTGAGCTCTTTGCGCACGTTCCGGAGTTCAGATGCAGATTGCTTGAAATGGATCAGCTCGCACAGCGAGCGCTTGGTTTTTCCATATTAGATGTTGTCTTTGATAAAGAACGTAGCCGTTACGAGCCTTTTAATAATTTGCTCCACAGTAATGCTGCCTTATTTATTGTTCAAGTCTGTCTGGCGCAAACCTTAATTTCTTTAGGTGTGAGTCCTGGCGCTCTGATGGGCGCTAGCATGGGCGAGATTATCGCGATGACACTAGCAGGGTCCATCAGGGTTGAGGATGGTTTGCTCCTCGTGATCGCGATGTCCAGGCAGCTAGAGCATACGCCTGCGACGGGTGGATTGCTTGCGATCATCGCGCCGCCCGATATTGTGCAGCGCCGGCGTGCGCTTTTCGATGGCACTGAGATCGCGGGGGTCTTGTCCAAAGAGCATTTCATCCTTGCAGGATCCGCGCGCCAGCTTAAACACATTTCAAGTGTGCTTGAGCCTGAAGGAATTGCTTGTCTGTTGTTGCCCGTGGGATATCCTTTTCATTCCTCTTTACTTGAACATTCGCAAGCAAAGCTTGGCAGTTTATTGAATGGTCGCCTGCGGGGTCCGTTAGGCTTACCGGTGATTTCTTGCGTATCCGGCCAATGTATCAATGAAATCGCGCACGATCATTTATGGCAGATCGTCAGGCAACCTATGCGTGTGTCTGCTGCCTTTGCGCATATGAATACCCGCCCAGAAACAATATGGATAGACTTGAGCCCATCGGGGACAATGGCTACTGTCGCTAAGTACAATTTACCTCCCGCTTCAACCACTGAGATTTATTCCGTCATGAGCTTAATGGGAAATGAAGTCGAAGGTTTTGAATCAATTCGAAAACATTTGAAGGTCTGATATGACAACTCTTTTATTTCCTGGCCAGGGTGCCCAGCAAAAAGGTATGGGATCTGATCTTTTTTCTGAGTTTCCCGAGCATATCGAGGTCGCCAATCAGATTCTGGGCCGCTCCCTGACGGAACTGATCATGGAGGATCCGAATGGTGATTTGAAAAAAACACAGTTCACGCAACCCGCCTTATTTACGGTCGGTGCGCTCTCATATTTAAAGTGGAGCAAGACCGCGTCGCAAGAGCCTGCGTGGCTGATCGGCCATAGTTTAGGGGAGTTCACTGCGTTATTCGCTGGAGGTGCCTTTGATTTTGAAACAGGCCTTAAGCTCGTGACCAAACGCGGTTCTCTGATGGCTTCGCAGGGAAACGGCGCGATGTCTGCTGTGATTGGCCTGGATGAACAGACTATCCGTTCAATACTGCAAGCCAGCCATGACAGGCTGGATTTGGCCAATATCAATACGCCTAGTCAGATTGTCCTGGCAGGAACTACTGAGGATCTTAAGGCGGCTGAGCCTGCTTTGCTTGCTGCAGGTGCCCAAACTATCATCCCTCTCAATGTTTCCGCCGCTTTCCATTCGCGCGCGATGCAAACTATGCAAGCTGAGTTTGTGCGTTTCATGGAGACGTTAACGATTAATGATCCGCGCATTCCTGTCGTGTCTAATTACACGGCTCGTCCACATGAGCGTGGAGCCGTGCGTGTGAATCTGGCAGAGCAGTTGTGTCAGTCGGTGCGTTGGGTCGAGTCCATACGCTGGATCTGGGGGCAGGGTGAGCAGGAATTCGTTGAAATGCTGCCTGGCCGGGTACTCACAGGTCTTGTCACCAAGATACAGGCATCCAGCACACCACTGGTCCAGGCGGCTTATATACCCACGCAAGTGTTAACGCCTGTTGATGCCAGTTCTCAGCTTCTTTCAGATCAATCCGCGCTTACTGAGCCGTTAGTAACGCCTGAGGCCGCAATTCTTTCGCCAACAACCGGACAACCCGGGTCGCGTTTTTTTCGCGATACTTTTGGGGTGAGACAAAACCTGGTAGCCGGGGGCTTAGGTTTTGGGGTTGCTTCGACGCGTTTCGTGCAGCGTCTGACCAGTGCTGGTTTTCTTGCTTTTCTCGGTGCCGATGGCTTGAGTGATGAGGTGGTTTCGCATATGGTCACGCAACTGCGTGCCAGTTCTGCCGGGAAAACATTTGGTGTGAATGTTCGTGGACATGCGGGTGATGATGATGTCTTGCAGTCCAGGGTACTGTTGTTGTTGAGTTTAGGTGTGAACTGTCTTGAACTCAGTGGCTGTAGCCAGGTCTTACCTGCTTTGATACGGTATCGACTGCAAGCTGTCGCGCGCGACGAACATGGCGTTGTCTACAGCGCGAATCGACTGATGATTAAAGTCACCCGGCCAGATGTCGCCCGAATGTTCTTGTCGCCAGCGCCCGCTGAAATGATTCAGGCGCTTGTCCAGTCAGGAAGTCTTTCTCCGCATCAGGCAGAACTCTCGCACGAATTGCCAATGGCCGATGCGGTGACGGCCTGCGGTGATGGTGGAGGGGATACCGACGGAGGCACATTTTTGGCATTGTTGCCCGTTATATTAAGTTTGCGCAATCAGATCGCACCGGGTGTGTCGATCGGCGCTGCGGGCGGCATTGGGACTCCCGAAGCCGCATGTGCTGCGTTCATGATGGGGGCAGACTATATACAACTCGGTTCAGTGCTGCAGTGTTCTGTCGAGGCCGCAATCAGTGATGTGGCCAAGGATATGCTTGCAAAAATGGATGTTCAAGACAGCGAACTCGCTCCTTCTGAGGATTGGTTCGACTGGGGTGAAAAAGTACGTGTTCTGAAAAAGGGGAGTCTGTTTGCCGCCCGCGCATCAAAGCTGTATGACGTTTATCGCTTTTATGACAGCTGGGAAGATGTTCCTCAGTCCGAGCGTGAGCGCATTGAACAAAAGTATCTGTGTGCTTCATTTGATGCGATCGCAAGAGCAATGACACAGCGCGGTGTCGTGCCTCGTAATTGTTCTCCTAAGCTTTTACTCGCACGTGTGTTTTGTCATTATCTTTCATCAGCGCGTCAGTCTGCTCTGGATGGCGACCGCGCCCGGAGTGCCGATTTTCAGATTTGGACCGGACCTGCTCTCGGTGCTTTCAATCAGTGGGTTGCATCATCCGATATGCAGGATTGGCGAAGTCGCCATGTTGATCAGATCGCCAGGCAACTGGTCGATCAGACTTGGATCTGTATGAGCCAGGCAGCAAGCCGGACACTGGAGGGGTGATCTTGACATCGTGCATGAAAACACGGTCGATGAATACAGGACCAAACATGCTAGGGTGAGACATCTCTCAAGTAGTACTGCAACCCTTTTGCAGGATCCCACTGCCTGGGGTAACCGAGAGACACTTCTTCGAATCGTGTCCCGTCTCGCCAGTCCGTTCTACGAACATGCAGGTGCCCGCTGATCACGACTGACGCACGGTAACGGATGTGCCAATCATTGGTTCTCTTTGTTCCACACCAAGGAGAGAAGCGCGGAACGCGAGGTATATGAACTAAATCCTCTCTGAGGGGAAAGTGGTTAATCAAAATGGTTTGTACCCCCTCAGGCAGTTCCTTTTGAAAGCGCTGTTCTGCCTGATCACACAATTGAGCCGACCAACGGTCAACACCTGCCGGTGTTTGCGTTTTAATCAGTATTTCATCCGAACAGACGCAGTCTTGTTCAGCCGCCCAGCTGATGACTTCTTCACGGCTGATGTGATCAGGTCTAAAACTGTAGTCGTACATCGTCGTCAGCGGGACAATCAGGTGGCCAGTTTTTGGAAAAAACTCCCAGGGATCTTCCGGAGTCAAAACTCCAAAGCTCCTGGCCAAATTAATCAAGTCAATATATTTGGATTGGCTTGTCCTTGATTTATCTCCCGCATCAACAAGCCAAAGCTCATGATTACCAGGTACCCAGATGACGCGGGCAAATTTTTTGACGCACCATGCAAATGCCTGAGCAAGGTCGTCAATGCTTTCGCATACATCGCCGGCAAGAATCAACCAGTCTTCTGGAAAGCTGGACAAATCTCTCAAAGCCTCCCGATTTTGCATGACACCTATATGAAGGTCCGAAATTGCCCAAAGTTTCAATTTTTCTCTGCTTTTTCATTAAAAATCACAAACATCATAGTAAGTTTTAAAAAAAACGGTTTATTTCATTTGTCAAAAGTTTAAAATGTGCAGCAATAAAGAAGAAATGCTTAGTGGTTTATTGTTAAATATCGATCTGGGTTCAGCACCTGGAACAGCTTTCTAACATTTGTATAGATAATTTTTTTAAAAAATCATGTTAATAACGATATTAATTGCCATAAAAAATGTTCTGATTGGAGTGTTTGTTGGTGGTTTTTTAATGTTTTTATCCCTTAAAAGAGATACAAAATCTTTTACTGGAGGGACTGACCCAACATGGGCAACGGTTTTTCAATTTATCTATCGCGTTCTTCTTTTTGCCATCGTTGTTATCTTTTTAGCGTGGGCCGTACCCAAAGTGTTGTTGTGATGGACCATGGGAGAAATCCTGACCAAGTACTTGGGAAAAATCTCTTATGCGGATAATTACTGTTGCGAATCAGAAAGGCGGCTGTGCTAAAACCACGACCGTTGTCAATCTCGCTGCCGCTTTGGCTGAACTTGGAAAAAAAGTTCTGGTCATTGATCTTGACCCTCAGGCTAACGCGACGCAGTGGTTAAGTGCGACGAGTATTCCTGAAGCTTCTTTCAGGCTGCTCACTCAAGACGATGATGTGAATACACTTTGGTCAACGTCATTGACCGCCAATATTGATGTCATTGCAGCAAGTCAATCGCTTGCTGATATTGAAAAAGAACTAGCTGGCAAAAGTGACGCTGAATCCATCTTAAAGCTTCGTTTAAGCGCTCTTGATTCCACTCGCTGGGACTATGTTCTGATCGATACGCCTCCGACTCTGGGCATCATTACTATTAATGCTTTAGTCGCATGTAAAAAATTACTGATTCCGGTAACCACCCATGTACTGTCTTTGGCGGGGGTGGCGCAGATGATGAAAATGGTTCAAGAGGTAAAGGAGGGATCGAATCCTGAGCTTGAGATCCTTGGTTTCATTGCGACGCGGGTCAATATTCGGACCCGTCATTCCAAGGACGTGCTGAACGCGCTCTATGAACGGTTTGGCTCTCAGGTATTAAAAAGTGTGATTCGTGAAAATGTTCGGGTCGCTGAGGCACCATCCTTTCGTCAGTCGATTCTTAAATATGACACGAAGTCCCCTGCATCGATGGATTACCGGGAGCTCGCACGCGAGGTCGTGAAACTGCAGGGGAGTGCGCGATGAGCAGAAGTAAAGCGCGCTCAACCATCAGTTTCAATCCACTCGATGATATTGAATCCATTCCTTTGATCAGCAAAGTTGAGCCAGAGCTTACTAAAGCAGCTCCTGTCAAAGAAAAGACGCGCGCACCAGCGCCCCGAGCCCCGCGTCGACCGAGCTCTGCCCGCCGAGA
>CAINDJ010000314.1 GCA_903847325.1 uncultured beta proteobacterium | reverse complement strand
TGCACGAGCATTTCATGTCGAAGTGGTTTGCGTGGCCGGCCATGCTCCTTGTCGCACCGGTTCCAGTTCTGGTTCTTATATGCGCAGCGATACTTTTCAAAGGCTTAAAAAACCAGGAAGAACTCAGCCCTTTCGTCTCTGCGCAGTGTCTGTTTGTTTTGTCCTATATCGGTTTAGGCATTAGTTTTTACCCCTATATCGTGCCGTCATCCGTCACAATCTGGGCAGCAGCGGGACCTGATAACAGCCTGAAGTTTCTGTTGGTGGGTGCCGTCTTTCTCATCCCGATCATCCTGGCCTATACGATCTACTCTTACTGGGTATTCAGGGGAAAAGTGGGTAAAACTAGTGCCTATCACTCATAAATAAAAGTTTGACCTGGGCGGGCGTAAGCTCTGCCCAGGCACCAGGCTCAAGATCTCCCAGACTTAAAATCCCCATACGCACACGCATCAATCTAAGCGTTGGATGGCCGACAGCGGCGGTCATTTTTCTGACCTGACGATTTTTACCTTCGATCAACTCCAATGCAATCCAGCAATCCGGAATACTTTTACGAACACGGATAGGCGGTACACGGGGAGGTATGTCAGGCTGAGGATCAAGTAACCAGGCTCTGGCGGGTTTAGTGGTGTAGTCCTGAATGTCGACCCCTCTCGCAAGCTCTTTGAACGCCTCGGGCGCTGGGATGTTTTCGACTTGCGCCCAGTAACAGCGTGTATGCGCATGTTTTGGGTCTAGCAGCCGGGTGTTCATCCCGGGTTCGTCACTCAACAGCAGCATACCTTCTGAGTCCGCATCCAACCGGCCGATTGGATACACCCCTGCCGGAAAGCCAAAATCAGAAAGTGTTCGGTTTGGCGACCCATCGGCAGTAAACTGCGACAACACCCCATAGGGCTTGTTAAAAATTATCATCATGATTCAAACAGGCTTAAACAACAAAAACAGGTTTTTCCAGACATGTCTATTATCCTTATTCGGCACGGCGAGACATTACTGAATGCTGCACGCGTATTCCAGCCGTTTGACACGGAGCTCGGACCGCGCGGTTTGGAGCAAGCGCGCTTGCTTGCACAAAGAATAGCCGACTATGCGCCTGTCGCCATTCTTGCCAGCGATATGCCACGTGCGCATAAAACTGCACAATATATTTCTGAAGCAACGGGTCTAACACTCGCCACCAGCAGGCTGCTGCATGAGAGAAACTTCGGGGACTGGCGTGGCCAGAGCCATGACAGCCTTGGGCATGATCCGGCTACGGTCACTGAGATACCGCCAAATGGTGAATCCAGAGAAGTCTTTGCAAAACGCGTCGAAGAAGCCTTTAACGAAGCTGTTAGCCTACGCGCTAAACTCCAGGGCACACTCGTGGTTGTCAGTCATGGGCTTGTTATCCAGACTATCCTCGAAAATTGTGTCGCGCTCGGTGCGCAAACGATGCCTCACCGTATTGCCAACACCTCCGTCACAGTGATTGACACAGACCATCCGTTTACCGTGCGCACACTGAACTGTACGTTGCATCTGGACGGCAGTTCGGTCGCTGAAGATGCGAAAAGTCTGTCTGGCGGTTAAGAGAATAATCGTTTAATACGCGACCAGATCATCGAAAAGATGATCGAAACCGGATGGATTGCTGCAACGGGAACGTTGTCGGCTAGCGTTGGATTGCCCAGCCTTGCAGATACGTTCCTGCCAAAATCCGTAATCATGCGCCGTACAAACTCCTGTACTAATCCCGAGCGCGAAAACTGCGCCAAAGGACCTTGCAGGGAATAAGCCAGATCGACATGCACACGTGTCAAAGCTTGATCTAATACCTCAAGACGATACAAAACATCACCTGTCGCACGCGACTGACTGAGAGAGTCTTGTCCTGAGCCTTTCAACACAGCAGAAAAAGCCTGATCATCCTTTTCGAGGATTGCAGCGCCGTCAAAGGATGCTGACATCGGTCCAAATTTAATGCCAACGCGACCATGTACTTTGTGTCCCACTTGGTCTTTGATCTGCGCACCCGGCAGGCAGGCAGCGACAGATGACAAATCCGTCATAAATAACCAGACTGTTTTTGCATCAAATGCCAAATCGAATGAACCATCAATATGTGTTTGATTTTTTTGGGTACCTGACTGCGCCAAAGCTTGTGGCATATCTGACTTGCCCGTCGCTCTGGTGTTGGCACTTACCGGACCGGACTGCGCCTCAAAATGAATAAACGTATCTGACAGCGGCTGAGCGCTGGCAATAAATCTTCCCGATCGCACTGCATCGCGCAGGCTTTCAACCGAACGGTCAGGTGCAATCTTAAGGTCATTCAAAACAGCCAATATCGCAGCCACAATACCGACATAGCCGGTGCATCTGCAGATATTGCCTGAAAGTTCTATACGAACACGCTGCTCATCAGCCTCAGGAATGCGCAAGACAATATCACGGGCCGTCGCGAGCATGCCAGGTGTGCAGTAGCCACATTGCAACGCATGATGCTCGGTAAAAGACTCTCTTAATCGACGCATGATGGGGTCATCCCCATAGCCTTCAACGGTGGTAATCACCTGACCGTCACACGCCACTGCGAAAGTAATGCACGCACGTATCGGCTGACCATTGCTTAAAACAGTGCATGCGCCACATACGCCATGCTCACAGCCTAAATGCGTGCCGGTCAGACCCACCTGCTCTCGCAAAAAATCACCTAAGTGCGTTCTGTCAGAAACAGCCTTTTCAACGCCCTGTCCGTTCACAACTAGAGAGATCGTTTTCATGCAGCGTCCTCCGAACCGAGCGCAAGCTCAAGGCTACGCATGACAGCATTGCCATAAAGCCTGCGATCAATCTGATCTTTGTTAGGCGTAATAGGCACCAGTGCCGTCACAATATCTGCCAACGTGACGCACGCCAGTCCACCGCGCGCAATGCGTTGAGCAATTTCAGATAATTCTGCTGGTGCAGCATCTAACGCACCCACCACTACACGAGCAGTCAATGTCACCGGATCAACATATACGGCACAACTCGCCTCGGCAAACTCACCTGTCTTTCGACAAAATTTGTAGTAACCCCACCTGGCCTGGCTAGACACTACGGGAAAGTGAATCGCATAAATCACCTCATCCTCTGCAAGTACCGTCGTGTAAGCCGCCAGCATAAATTCACGCATGGGTACCCGGCGCGTGGCATGCGCAGACATTATTTCGATATCAGCATTGAATGCCATAGCAGCCAGCACCCAATCAGCAGCTGGATCAGCATGCGCAAGACTGCCACCTATCGTGCCGCGATTCCGAATGGCGCGATAAGCGATTCTGGATGCAACCTGCTGCAGCGGATGCGCACGTAACGATTCGAACAGTCCATCCTCTATTTCCGCGTGTGTGACACACGCTCCCACACGGATGCTGTGATCGAGCACCTGAACGCCTCGAAAATCCTCACAGCCACTGATATCAATAACATGAGCGGGCCGCGCTAACCGGAGATTCAGCATGGGGCCTAGAGACTGGCTACCCGCCATAAACTTTGCCTGGCCGGCGTACCTGGCGAATAACTCAAGCGCCTCGTGCGCACTGCTTGCGCGATGATATTCAAACGCGGCAGCCTTCATACGACTACCTCTTGAGCCACGGCGCTGTTCTGACGACCTTTTTCAATCGCCTCAAGCATGCGTCGCGGTGTCAATGGCGTATGCGTAAGTTCTGCGGCACCCAGTTTTCTCAATGCATCATTGACAGCGCCGAAGATTACGGCTGGCGGTGCAATCGCCCCGCCTTCTCCCATACCTTTGGCTCCAAACTCCGTATGCGGAGATGGCGTCTCAAAATGTTCGATACGAATATTAGGAACTTCCGTCGCGCCAGGCATCACATAATCCGCCAGCGTTGAGGCCAAGGGCTGAGCGAAGCCATCGTAGGGCATCTCCTCATATAAAGCAGTCCCGATTCCCTGCGCAACACCGCCAAGCGTCTGGCCTTCAACCACCATTGGATTGACCATGACCCCACAGTCTTCCACGACGACGTAATCAAGAATACTGACACTACCCATCTCAGGATCCACTGCGACCACTGCCGCGTGGGTTGCGTAAGTAAACGCACCCGTATCAACCTTTGGCTTATAACCGACTGTCGTCTCTAACCCGGCAGGATCCACATCGGAGGGTAACAACTGGGGATTGATATACCAGGCATTTGCAATCTCTTTAATTGAAATGCTTTTTCCACCATGCGTGACATGGCCTGGATTGAACAGCACTTCAGACTCAGGGGCCTGCATCAGCCAGGCGCCGATTTTCATAATTTGTGGCAATAGTTTCTTGCAAGCCTGAGAGACGGCGCCACCCGACATCACCAGAGATCTCGATGCATACGTTCCGCTCGAGTATGGAGTTTGTCCCGTATCACCATGTACGACCTTGATTCTGGAAATATCGATGCCTAAAACGTCGTTCGCAATCTGTGCGAATGTTGTTTCCATACCCTGTCCGTGCGAGTGAACACCGACGCGAATTTCCAGTCCACCATCAGGCGTCATACGAACGAATGCTTGATCAAAACCAGGTATTAAGGGCGTGCCCCAGGCTGCAAATACAGAGGTGCCGTGCGCAGACTGTTCAGTATATGTTGCGATACCCACACCAATCAGACGACCATCCTTTTCGCCTCGTTGCTGTCGAGCACGTACAGCATTGATATCAATCATCTCGAGAGCACGCCGCACACTTGCGGGATAGTCACCGCTATCGAAATGCTTATTCGCAATATTAACGTATGGCATTTGCTCTGGCTGCACCAGATTCTCAAGCCTGATCTCCCACGGCTCACGTCCAACTTCCTGTGCAATGGCGTTCATTGTGAGCTCCATTGCAAAACAAACACCAGTTCTCGCAACACCACGATAAGGTACGAAACCAGGTTTATTAGTTGCTACGCATCGCGTCACGCAACGGTATCCGCTCAATGCGTAGGGTCCGGGCAAATTTCCCACCGCCTGACCCGGTTCAAGACCAATTGTGAACGGCCATACAGAATAAGCGCCACCGTCGATCGTGAGCTTGGCGTCCAGAGCAAGTAATTTACCGCGCCGATCTGCATACGCCGTCATTTCATAATAATGCTCTCGGGTATTTGCACCTGCGATCAGGTGTTCACGTCGATCCTCGATATAGCGAAATGGCTTTTTGTAGGTTAAAGCTAACCAGGCGACACATAACTCCTCTTGTTGCAATACGCATTTATATCCAAATGCGCCGCCTACGTCAGGAGAAATAACCCTCACTCGACCATGATCAAGTTCAAGTAACTGAGCAATCACAGTACGGATTAAATGAGGTACCTGTGTTGCAGTAATCAGTACCAGCTGATCAGCCTGATGATCCCAGTAAGCAAGCACCGCCTTACCCTCCATCGGCACCATGCATTGCCTGGCAAGACTCACCTTACGATGGACAACGACTTGCGCCTGTGCGGCAAGTTGCTCAAAGTTTTTATCCGCAGACAACGTAACAAATATATTGTCTTGCCAGTGCTCGTGGACCAGATGCTCAGTTGCCGCGAGAGAGGTCTCCACATCGGAGAAAATTGGCAATTCGTCGTATTGAATATCGACTTGCTCAAGGATATCCTCCGCTTGTGCACGTGTCGCTGCAAATGACATCACCACTGGCTCACCAACAAATCTGACCTTACCGCTTGCAAGCGGGGGTTGAGCGGACGACTGATACGTTGGCAGTGTGGAATCAGCAACAATATCCCGGGCGCCAATCAGCATTTCTCTGGTGTAAACCGAACCGTTATATTGCTGAGGTACGCGAACAGCTTGAATCCGCGCGTGCGCAATAGGACTGCGAGAAAAAGCGACCTCACGCATATCAGGCATCACATAGTCGGCAACAAAATTGCCTTTCCCATGTAAATGCCTGAAATCTTCGCTTCTCCGGACACTCGCCCCAATACCCTGAGGCTTGGCTTCACCGGATTGATTTGAATGTCCCATTGCCTAGGCCTTGATATTCAGACTGAGTGTTCAAAACAATATGTCTGACTGGAATTAACGGCGGCCCAGTGCGGCAAAGGTGTAGTTATCAAGTGAAGCCTCTGCAACACGGAACCAGCTCGCCTCGCTTTGCTGATATTTTGACCATTCAGGATAGATCGCGGCAAAATCCGGATTTTTTTCTGAGAGTTCTTTCCACAACTCTTGCGATGCCTGATAGGTCGCATCCATTACATCTTTTGGGAAAATAGCGACCTTTGCACCGCCGGCAATCAGTTTGCGCAAGGCGATAGGATTAAGCTGATCGTAGTGCGCCATCATTTTAAGCGTCTGTTCGTTACAGGCAGCTTCGAAGGCTGCTTTGTATGCCGGGGGGAGTGCTTCGAATGCCTTGTCATGCACCATCGTTGTAATGGATCCGCTGCCTTCAAACCAACCGGGAGCATAGTAATAAGGCGCAACCTTATTCAATCCCAATTTTTCATCATCGTGAGGGCCAATCCACTCCGCAGCATCTATCGTGCCTTTTTCAAGCGCGGAATAAATATCGCTAGCAGGAATTTGCTGGGGTATCGCACCGAGTTTGGATAAAACCATGCCGCCGATGCCTCCGATACGCATTTTCAAACCTTTGATATCGGCAACAGATTTAATTTCTTTGCGATACCAACCACCCATTTGCACACCAACGTTGCCACAAGTGAAATTAACAATATTGTATTTTTTATAAACGTCGCGTAATTTTTGAAGTCCACCGCCGTAGAGTAGCCATGAAGCCTGTTGCCTTGCATTCATGCCATACGACAAACCCGCATCAAAAGCGAGTGCACTATTTTTACCAATGAAATAAGTGCTCAGTGTGTGATTGCACTCTACCGTTCCACTTCCTACAGCATCCATCACTTGCGTTGGCGGTACGATTTCACCACCTGCAAAAATTCGAATATCAAATTTTCCGTCAGTCAGCTCACCCACGCGCTTACAGAGCTCTTCTGCCGAGCCATACATTGTGTCCAGACTCTTTGGCCAACTAGTTGCCATGCGCCATTTAACCTGGGGGTTAGATTGAGCAACAGCTGGGACAGCCATTGCAGCCAGACCAGCACCTGCGGCTGTTGCGGTTTGAGTAAGAAAGCGACGACGTTGCATGTAGAGCTCCTGTTATAAGGAATTTCAACAACTGATGGTGGATGAATACATTAGCAAAACATAAACTTGAGCATACTGAGTGATAGTCAAAATATCAATAAAAAATAATGTCACGCATCAAACCTTCGTGCCGTACCCTCCGCCACCCGGCAGAGCAAGCTCAAGTGTGTCGCCCTCGACCATGTCGACTACACCTTTTGGATGCAAAACATGCTGACCATTAAGCTTCACATGACCCACGCGACCAGGTGCCCCCCCCTCAATTCCTTTTGCTGGAACGCGCGTGCGGTCGGTCAATAACGAGACTCTAAGTCTGCCTGGCCAACGTGATTCAAATGAAACCATTTGTCCCATACCGCCACGACGCAGGCCTTCCCCGCCGGAACCGTCAATCAGGCATTTTTTATGGAACATAACTGGCGACAACATTTCAGCGACTTCAATCGGCGTATTTGAAATATTGGCCGGAAAACCTGCCGCGGGAGGACCATCCCGATCGCGCATCGCCCCCATACCGCCATTGAAAAATAAAATACTGGAAAATGATTTATCTTTTTCCGGATCGACGCCGCGCATCAATACTGACCAGAGTGGCGTGCCGCTATCTGCCTGTACGCGATCAGGAAGAACCTTGGAGAGTGCTTCGAAAACGGCGGCTTGCAACTGATGACCGATCAGGTGACGTGCGCCCACGGCAGCCGGCGGCTTGGCGTTGACGATCGTGCCTTCTGGAGCAATCATCGTGAACAATCGGGTAAATCCATCATTATTTGGAATGCCAGGTGAAAGCAGACACTTGAATGGATAAATTGTGTAAGCATAGGCATGATGGAAAGTTTCATTCACCCCGAAGCGCACTTGCGGACTACTCCCACTGTAATCAATCGTGACGCCATCATGCGTCACAGTGATTTTTGCCTGAACGCGTATCTTTTCATCCCAACCGTCAGACTCAACCGCTCCGTAATAGATCCCTTCTGGAATATTTTTAAGTTCTCTTCTGGCAGCGTCCTCTGAGGCACGAAAAATCTCGCCAGCGATTTCATCCATATTCTGCAAGTTGTACTCAGCCAGCATTTCGACCAACCGTCGATCCGCTACACGCAACGCACCAACCTGGGCTTCGATATCACCCCGTACCTGCTGAGGTTGCCGAACATTGGCCTCAAGCATTTGCATCACCCAGGGATTAAAGATGCCTTTTTCTGCCAGCTTAACAACAGGAAAGCGAATCCCTTCTTCATATACCTCGCCTGCATCCGCAGACCACTGTCG
>CAINDJ010000313.1 GCA_903847325.1 uncultured beta proteobacterium | reverse complement strand
TCTGCATATTGCCTGACAGGAGCACACCATGCAATTGCAAGGCCCTCACTGCCATAAAACTAATCGTATACCGGATGCGCGATTAGCCGACGAACCCGCCTGCGGAGCCTGCGGCAAAGCTATTTTTGCTGGCGTTCACGCCCTTGATGCGGCAGGGCTTCAGACGGTCCTCTCCCAGAGCGACATTCCAGTCATCATCGATTTTTGGGCGCCTTGGTGCGGACCTTGCCTAGGCTTTGCACCAACGTATGCTGCAGCTGCACAAAAATTTGGCGGCAGACTGATTTTCGTAAAAATCGATACCGAGGCTAACCAGGCGCTTGGGGCAAAGTACAGCATTCGATCCATTCCAACGCTGGCTATTTTTAAGGGCACACAGGAGCTGGGACGTGTATCGGGTGCGTTGCCACCCAAGCAGCTCGAGGAAATGATTCAGCAAGTCCTCACTAAACAATAATAAAAAATCAAAAGCTAGGGATTGCCCCAGTCCCGTGCAAACAAGATGCAGCACGCACTTAAATGGTGCTAAATTTGAAAAGAATTAAAAAGACTTGCTCACTTAGAGCGAGTCTTGCCAGTGAACTCGTCTCAAATGTTTCAAAATGAGGCAAAAGATGGCACAGATATTGCTTGCACACTATAAGTTATCCATTCAACTCGGGGCATATAAATGAAGCAAATTTCTCAAGTCTTTTCGATGTTTATCGCACGTGCCATAACATTATCAGCTTTATCGTTAGCGTTATTTGCACCTGTTCAGACATATGCCCAAGCTACGCCACAGGTAAAGATGGCCTACGCGAAATGCGCGCACTGCTTGTCCATGGCGATGGTTCCTGGCCTGGCCAAAGGTGTTGAAATCGAAGCCATCAACTTCACTTCAGGAAATGATGCTCTCACCGCACTGGTCTCGAAAAGCGTAGATATCGCGCAGGTTACTTACCTGCACTTCGTCACCGGCCTCGATAAAGGCATGGATCTTGTAGCGATTTCGGGTCAGGTAAATGGCGGCTCAGAATTGTTGGTTGCCAAAGAGATGGTCCTCGAAGCGAACGATTGGGCCGGACTGAAAAAAATCATTACAGACTACAAAGCACAAGGTAAACAATTCCGCATCGCTGCGTCACGTGGCAACGCTCAAGATTTGCATATGCGCGGTGAAATGCTCAAGAACGGCATCAATCCAACGAAAGATGTTCAGTTCGTCAATATCCCCAACCCTGCCGACCATCAGGCAGCTTTGCAGCGCGGCGAAGTCGAGTTGATTGGTACGGTCGAGCCTTTTGCTTCACAAATCCGTCTCAACGGAGTTGGCAAGCATTTCAATTTCCCCTATGACCAGGCCGCGGGCAAGCTGACCAACCTGATCGTGACACGTTCGGATGTAATTAAAGAAAAACCTGAAGCCGTCAAACAAACTGTTGCTGCCGTTGTGATGCTTGTGGATCAGCTGAACAAAGACAAACAAGCCTGGGTCGACAGTATTGTGAAAGGTACCGGTCTCGACAAAAACATCGCGACAGAAGCATTGAAAAATGCCTATCCAGACTACAACATGTATCGCGCTGCAACACTGGCCATTGCCGACATGATGCGCGAACTCAAATACATCTCGCGCGATGTCACGGCTGACATCGACAAAAATATGAATTACACCTTTTTGACCGCTGTAACAGGTAAGACACCTAAAGAACTGGGCTATTAATCAATGAAGATGCTTGTGCACATCTGGAGACAAAAGGGACGGTTCGCCGTTCCTGTCTTTCTCTTACTGTTGTGGGAATTTCTTTCCCGTATCGGCTATCTGCCACCCGCCCTGCTTCCGGCGCCGTCCAGAGTATTCATGACGTGGGGTGACTGGATGTTCGGGTTTGACGAGTCTGCTCAGGATATTTCAGGCAGATGGTTCAGCGATGCACTGGCCAGCAGCACACGGGTATTCGCGGGCTACAGTATTGCCGCAGCACTGGCCATCTCCATCGGTGTAGCAATAGGCTGGTCAAAGTTTATTGAAAAAACAATCGAACCTACGCTGCAAATGCTGCGCCCGATTCCACCGGTCTCGTGGATTCCACTCGCCATCATCTGGTTTGGTATCGCAAATAAGCCCGCCATCTTTCTAGTGTTTCTTGGTGCGTTCTTCCCAATTCTGATGAATACCATTCACGGTGTAAAAACGGTGAATCGAGACTTGCTACGCGCCGCCGCCATGGCGGGCGCAAAACAAAGTCAACTATTACGCTTTGTTGTCCTGCCCGCTGCGATGCCAAGTATTTTTGCCGGCCTGCGGATTGGCGTGGGTAGCGCGTGGATGCTCACTGTGACGGCCGAAATGGTTGCTGTTAAAAGTGGATTGGGATATTCGCTTTGGGATTCGTATTATTTCTTGCGCTATGACCTGGTCATTGCAAGCATGATCAGTATCGGATTGCTTGGCTATCTCACAGACCTGTTGATCAAGGCCATTATGAATCGCCTGTTGCGCTGGCAGCATGCAGGTACAGTCCAAGGCTCGCGAGCATAAGAACACAACATATGTCATTTATCGAACTCAACAATATCGTCAAAATATTCAAGGATCCCGCGCGTGGCACGGATATGCTTGCGATTGATCATGTTTCTCTTTCCGTTGAAAAGAAAGAATTTGTCTGCTTGCTTGGGCCGAGTGGATGCGGCAAATCTACGCTCTTGAATATGGTCGCGGGATTTGAAAAACCGACCAGCGGTGAAGTTAAAGTTGACGGCAAACTCATCACCGCACCAGGTGCTGATCGCGGCATGGTTTTTCAGCAACCAAACCTCATGCCCTGGCTACCTGTCTGGGATAACGTGGCCTTCGCGCACAAGCTGCAAGGTATGGGGAAAGCCCAAAGACGGGAGGCTGCTCAGCCTTTTATTGACGCCGTAAAACTAACAGGCTTTGAAAATCATTTGCCCGGCGAGTTATCGGGCGGTATGGCGCAACGCGTGGGCATTGCGCGCGCCCTGTTACAAAATCCAGCCGTTATCCTGATGGATGAGCCCTTTGCGGCTCTCGATGCACAAACCAAGCTTGATATGCAGGAAGAGCTTGTCACGATCTGGCAACGCTACAACAGTACGATTGTTTTTGTGACACATAGCGTTGACGAAGCCTTGATACTGGGCTCGCAAGTCGTGGTGATGACGCATCGTCCGGGCAGGATTCGGGAGCGTATTGTGATTGACCTTGAACGGCCACGCGATATCACCTCGACAGAATTTAACGAGATAAAGCGTCATGTCCTGGAGCTCATCCGCGAAGAAGCACAGCTCGCGCGACTTGAGCAGCACTGATCACTTTTAAGATATCAAATTGAAAATCTGGAGCGAAAGTAAAATCGCAGGCGATCACGCAGGTCACAACGCAGGTAAACACAATGCATCACTCTATTAGCCAACGCGTACTGCTGGGGATGCTCACACCATCTTCCAACACTATCCTGGAACCTGTCACCACAAAAATGATCTCGGACATTTCCGAGGCCAGTGTACATTTCGGTCGGTTCAAGGTCACGGAAATCGCTCTGTCAGAACAAGCGCTCGCTCAGTTCGACGCGACTGAAATTCTGGTGGGTGCCGAACTACTCTCGCACGCAAAAGTACAAAGCATTGGATGGAGCGGCACAGCCGCAGGCTGGCGTGGTTTCGCAGCCGATGAGGACCTGTGTGCCAAGATCACCGCACATACTGGCATTGCGGCCTGTACATCAGTACTCGCGCTCAATGAAATCCTCGCCCTCACACAGGTGCGAAAACTCGGCATCGTGTCCCCCTACACCGACGATGTCCAGCAGAAAATCATCAGCAATTACATCAATATCGGGATTGACCCGGCAGGTGATGCGCATCTGGGTATTCGGGATAATTTTAGTTTTTCCGAAGTGACCGCAGATCAATTGCGCAGCATGTGTCGCGAAGTCGCCAAAGCAAAACCCCAAGCAATTGTTGTGTACTGCACCAACCTGGCGGGTGCGCCACTGGTCGAAGAAATGGAGGCCGAACTTGGCATCCCCATCTATGACACGATCGCGACGGTGACGTGGAAAGCCTTGAAACAATGCAATGTCGATACGCGTCGCATCAAAGGCTGGGGCAGTCTTTTCAGAGAGGTAGTTTGACATGTCAGAGACACAATTTGATTTAGTGATTCGTAATGCGCGCGTGGCGACTGCTTCTGATACATTCATGTCCGATATCGGCATTCGGGATGGTGTCATTGAGCAGCTTGGACGCAACCTCGGCGAAGGCAAAAAAGAAATTGATGCGGCAGGACGCACGGTCACGCCCGGCGGTGTGGATGGCCATTGCCACCTTGATCAACCTATGCCGCCGCCTGCCCGGATGTCGGACAACTTCGACACCGGCACGCGTTCAGCCGCGTGTGGCGGCACCACGACAGTCATACCCTTCGCGGTACAGGAAAAAGGCCAATCCCTGCAAAGTGCGGTGGATGATTATCACCAGCGCGCCGCCGGCCGGGCACACGTTGATTATGCGTTTCATCTGATTGTGAGCGACCCGACACCCGATGTGTTGACGCGTGAATTACCCAAGCTGATTGCGCAGGGATATTCGTCATTCAAGATCTATATGACTTACGACGATTTAAAACTCAACGATGGCGAAATACTTGATGTCCTGGACACTGCAAAGAAGAACAATGCACTTGTCATGGTCCATGCTGAAAATGCTGACTGCATTGAATGGCTGACCAAGCGCCTTGAGGCGGCCGGACATACTGCACCCCGCTTTCACAGTCATTCGCGCCCCATGCTGGTTGAACGCGAAGCCACCCACCGCGCCATTGCACTATCCGAGCTGATTGATGTGCCCATCCTGATCGTGCACGTCTCAGGTCGCGAAGCGGTCGAGCAAATCCGTTGGGCACGCGGACATGGTCTGAATATATTTGCCGAGACTTGCCCACAGTATTTATTTCTGTCTGCCGAAGATTTGGGTGGCGATCACGATTACGCAGGGGCTAAATGCGTGTGCAGTCCACCACCGAGAGACAAAGGCAATCAGGAAGTCATCTGGAACGCACTCACTGAAGGGCTCTTTACGGTATTCTCCTCTGATCATGCAGCCTTCAATTATGGCGGCACTGACGGCAAACATCCCGAGGGCGAGGAAGTAGGTTTTCGCTATATCCCGAACGGTATTCCCGGGCTTGAGACGCGAATGCCGCTTTTGTATTCAGAGGGTGTGCTCAAAGGCCGAATCACAGTCAATAAATTTGTAGAGCTGACGTCCACCAACGCTGCGAAAGCATACGGCCTGCATCCGCGTAAAGGCACTGTCGCGATTGGGGCGGATGCCGACCTGGTGATCTGGGATGAGCGCGAGATCACGATACAAAACACCATGTTGCATCACGCAACCGACTACACACCTTATGAAGGTATCGCCCTCAAGGCATGGCCGGGCATGACGCTCTCGGCTGGCCAGATCGTTTGGGATGGCGAGAATTTTTTTCCCCGTTCCGGCCAAGGGCGCTTTTTGCAATGTGATGCACCATCCCTGCTTCCAAAAAAATGAAATTACTCATCATCAATCCCAACATCTCGACAAGCGTCACCGAACTGATTGGTCAGGAGGCCCGACGGGTTGCGAGCCCCTCGACCGTTATCACGACGGTGACCGCTGAACTCGGCGTGGCATATATTGAGACACGGTTTGAAGCCATGCTCGGTGCCTATGCAACGGCCGAGCTCGCGGCGCGTCACGCAGACGTGCATGATGCAGTCATCGTCGCCGCCTTTGGCGATCCAGGACTCGCTGCCTTGCGAGAGGTGCTGGACATTCCTGTGCTGGGACTGACGGAATCGGCGTTAATGAGTGCGTGCATGCTGGGTCAGCGATTTTCGATTATTGCAATCTCTCGCAGAATTTCCGCCTGGTACCGCGAAACAGTACAAACGAACGGCTTACTCGATCGCTTAGCCAGTATTCGTACACTGGATCAGCGCGTGCAAAACATCGGCTCGATTCAGAACGATCACGCAGATGAATTAAAAGCGTTGTGCATGCAAGCGATTGAGCAAGACGGTGCTGACGTACTGATCATTGCTGGCGCACCGCTTGCGGGACTTGCCAGAACGATTGCAGCAGATATCCCTGTGCCACTGGTGGACGGCGTGTCAAGCGCAGTGCGACACGCCGAGTCGCTGATTGCTCTGGGGACACATGCCCCAAAATCAGGTAGCTTTGCGCATCCACCTGTTAAACCAAACAAAGGTTTAAGCCCTGCAATCCAGAATATTCTGAATCCAGTTACTTAATTTCATTAATAACTAAAAGATATATACATAAAACAAATAAGTGCTTTTTGGTTTTATAGAAATCAGGCAGAATTGGGTGCTTAATTCGCCTTACTGACTTGATTCTCATGAAAAAAAATTTACTCAATGCCGTTAGTGCAGTCCTTTTGCTTTGGGGACAGCATGCATGTGCGCAAACAACGTTATTGAACGTTTCTTACGACGTCGCGCGTGAGTTTTATAAAGATTTCAATAGCGCTTTTGTTGCGGATTACAAAAAGACAACAGGCAAAGATATCAAGATTGATCAGTCCCACGGTGGCTCAAGCGCCCAGGCACGCGCAGTCAATGATGGCTTGGCTGCAGACGTCGTCACCATGAACACCACCACAGATGTTGAATTTCTGGCGAGCACTGGCGTAGTGTCCAAGGACTGGAACAAACAGTTCGCATTCGATGCATCCCCCACGACCTCCACGATGCTTTTTCTGGTCCGGCGTGGCAATCCTAAAGGCATTAAAGACTGGAACGATCTGCTCAAATCAGATGTAAAAATCGTAGTCGTGAATCCCAAAACTGGTGGTAATGGTCGGATGGCCTATTTGGCGGCCTGGGGACAGGTCCGTAAAAATGGCGGCACGGATGCGCAAGCACAAGAATTCGTCACAAAAATGTATAAAAACGTTCCTATTCTGGCCAAAGGCGGCCGCGATGCGACGTCGATTTTCCTGCAACGTAATACAGGGGATGTGCTGATTACCTTTGAATCAGAGGTGGTATCTGTTAATCGCGAATTTGGTGAAGGCAAGGTCGATGTGATTCATCCCTCATCAAGCATCGTCGCCGAAAACCCTATCGCAATCGTCAACCGTACAGTCGATAAAAAAGGAACACGCGAGCAAGCACGCGCCTATCTGGACTTTTTGTATTCCGATGCAGGCCAGGAGATCGCCGCCAGGCATGCGATCCGCCCGCGTTCGCAAGTCATTCTGGACAAGCACAAGGATATTTTCAAACCGATTCAGTTCTTTACTGTCGCCGACTACTTCGGTAGTTTTTCAGAGGCTCAGAAAGTTCACTTCAACGACGGTGGCTTATTTGACAAGATCTACACCACTGGCAAATAAATGACGCAACACACCATCACCTCGCCATCCAGCGGCGAGGTGTCGCCTTTAAAGCGACTCAAGCAGCAACGCGTCATGCCCGGATTCGGTTTGACGATCGGTTTGACCATGCTCTATCTGAGCCTGATTGTGCTGATCCCGTTATCCGCGTTGTTTTTCAAAACCTTTACGCTCAATTTCGACGATTTTTGGGCTGCAGTCAGTTCACCGCGCGTGATGGCCTCCTATCGCCTGACATTTGGCGCAGCGTTCCTGGCGGCATTATTTAATCTGGTCACCGGATTGTTGCTTGCCTGGGTGTTAGTGCGTTATGAATTCCCAGGTAAAAAAATTGTCGACGCATTAGTCGACTTGCCGTTCGCATTGCCCACTGCGGTAGCCGGCATCGCGTTAACCGCCCTGCTCGCACCAAACGGCTGGTTAGGCTCTTATCTGGAGACCTTGGGTATACAGATTGCATTCACACCGGCCGGAGTCGTGGTCGCACTTATTTTTATCGGCATTCCCTTTGTCGTGCGAACAGTACAACCGGTACTTGAAGATGCGGAAAAAGAGCTCGAAGAAGCCGCGACCTGCCTGGGTGCGAGTCCATTGCAAACCTTTATCAAGGTGATTCTGCCAACGATTACGCCCGCGCTGCTGACAGGATTTGCCATGGCGTTTGCCCGCGCGATCGGCGAATACGGCTCGGTGATTTTCATTGCAGGCAATATGCCGATGGTCTCTGAGATCACCTCGCTCATCATTATCGGAAAACTTGAACAATACGATTTTGCGGGTGCAACGGCCGTCGCGGTGGTGATGTTGATCGGGTCATTTATCTTGCTCATGATCATCAATCTGCTGCAAACCTGGCAACGTAAACGTGCGGGGATGAAATCATGAGTCAACAACTGATCGTCCAGCGCGCGCATCCGTCAGGCACGGAGTCAGCATTCATTCGACGCCTGCTCATCACGCTCGCATTACTGTTTGTATTTTTGTTTCTCGTATTGCCACTCGCCGCGGTCTTTACTGAAGCATTGCGCAAAGGACTAGGCGCCTACTTCGCCAGCATGGAGGATCCAGACTCCTGGGCAGCCGTGCGTTTAACCTTATTCATTACCGCAATAGTGGTGCCGATGAATCTAGCCTTTGGTGTGTGCGCAGCCTGGGCTGTCGCTAAACACGATTTCAGAGGCAAATCGTTTTTAATCACGCTTATTGATCTGCCTTTTTCTGTATCACCGGTTGTCGCGGGTCTCGTATACGTTCTGGTATTTGGTGCCAACGGATGGTTTGGCGGCTGGCTACTCGCACACGATATCAAAATCATCTTTGCCGTCCCGGGCATGATCATCGCGACGGTATTCGTGACCCTACCCTTTATCGCACGAGAGCTGATTCCCCTGATGCAGTCACAGGGTACAGACGAAGAGCAAGCTGCCATCGTGTTAGGCGCAAGTGGCTGGCAGGTCTTTACGAAAGTGACGCTGCCCAATATCAAATGGGGGCTCATCTATGGCGTTATTTTATGTAATGCACGCTCAATGGGAGAGTTCGGCGCGGTCGCCGTAGTCTCTGGTCACATACGTGGCCAAACAAACACCATGCCCTTGCAGGTCGAAATTTTATACAACGAATAT
>CAINDJ010000312.1 GCA_903847325.1 uncultured beta proteobacterium | reverse complement strand
ATGTGCTCTTACAAGACCTTTAGATTTAAGATTTTTAACCAGTGCGTCGTCTTCGAGAATTTGGCTCATTGCATCTTTGATCTGGTCAACATCAAGTGGATTCACTGCTAAGGCCGCGTCTCCCGCAACCTCCGGTAGTGAAGTCGTATTAGAAGTAATAACCGGGACGCTGGCCGCAAAGGCTTCTAATACCGGCAAACCAAAGCCTTCACCTAATGAAGGGAATGCCAGTGCAGTCGCGAGTTTTAAAACGGGCAACAAGTCTGCGTCAGGTACATGCTGTAACCAACGCACTGCTCCGGTAGTTGTATCTTCTTCAATCAACCTTATAACTTCGTCACACTTCCAGCCGGCCCGGCCAACAATGATTAAGGGCGTACGCAATCTCTCTGCCTGACTCAGTAACCGGTGAGCGATGATTGTGCTTTCAACATTCTTGCGTGGTTGTAACGTGCCAACCGATATAAAAAAAGTTTCGGGCAATCGATACTGCGCGCGAACGCGAGCGATATCTAATTCTGAAATCTCACGAAACCAGCGCTCATCCACTCCTAGAGGGATGACAGTTATTTTGTTTAGTGGTATCCCTGCCCATTTTGATAGTTCGATCTTCGAGTAGTCAGAAATCGTAATCACTTCGTCCGCCCAGTTTGCTGCGCGAGTCCAGAGCATATTTTTGATCGAACGGAACTCGCTTCTTAACCATTGTGGATGAGAAAGAGGTATTGCATCCATTAATGTTGCGACCAACGGGGCGGGTTTGCAATTCGGTACGTAATGGTCAGTGGCGTGAATCAGATCAACCTGTTTGGTCAGCGCACTAATACCAAAGAAGTTTGCGCCAGTTGCAACCGACCATGCAGTATTAATTGAGTATCGACCAAGTTGTACGCTTGGTGCGATCCTGAATGCACGGGAGCTCGTGGCTTCGCTAGTAGTAGTTGTAATTTTTGCAGTAAAATCTGCAGTGATTGCTGTCCCAAACGAGAAAGGTACCAACTCAACATCGGCCGATATCTGTGATGGGCGAGTCTGGCTCAGACGCAACATCATCTCGCGGGTGTAATTGCCTATTCCGTCAAGTCCGCCGCCGGCAATTCCATTACAGAGCGCTGAGACGCCGAATCCGACTCGCATTATTGTTTTCTCGTTGCGGCCTCTAGCATCCAGGCTAGCGTTTCACGCAGAGGCCGAGGTTGCCAGTCAGGCACAAACTTATTTAAGAGTGTTGTGTCGCCACCAAGTTTAAGAACTTCGTTTGCACGAACAAAAACAGGATTGACCCGTGCCTCAATCTTTTCACCAGTTAGTTCGGTTGCAAGAGCTAGTGCATCGCGCAAAGAAACTAGATTACTCGAGCAAACATTCACAGTTTGTCCGACAGGGGCGGCTTCAATCAATTTACGATAGGCATGCACCACGTCTCGTACATCATTGAATTCTCGCCAGACATCCATATTGCCAAGTTCAATCATGCCTTGCTTACGTACAAAATGAGAGACGATTTTTGGTATCAGAAAACTATCAGATTGACCTACGCCAGTGTAGTTAAACGGGCGTACGATCACAATTGGAATTTTAGGTAACCAAAGCTTAGCCATATATTCCATGGCGAGCTTGCTCACCGCATAATCATTGGCAGGATTGGTTGGATTGCTTTCATTCAACAATCCCTCTTGCAGGTTGCCATAGACGTTCGCACT
>CAINDJ010000311.1 GCA_903847325.1 uncultured beta proteobacterium | reverse complement strand
GGGATCACCGCTCTAGCAGAGGGACACGTCTCAGGTGTGACTGACTTAAGTTTGAATAAGGTCGAAAAAAATAGCGAGAATCATGCCGATTAGAATCAATACTATTCCTGTCAATACATAAATGAATATCAATTCGGATTTTTCCCAGAAGGCAGTGATTAATCTCTCTGATTTGGCTTGGAACCCGTCGCCTATAGCTGGGGTCGAAAGAAAATATCTTGATTGAGTCGGCGAGGAGGTTGCGCGCGCTACTTCAATCGTTAAGTACGGCCCTGGGTCATCATTCACTGAACACACACATGGCGGTGGAGAAGAAATTCACCAGGTCATGTCGATCACCCACTTTATTGATCAGGCCCTCAAGGCCCTCGCACGCTGACCTAGCTATTTGGGCAACCATTCGCCAATGGTTTGCCGTTAATACGATCCTTTACCCAATCAAGATACAAGGGCGCTGAAACCCCGGGTGTAGCAAAGTGCGTTTGCTCTCCCGGCAACTGAATTCTCCCGACATTCGCGCCCAACGCACACATCTGTTTTTGATAAAGCTCGTGCATGACTGGAGGCACTGCCGTATCTTTAGTACCCCAGTAAATAATAATGGGTGCAGCTGGCTTGACAGGTTTTACACTGCCGTCAACAAACGCCTTGACCCAGGCTAAGGAGTTAGTGGCTCGTGGCTTGAGTAGAGATTTGTATTGGTCGGCATAGGCATAGGTCAATGAGTCAGCCATTGCGTGAACACATTTATTACTTGATAATTTATCGGCAACTCTTGCGCCTTCGTCAGTCAGCACATCGGTTAACTTAAGCTCAGGATATGCCGCCTGTGTGCCCCACAGCCCCATTATAAAATGGGCAAATAAGAAAACGTTCGAAACGTTAGCCTGCGTAAAGCCGTTCATGAGCTTAGCTCCACCTGTCTCGTCCGTAGGTATAGCTGGCAGCATCGCTGCTACATCGTCTGGAGCCAACGCAACATATCCAAGATATTGCAGATTGTCTGCGGCAGTACCTTGCAGGGCTTGGTAGTCCAGTAGACTCGCAGCGGCAATTGTCGCTCCACCACCTTGTGACCAGCCATAAAGAATCGTCTTTTTGCCCGCACCGACCGCTTTCATTGAGCTGGCTGCTCTTGCAGCGTTAATAACATCTCTGCCATTTGTTCCTGCAACAGCATATTGATGTTTACCACCACCACCTAGGCCCTGATAGTCTGTAGCAACAACGACATAACCTTCATTGATAAATTCTTGACCATTCGGAATTCCAAAGTCGGTCCAGGAGTTTCCATCCATTAGAAAATACTCATTGAGTTCACGTGTTGGATCAATGATTTGGGATGGGCCACAATTCTGAGCAGAGCCTGTTGTACCGTGAGCCCAGGCAAGAATAGGCCTGCCTTCTTTTGGGGCTGGTCCCACAGGCGCAATAATCAACGCTGTAGCAATGGTCTTATGTTCACCTACATCAGATGAAATATAAGCAATCTTCCAAGCCTGTGCCCCTTTGATTGATGTCTTGATTTGCTCGTTTTTAATCACTTGTCCTAGTTTTCCACTAGGACGCATTTTCATGACTGATTCATAAAAGGGCGCAACAGGAGGTTCTGCGAAAGCATTTGAAAAAGCAAAATAAAAACACGCCAGGATTAAGGTTTGAATAAATAATTTCATAACGCTATCGCTCAGTTGTGATGCATAAAATGTTAATAAAACGGAGGATACCAAGTTATAGATACACTAATCAAAAAACAAGCGCGAACGCTACTTATTTTTGAATACCTTTTCTAGTACAGGTATCACTTGTTTTTTTCTGCTCACTACACCCGCAGCCCAGGCCGCATGATTTGTAAACGTTAAATTAAATGCTTTTGCAATCTCTTGTTGATTCTCGCCAACAGCCAAAATTTCCGAACCTCCAGACTGAATATCTGTCAGCAACAACATAAGTGATTTATAGCCTTGCTCTTTTTGTAGGGTTTGCATTTCAACCAAAAAAGCATTTTTTCGTTCGATAAGAAGTTTAAAGCTGACTGCGGACAGTTGTGCAACACCGACCTTATTCCCACTCATATTAAAATTCTTAAAGTCACGTTGAAATAAGTCTCCAATTGGCGCTGTTTTTAAATCTAGCTCTCCAGCTAAAAACATTTGTTGCCCATATTCTTGAATATCTTTGATCTGAGCGATAGAAGCTAAACTCTGTACCGCCGTTCGATCTGAATCTGTTGTGGTTGGGGATCTAAACATAAGCGTATCTGAGAGAATCGCACTCAACATTCCACCCGCAATAGAGGGAGGGATCGTGATATCAGCTTGTCGAAACAGATCCCAAATTATGGTGTTTGTGCTGCCTACAGGCCTAATCAAAATCTCAACCGGTTGATCTGTTGAGATGCCACCTAAACTATGGTGATCAACAATGCCTTCAATTTCTGCATGCTTAATATCTTCAGGAGCTTGACTGTAGGTGTTGTGATCAACAAGCACTACTTTATTACCAGCAACCCTGAGCATTACGCTAGGTGCTTGTAGTTGAAAGTAATCCAAGATGAATTGAGACTCTGGATTTGGCCTGCCTTGGGCAATAGCCAATGCAGGCGTGCCTTGTTGGGACTTAAGATATGCTAGGGAGATCGCCGCGAAAATCGAATCGCTATC
>CAINDJ010000310.1 GCA_903847325.1 uncultured beta proteobacterium | reverse complement strand
TCGTTTTGATTAGTGTGGGTATGTTCGTTTGGATCATTCCAGTCTTGCTTCTCGGTTCTCTGTATGAGATATTTATGCAAGCGGCTTGGGTGCTGTTGTTCAAGGAGCTTTCCATGAAAAAGACCGAGGAAAAAGCAGAAGAGTCCGAAAGTGTTCCGCAAGCAGTCGCATCTCCCGAGGTGGTTTGACAGTTGGGTGTATAGCTCAGTTGGTTAGAGCGCTACATTGACATTGTAGAGGTCTCCCGTTCGAGTCGGGATATACCCACCAAAAAAACTATCGGTTCAATCCGATAGTTTTAGTTTTTTTGTATCGTAGGATTGTCGGGATACGATCAATTGGAGCTGCCCGAGATAGCTTTTTGCACAAAGGCGTAGCCTTTGCTCGCCGTGGTGGAAGAGCTGCTTGAGCTGTTTGAGGAAGACGAGGATTTCGACGAAGACGAAGATCCGCCAAAGCTGTATTGCATCAAGGATGCGCCGGTTCTGAAGGCCATCGCGGTCGCGAGTTCCTGCAAGGTCGAGGCATTGACGATCATATTGTTGCCCATCTGGTCGGAGCCCTGCATGGCACTGGAAAATAGATTCGCAGGCACGCTTATTTTGCCGTTTTGCATCTTCGGCAACCAGCCCCCGGTCTGGGTATGCTGGGCGATATTCTGCTGTTTGGCAAGCTGGGTTTGCTGCTGGTTCTGCGCTATCGCACTGTATGAATACGGGTTGCCGCAGGGTTGCGCATAGGCCATCAGTCCGCGCATGTTTCCATTGGCAAAAAGCTGGTTCGGATTACTGGCATAGTTTTGTATCGCCGTCGTATCACAGGTGGTTCCTTGCAGTCCTTGTTTGGCTTGAGCCGCCATATAAGATGAATAGTTGCCGCTAGCAACGCCACTGGCAGTTTTACTTTGTTGCCCGCGGGTCGTCTGGTCAAAAAAGGAATTCATATACGTATTGGTTTGTTTTTGCGGATTCGTATAGAGATAGGCATTCCAATCCTGCACGAATTGCGCGCTCCCGCTTCCACCGCCCCCGACTATTTTTTGCGTAATCGCATTCGACAATTTGATCGCTGCCTGTTTCATGATCCCCATCCCATAACGGTCTGCAAATTTTTGGATGTAATCCTGGATGCCCATCGGCTCTTCGACGACATCCAAAACGGTGCTCGAGGTCTGTTCGACCGTGGTCATGATATCGGTCATCAGATTGCCTGCGATTTCCATGACAGGTACCTGCGCCTTCGCCACGGGCAGATAGAAAGTAAATGAAAAAACCATCAACACAATCGACAGAAAAAGAATGATATCTGTTTTTTTTACCCCGTTAGAAATTTTTCTGTTTTTGTTCATATAACTTTGCGCAATCCGTTAGTTGTACGTTTTAATTTCTAACGGGGTGAATACCGTTTTTCGTACTAGGGTTTTACACTGGACGCATAGGTGCCGAACTGCGAAAGCAAATCGGTGAGAAGCGGAGACAGGGCTTGGACTTTATTCATGATGATGACAAGTCCCACGGGATCATCCGCGCCTGGCGTTGTTTGGTCGTTCTTAATCGCTATGTAGGCGTTCAGCAGTTTCAATAATTCGACATGGTAACTGACAAGCGCTTCCGGCACTTCAATTTGGTTGGCCTGATCGTCCATAAGCTGCAACTTGTCGGCAAAATCGCGGAAATATTGATAATCAGGATCATCGGAAGAAAGTCCGCTGAGTTTGTCTTGGAATGTTTGCTCAAATTCGGCGATATTGGCGTCGGGAATATTGCTCACAAACAACATGGTCAACTGGCGGACATAATCATTGAGGTCGCTGTTTAATTTTGCTTTCCGGTCCGCATCGCTCAAGTTCTGATATTGCTGCGGCTTGATTTTTATTTTCGAATGATCGATATCCGGCAGGGTGTCCCAGGTGGGCGCCGGCCCGATTTCGTTTTGCAACGAACCGTTTATCACGCCGTCCAAATCATCCATGGATACGTCTTGATCGCTTTTTGATGCAACCAGTGTCTGCAGGTTTGTGGAAAGTTTATCGACCAGCGCCGAAGAATCCGCGCTCGAGCTCGTCGAATCCGTCTGCGCTGAAACAATCTTATCTCCGGGAGCCTTTTTTAACGGATCGTATCCGCTACGGACCTCAATCCCATCGGAATATCCATCGCCGTCAGTATCCGGATTATATGGATCGGTTCCGTATATTCTTTCTTCAGCATTGGTAAGTCCGTCGCCATCGGAATCTTTCGCAGTACTGCTGGTTTGTGCACGCACCACATAATTAAAACAAGCGATTGAAAGACAGACGCACGCGACAAGTATTTTTTTTCTTTTCGATATTGGCATATCAATAGTATAGCATTTTTTTCAAAATGCTACAAGGTGCAGACTGTGCATTAGTATGTGCCCCGGATTAAATTAAATAAACAAACATTGATAAATAACCCGCCTCGTTTCCCAAAATAAAACCTGACAATGCCACTTATTAACACTTTATCAACGTATAGAGGTCAGCAAGCATAATATATTATGAAATAAATAAATAGATATGTCAAATATTCCTGCTTTGCTCACCTGTCCAGGAAATAAATTGTTCCACGTGGAACATTTTGATGAAAGTATGAT
>CAINDJ010000309.1 GCA_903847325.1 uncultured beta proteobacterium | reverse complement strand
CGGCGAGCGGATCACTCCCAAATCGCGCACCTTCATCCCCGCCAAAGTCCAGGACAATCCCATCTTAATCAAAGCTGGCTATGTCGCCACCCTGCAGGCCTTCCCAGAGCCGCTGCGATCCCAGATGCTCTATGGTGACTGGAGAGCAGGCCGTCAGGACTCTGAGTGGCAGGTCATCCCCACCGAATGGGTCCGGCTTGCGCAGAAAAGGTGGGCAAATACGCCACAACCAGCTTGTAATTGCACTGCGATTGGGGTTGATGTAGCACGAGGAGGCAATGATAAGACGGTCATCGTGCGCCGCTTCCGGAATTGGTTTGCACCCGTTGACTCATTCCCTGGACAAGTCACACCAGATGGCGATACGGTTGCGGCCCAAGTATTGCGCGTTTGTGCACCACCACATCAAGGCATGCCATATGGCCCAATCAATGTTGATGCAATCGGCGTAGGAGCTGCTGTAGTTGATGCCTTGCGCCGTTATCCTCGATTGATGGGCGTCAGGGTTAATCCAGTGATTGGCAGTGCGGGAACTGAGCATACCGATGAGTCTGGCTTGATGCATTTCTGTAATCAGCGTGCCGAGAATTGGTGGCGTATGCGTGAGTTGCTGGATCCCAAGAACGGCCATGACATCTGCCTGCCTGCTGATGCCGAGCTTAAAGCCGACCTTTGCGCACCAACCTGGCAACCCACACCAAAGGGGATCAAGATTGAGTCTAAAGAGGACCTGATTGAGCGCCTAGGCAGATCGCCAGACAAAGGAGACGCCGCAGTGTATGCGGCGATCCAGAGTAATGCGGCTGAGGTGTCCGAGGGTTTATTGGCTAAGGTCAGGGGATATTGATTATAGTATCCGGATCAAACCCTTTAATTTCTATAGGTTCATTAAGGATGCCATATATTTTCAAAGCTCTGCTGAAAGTTTTTTCTTTTCGTCTGACATACGAAACATAATCCCCGTCATCACTCTGTTAATACCGATACCCAATTAACACCTGTATCAACCTTTTGTGTATAGCGATTCAAGAAAATCGGCATCCTAAACGTCATTCCCAGCTTGGGATGCGTAAACCACATGGCCTGCTGAGGGGACTCTGGTTTGAAATTATTGTTGAACCCGAATTCGTTGTAACCACATAGACTGCCGTTAGTTACGATGTCATCCATGATTTTGAGTTGATGAAAGTGGCCCAGGATCATCGTATCGTATGGATGACCCATAATTGAGTTACGGGAGCGCGTTTTGAAATCGCCACGTTGAACTGGTCCCAGGTGTCCAATGAGGCCATCGCCACCCCGGAAACAGTCGCCGTGACGCTCCAAGTAGACATGATCGTAAATCTTGTACATGCAGTCCTGGCTGCGTGGAATCAAAAACCTAATGGCAGGATCGTTTTCAAACCATTTCTGGAGCAGCACGTAGAGCAGATAGTCGTACGAGGTTTCCACACGCTGTTTAGCCTGCATTTTCTTGGTTGTGCGCCCGTGATTTCCTGTGACACATGGCAGGAAGACATTGCCGAATACTTGCTTCAACTGTTCGATAAATCCAATGAGTTGCCGATATAGTTCCACAAGAGTAGGTATAGTGGGCATTTCGTTAGTTTTGAGCAACTCGTCATGAATGTCACCCGAGATCATGTCACCCGCAAGCGGCACGACTATCCCTGGGTAATGTGGCGTCACCAT
>CAINDJ010000308.1 GCA_903847325.1 uncultured beta proteobacterium | reverse complement strand
TCGTTTTGCAAAATCCACCACCCTCTGTTTTATTTAAAGGTACGGCAGGTGACAAGTTTGAATATGAAATCAGTTATTTCATTGATAACTACGAAAACAAGCCGATCAAAAGTGATGCGCTGTGGAAATTGATCGTTGAGACGATTCATCATAGTGGCTATGGATTAGCGGTCTTGAGTAAATAGTTTAAAAAAAGGAATCGTAGTGAATTTGAAATTAAAACTATCTGCTCTTGCACTGCTGGGGTTGATCTCAGGTCTTGCCCGCGCAACACAATTCATCGAGCCTCCTTCTTCGCCAGACGTCAAGAATGTGACGGTATTTGTTGCAAAGAAAATTGTTACGATGGATCCATCTTTACTGGCAGCAACAGCTGTAGCCGTGTCAGATGGGAGAATACTTTCGGTTGGCTCTTTGGAGGATATGAAACCCTGGACCGATAAATATCCGACCCAGATTAATCGGCAATTTGCCAACAAAGTCATGTATCCCGGATTCATCGAGGCGCATGGCCACCCGCTACTGGCAGGTATTGTTTACTCACACCCCGTCATCACCCCATCGCCTTTAGCCAGACCATGGGGGCCCGCTTTTCCTGGCGTCGCGACATTGCAAGCCGCGATCGATCAGCTAAAGAAATATTCTGGTGATATTAAGGATCCTGGTCAGACACTACTGTCATGGGGCTACGACGAGACCGTGATGGGTAAAGTGCCAGATCGGCAACTCTTGGATCAAGTATCTACGACGCGTCCCATCATTGTCTGGGATAACTCGGGTCACAATATGTATGTCAACAGCGCAGCCATCAAGGCCTACGCGCTGACACCAGACAAAGTCAAAAACGTCAAAGGTGTAGGCGTCGATAAAGACGGACAGTTAAATGGTCAGTTTTTAGAAATTGAGGCCGTGACCTATTTAATGGGCGTGGCGGCTAAAGACATTTTCAAACCTGACGAAGTCCCCACTGCGTATCAATATATCAATGACCTGATGCAGCAGGGCGGTATTACCACGTCGGGCGATCTGGCCTTTGGGTCTTTAAGTATTGAGGCCGAGACGAAAGCCTTGGAGTGGTACACCTCATCGCCTGCGACCTCCATGCGTATCGTGCCGGTTGTTTACTCGGATCCGTTTGTTAAAAAATATGGTGACAAAGCCGTCGAAGAAGCTCAAAACTTAAAGAAACTGGATAATGACCGGTTGTTTTTCCAGGGCGTAAAGTTCTACAGCGATGAGGGCTATTTGCCCGAGACGATGCGTATGGAGCATCCGGGCTATACCAATGGCAGTAAAGGGTTTTCTAACTTTGATTCCGCACAGAACTTTGCCAACACAATGAAACCCTGGTGGGACGCGGGCTTTCATATCCATATTCACAGTAATGGCGATGTGGGGAATCAAAATAGTTTGAATGCACTGCAATTATTGCTTGATGCCAAACCAAGATTTGATCATCGCTTTACGCTTGATCATTTTGGTATCCCATCGACTGCGATGGTGTTAAAAATTAAAGCCTTAGGTGCTGTGGTCAGTGCCAACATGTCTTATATCTCTGAGCGGGGCAAACTTGAAAGTAGCGCCATTGGTGTGGATCGTGCGTCTTATGCCACGCGCATCGGGATGTTGACCCGCAGTGGCGTCATCACCTCTATCCACTCTGATGCCCCGGTATCCGCTCCTGTTCCTCTCACGGAGGTCTGGTCAGCGGTAACACGCCGTGATGTATATAAAGATGGAAAAGTATGGGCACCTGCCGAGGCGATACCCGTCTCAGACGCCATGAAAATGATCACGATCAATGCGGCGTACACTTTAGGTGTAGAGGACAAAGTTGGTACGATTGAGGCAGGAAAATTCGCTGACTTTGCGGTACTCGATGATGATCCTCAAACAGTCCCTGCGCTGAAAATCAAGGATGTGCCGATTTTTGCGACAGTGTTAGGCGGTAAAGTTGTATTGGTGTCGGAGACTAAAAAGCCTCGGAAATAATCATAAATGATTAAAAGGACATGTCCTCTATGCAGCGCCGAAACTTTATTAAACGCGTGGCAATTGCCTTGCAGATGCTTGGGGCATGTTCAATTTCTTTTGCAAAAAATATAACAGACAAACTAAATTCAGCGTCTGCTGCAACGTATCCGATTGACCCCAGGGTACTCACAACTCTGGACAGGACCGTCACACCAAAACCTGACGTCAACGGTCTAGCACCTAAAGAGTTATCAAAACTCTCTGAATACTCCAAATACGGATATGGCACGTGGTCCTATGGTCCAGGGCTTGAGATGGAGATTCGCAATGATCTGATGTCCCCCGGTTTTGTGGGTCATGGCGTGACTAATAAATTAAAACTCATCCATTTTTTTACAATCACTGATATTCATATTACCGATAAAGAGTCTCCTTCTCAGCTTATTTATCTGCAACAAGCAGATCGGACTGGTCAATACATAACCTCCCTTTATTCACCAATCATGCCATATACGACGCACGTGCTGGATGCTGCGGTGCAAACCATTAATGAAATCCATCAACACAACAAAATGGATTTTGGATTGTCACTGGGTGACACGTGCAACAGCACGCAGTACAACGAATTGCGCTGGTATATCGATGTGCTGGATGGTGGGGTGATTACGCCGAGCTCGGGTGCGCATGTCGGTGCAAATGCGGGTGCAAAAACGATTGATTATCAAAAGCCATACAAGGCTGCGGGTCTGGATAAATCAATTCCCTGGTATCAGGTGCT
>CAINDJ010000307.1 GCA_903847325.1 uncultured beta proteobacterium | reverse complement strand
TGAGACGGCGACCACCGAGATCTACACAGGCGAAGACACTCTTTCCCTACACGACGCTCTTCCGATCTACTTTTAAAGGATGCCCGTCCTTTAAGAGTGATTGGCTGGCAATATTCAGACTGGACAGAATCAGAGCTGGCTATTTTTGAGATGGCCAGAAAAATGCGTCAATCTTTTGGTCGCGACGCGATCAGGCATTACATCATTAGCCATACCGAAACAGTCAGTGATTTGCTTGAAGTTCTGTTGTTGCAAAAGGAATGCGGCTTGATGCTAGGTAATTTTGAGCAGCATGCACTGGCGGATTTGATTGTCGTACCGCTTTTTGAAACGATAGAAGACCTACGTAATGCCGCGCTTATTATGCGAGATTTTTATGCTTTGCCTGGTATTGCGTCGCTTGTGCAGCGCTCGGGCGCTGAGCAAGACATCATGCTGGGCTATTCGGATAGCAATAAGGATGGTGGGATTTTCACCAGTAACTGGGAGCTTTATTGTGCGGAGATTGAACTGGTCGAATTGTTTGATGTCCTCGAACGCGATTTCGGCATACGACTGCGTTTATTTCATGGCCGAGGCGGCACGGTGGGTCGCGGAGGTGGTCCAAGCTATGAGGCTATTCTCGCTCAGCCACCTGGAACGGTGCGCGGCCAGATCAGGCTGACAGAGCAGGGCGAGGTCATCGGCTCCAAATACGCAAATCCGGAGATTGGCAGACGTAATCTGGAAACTCTTTTGGCTGCGACGCTCGAGGCAACCTTATTGAAACCCTCTAAACCGGCAACCCGTATTTTTTTAGAAACTGCTGCGATCCTATCTAATGCCAGCATGCAAGCCTACAGAAAGCTCGTCTACGAAACGCCAGGTTTTGCTGAGTATTTTTTTAGCGCAACACCCATCAGAGAAATAGCTAAGCTCAATATTGGTTCACGCCCGGCAAGTCGTAAACCAAGTCAAAAAATTGAGGATTTGCGCGCAATTCCCTGGGGGTTTAGCTGGGGGCAGTGCCGGTTGACCTTGCCCGGCTGGTATGGCTTTGGCTCAGCAGTAGAAACATTACTTTCCCAAGGCGATGCTGCGCACAGTAAAGCCGCGCTCAGCTTGTTGCAAAAGATGTATAAAACCTGGCCCTTTTTTCGAACTCTGTTATCGAATATGGACATGGCGCTGGCCAAGAGCGATACCGCCTTGGCATCACGCTATAGCGAACTTGTGCCCGATACGCGATTACGCAAGCGGATTTTTAATGCCATCGAAGCCGAATGCCAGAGAACGATCGATGCTCTTGGCAAGGTGACAGGTGAGAAACAGCGACTTGCAAATAACCCAGCCTTGGCCAGATCGATCCGTAATCGTTTTCCGTATATTGATCCCTTACATCACCTGCAGGTCGAGTTGATTCGGCGCTATCGGGAAGGTGACGAGGATGAGAGAGTGCAGCGCGGCATCCATATTGCGATAAACGGTATTGCCGCGGGACTCAGAAATACTGGTTAAGTGTTTAGTTATCTGCTTTGATATCAGCTGCTTTAATCACCTCGCCATAGCGTTTGAAATCACTCGCGATTTCTTTGCTGAATTTTTCAGGCGTGCCTGGTGAGGCTTCGATACCCAGAGTTTCAAGTTTAGCGATCACCTCTGGAGCTGATAACACTGCGTTTAGCTCTTTGTTGAGATAGTCGATGACTGGGCGAGGGGTCTTGCCCGGAGCGAAAATACCGACCCAGCCACTTGCTACAAAGTCTTTGACACCGCTTTCCATGAAGGTCGGGACATCGGGAAGGGATGCTGCACGTTTTTCGCTTGAGACAGCAATGGCATTCAGGCGTCCGGATTTGATATAGGGGTATCCGCCTGCCACGGCAGTAAACACCAGAGGAATGACCCCCGCCTGGACGTCTATCATTGCTTGTCCACCACCCTTATAGGGCACGTGTACAAGTTTTGAACCGGTCTGCTGATTGAGCAGTTCGACAGCGATATGCTGCGGACTGGCAACGCCCGAGGAACCAAAATTAATTGTTTTGCCTGGCTGCTTTGAAAGTGCAATGATTTCCTGAAGTGTTTGGGCTTCGAACTTTGGATAGGCCAGCAGGATCAGAATTGTTTCGCCAATTTTTCCGATGGGCGTCAGATCCTTGAGCGTATCGAGCGGCATCGAAGTAAAAATGTGAGGGTTGATCACAATCGTGCCGTCAAAACCGAGAACCAGCGTGTAGCCGTCTGGCTCGGCGTTTGCAACCATGCCGGCACCGATATTTCCTGAGGCGCCCGGTTTATTTTCAACAATAATGGTCTGTCCAATGCGACGTGATAATTGATCGGCAATCAAACGCCCACTTGTATCGGTTACACCGCCTGGAGCGAAAGGCACAATGAGTCGGATGGGTTTGTTTGGATAATTGCTTTGAGCCCCAACGGTTGCCGAGCCTGCAGCCAAGGCGCTTCCCAAAAAAAATACCAGCATGCGTGAGAGGTTTTTCAAATTCATTATGAGCATGTTTTTTCCTATTCGTATACCTGTTTGTCTTAAACGAATCTAATCATTATTCAAATTTTGTTCAGTTGCTTTTTGACGAAGGGGACAAGTCCGCCCGCTTCAATAATTCCCTGTATATATGGAGGAAAGGGTTTGGCCTGAAAATGCGTGCCGTTCACTGTAAATTGTCCTTTGGCTAAATCTGCATCAATCACGTCGCCCTGTTTAACCGCGGCCACAATTTCCGGACATTCAAAAACCGGCAGCCCAATATTGATCGCATTGCGATAAAAAATACGGGCAAAGTTCGTTGCGATAATGCATGAAATCCCTGCAGCTTTAATTGCGATCGGGGCGTGTTCGCGTGAAGACCCTGTACCAAAATTATCGCCTGCGATAATGACATCGCCCACGCGTACCCGCTGGATGAAAGTCGGGTCCAGACCCTCCAGGCAATGCGGACCAAGCTCCTCGGGTGTGTAAAGGTTTAAGTATTTGCCAGGCAAAATTACGTCTGTATCGACGTGCGCACCATACAAATGGATCGTGCCAGTTGTGCGACGCATTCTCACTCCTTTCTTCCTGCGTGTGGAGCAATTGTCAGTGGGTCGACAATTTTTCCTGCGATGGCTGCTGCGGCGGCGACCCAGGGGTTGGCCAGATAAACTTTAGCGTCGCGATGCCCCATACGTCCTTTAAAGTTTCGATTGGTCGTGGAGATGGCGGATTCTCCTTGACCCAATATGCCCATATGCCCACCAAAGCAGGCACCGCAAGTTGGCAAGGAGATGCCTGCACCTGCTGCCGATAGGATCTCAAGCAGGCCCTCGCGTGCAGCCTGTCGATAAATCGCACTTGTTGCAGGAACGATAATGAGTCTGACTGCAGGAGCAATGGTGTTGCCCTGCAGTATTTCAGCGGCCTGTCTCAGATCGGTAATTGTGCCATTAGAGCAATTGCCGATATAGACCTGATGAACGATCGTTTCAGCGAATCCCGATATGGGTAAGCCATTGGCGGGTGAGGGAGGGACTGCGACCAGAGGTGTAAGCTGCTGCAGGTCAATCGTGTGATGAGCCAGATACTCAGCATCAGAATCCGGCATGACTGGCATACGGGCAACCCAGCCTGATTGTTCAATGTACTTCTCCACCTGCTCATCATATTCAAATACGCAGGTGTCGGCCCCGGCCTCAACGGCCATATTCGCAATCGCCATGCGCTCGTCGATATTGAGACTGGACAGACCACTGCCGCCAAATTCAAGTGCTGCGTTCAGTGCACCATCGACCCCGATTTTTGCGATCAAACTTAAGATGATGTCCTTACCTGTGACGAAACGACCAGGCTGACCGATTAATTCTATCCTGATGGAGGGAGGCACTTTGACCCAGAGTTCTCCGGTAGCAATCACACCCGCCAGATCGGTCGAACCAAAACCTACACCACAAGCATTTAAAGCACCCGCCGTACAGGTGTGGGAGTCAGCGCCAAAAATCAGTCCTCCAGGACCAACTTTACCGAGTTCAGGTAGAAGAGCGTGTTCAATGCCATGTCGACCAGATTCATAAAAATTTTTAATCCCAAATTTGTTGCCAAAACCTCTCAATAAATTAATCGCGTCCGCACTTGTGACGTCTTTAGGAGGTGAAAAGTGATCCGCAACTAATACG
>CAINDJ010000306.1 GCA_903847325.1 uncultured beta proteobacterium | reverse complement strand
TGTTCGATGCCGGCTATAAATAATGGTAAACAAAAAAATAATTTAAGAATGGTTTTCCCCAAAGTTATCCACATGCTGGAGCAATAATTTCTGAATACTCTACGACTCAGTGCGTTAGACGCAAATTGAAGAAACCACTTTAAGTTTATGGCTATCATTCCATCCGATATTTCAAGACCTGATGCATTAACGGGTCAGTGGGTTCGGGTCGTCCTGGATGTGCCACTCCAAGGTCCTTTTGACTATCGATGTGACTTTCCCGTCGCAACCGGAATGCGGGTCATCGTACCTTTTGGTCGCAGAAAAATGATTGGTATGGTGGTTGGGCTCCCTGACGTGCCCGCGTATGACCCCAAATTGATAAAAAGCGTTGAAACCGTTCTGGATGATATTGATCCGTTACCGGATCACTGGCTAAAGTTTGCACAGTTTGCAGCTGATTATTATCAGAGACCATTGGGTGAGGTGGTATTACCCGCCTTACCCGTATCTTTGAGAAGTGTGACGGCCTATCAAGGTAAACGCTCTGCTGGTGGACCGGTTGCACGGCTGGACAACCGGCGTGCACCCGCCATGAAGGCGGTCGCTGCCAGTGATGTGCCCGCGTTAAACGAAGCGCAGCAACAGGCGGTCACTGAAATTGTAAGTGCAGAGGGTTTTAAGGCGTTTTTGCTCTATGGTGTGACGGGTAGCGGTAAAACCGAAGTCTATCTGCATGCGGCTGCTCAAGCACTGGCACGCGGTCAGCGCGTCTTGATGCTCGTGCCAGAGATCAATCTGACCCCTCAGTTTGAGCAGGCCTTACGTGCGCGTCTGGAGCCGGTGGCGGGTGTCGGCGGACTCGCTGTGCTGCATAGCGGCTTGTCTGATGGAGAGCGATTAAGAGCTTGGTTGCGCGTGCAGCGGGGCGAGGCACGGGTCGTGCTTGGTACCCGCCTTGCAATTTTTGCGCCAATGCAAGACGTTGGTTTGATCGTCGTTGATGAGGAACATGATCCCTCATATAAGCAGCAGGATGGACTGAGATACTCTGCTCGTGATTTGGCTGTGTGGCGCGGTCATGATCTCGGTGTGCCTGTGGTGCTTGGATCGGCTACGCCTTCGCTCGAAAGCTGGGTGCGCGCTGATCGTGGTCAGTACAAGCGCTTGGATCTGCCTGCGCGCGCGCGCGCAGTCTCTTTGCCGAGTGTTCGACTCGTTGATACCCGGCGCCTCAAAATGGATCATGGGATGTCTCCGCATTTGCTGACTGCGATGCGTGAGCGCCTGGACAATAAAGAACAAGTCCTGATATTTTTAAACAGACGAGGTTACGCACCGGCATTGCATTGCGCGTCCTGTGGCTGGGTGAGTCAGTGCCCGAGATGTACAACCTTTACCGTTTTACACCGTAGTACCCCAGGGCGACATCAGCTGCACTGTCATCACTGCGGCTATCAGCAGCGGGTACCCGCTTCTTGTCCTGACTGTGGTGATCAGGATTTGCAACCTATGGGGCGGGGGACTCAGCGTATCGAAGAGCACCTGGCAGAGCTCTTTCCTGAGTCGCGCATAGCTCGGATTGATGCGGACAGTACACGTAAAAAAGGCAGTGCCCAGGCACTCTTTGCGAGTGTGCATGCAGGCGAGGTGGACATCCTAGTCGGTACGCAAATGGTCGCTAAAGGCCATGACTTTGCTAACTTAGGTTTGGTGGGTGTACTTAACGCTGATGCGATGCTGTTTTCTCAGGATTTTCGTGCGCCTGAGCGATTGTTTGCACAGCTCATGCAGGTGGCGGGTCGGGCCGGTCGTCATACCGGTCATGGCGAGGTGATCGTACAGACCGGTTATCCTGAGCAGCCTGTGTATCAGGCATTACTTAAACATGATTATTCAGGCTTTGCTAAACACTCCATGCAAGAGCGTGAGTCGGCGATGCTGCCACCGTTTTCTCATCAGGCCTTATTGAGTGCGGAGGCACGCGAGTTAAATGTTGCCATCGCATTTTTACAAAGCGCCAAGGAGGCTGCGCAAGCACTAATGGAGCAACAACAGAGTGCAGAGATGATCACCCTGTATGATCCAGTACCTTTGCGCATCGTGCGCGTAGATAATATGTGCCGTGCACAACTGTTGCTTGAGGCATCACATCGCCCTGCGATCCAGTCTTTATTGCGTCAATGGCTTGCTGAAATGAATGAATTGCCAGAGTCACGCAAAGTGCGCTGGCAACTTGAAGTTGACCCGCTCGAAATTTAAAGAACAGACATGTCGACCTCTGCCACCTCGGGAATGAATCCAGCGCAACGCGAGGCTGTGTTGTATCTGGATGGACCTTGTCTCGTGCTGGCTGGCGCGGGGTCTGGTAAGACGCGTGTCATCACGCAAAAAATCGCATACCTGATTAAAGAGTGTGATTATTCTGCTCGCAATATTGTGGCGCTGACCTTTACCAATAAAGCCGCGCGCGAGATGGATGATCGTGTTAAACGTCTGGTTGATGCGAGTCAGGCTAAGGGCCTGACGATCAGTACATTCCATTCACTAGGCGTAAGGATTTTGCGCGAAGAAGCGCAGCATGCTGGACTAAAGCCGAAATTTTCAATTTTTGACTCGGATGATGCGCTGGCGATCGTGCAAGACTTGCTTGCAACAACCGATCGCGGGCGTTTGAAATCCGTCCAGCAGACAATTTCGCTGTGGAAAAATGGCTTAATCGATCCGGATGGTGCTGCGTTGCTGGCGACGACTCCGAGTGAAGTCGAGGCGGCAAAAATTTATCGTAGTTACAACGCCACGCTCGCGGCCTATCAGGCGGTGGATTTTGATGATCTGATCGCGGTGCCTGCGCAGATCTTTGAGCGTAATGTCGAGGTCCGTGAAAAATGGCAAAAGCGCGTTCGGTATCTCCTGGTCGATGAGTACCAGGATACCAACGTCTGTCAGTATCGGCTTGTGCAGTGGCTGACCGGACCGCGTGCAATGTTTACTGCTGTGGGCGATGATGATCAGGCGATTTATGCCTGGCGCGGCGCGACGATTGAAAACCTCGCCAAACTCACCACCGACTATCCCACTATCCGACTGATTAAGCTCGAGCAAAACTATCGTTCGAGTCAGCGTATCCTGGCTGCAGCGAACAACGTGATTTCAAAAAATCCAAAGCTGTTCGAAAAGAAACTTTGGTCGGAGCACGGTACGGGCGATGCGATCTCCGTGACGGCCATGTCGAGTGATGAGGTTGAGGCTGAAAACGTCGCGATGAAAATTTCTGCTGCGCGTTTTGAAAAACAAGCGACCTGGAAAGATTTTGCTATTTTGTATCGCGGCAATCATCAGGCACGGATTGTTGAGCAAGCGATGCGCAATGTCCGTATTCCTTACACAATTTCAGGTGGGCAAAGCTTTTTTGATAAAGCTGAGGTGCGGGATATCTTGTCCTATCTCCGGTTGATCGCTAATGAGGAAGACGATCCCGCGTTTATTCGTGCAGCCACGACTCCAAAGCGTGGGATCGGGCAGGCAACGCTT
>CAINDJ010000305.1 GCA_903847325.1 uncultured beta proteobacterium | reverse complement strand
TTATACATATTGTTGATTAATGTGCATAACCGATTTAAGGGTTAGCGGAGTTTTAAGAGCTAGTCTCAACATGCGATTCACTAATAGTGAGGCTTGCATCGCGGCTTAGTCTCATTTGATGAGCCACCACCATAGGGAAAATTTTGGCGCATGGTCGTAATCATCGTGCCGCTGACAGTAATGTAGAAAAGCAAAAAGCTGGATAACTAATAGGCAGGCTGACCTTTCGATGCCGATCTTCCTCCCATAATTTTAGTTTTGCCTTGTTTATTCTTTAACAAAAAAAGAGTATCACCCCACGAGACACGAGCCTCCTCATAATAAAAATAACAAAAGGAGACTCACATGAAAACACTTCACTATTTCGCCGCACTCTGCATCGCAACCGCAGCCATGACAACAGCCACGGCTCAGGTGTCCTACACCCGCTCGGGCAACACCACCTACAGCAGCAACGGTACTTCTTACACCCAGTTAGGCAATACCACCCATGGCAGTGATGGCTCAACCGCTACGCAGTCAGGGAATACGGTCTATACGACACCTGGTCGTCGATAAAAACTAGTTGCGGTGCGTACTTCAATAATTTAAATAACAAGGGGTTGACTGTGGCGATTAACTTTCGTTTGGTGTTCATCATGCTTGTGTCGCTTGCAAGCTTGCAATTATCCGGCTGCGCGTCCATCACCGGCGGTACGCAACAAAGTGTTTCTGTAGAGACGAGAAAGGATGCTGTGGCTGTTACGGGTGCAGAGTGCGAGATAACCAATGCCAAAGGCAAATGGTTTATCGCGTCACCTGGCTCGACCCAGATCCAGCGCTCACATGATCCTTTGTTAATTACCTGTAAAAAGCCCGACTACGAGGTCGGGCGTGCTTCGGTTGAGTCGGTGGCGAGAGCAGGGATGGCGGGTAATTTCTTGTTTGGTGGGTTAATCGGCGTAGCGATCGATCATTCCTCTGGTGCGGCGTATGACTATCCCAATCTGATCCAGGTCTCAATGGGTCAATCTAATGTCATTAGTTATAACTATGAAAAGGGCGCGGCGCCTGGTTCGGTGACGGTAAAGCCTTCGTAGACGGTGAGTAATGCTCCGGGGGCGAATGGTCCTGCGGCGGGTAAATAGGGATTGCTGCGTCATTCAGGCCTTCGCCTCACACCCCCTGTTTGACGTGTTAAAAATCGGTATACGATCGAAATCGTCCATTGTTACCGGGGAGGGGGCATGACGAAAAGCAATTCGACCACAGAGGGGGCGGCGGCGCAGCCTACAGTGCATGCACTTGCAGGACTGCACGTGTTGGACTGTTCAGGTGAGCTGGGCGCCTATGGGTGCAAATTATTCGCCTCACTCGGTGCAGAGGTCATCTCTGTGTGCGAGGTCAACACGCCTGACGATCCGGCACGGATTGCCTACAACCTCTGGATGCAAGCGTCCAAAAAGCTGATGCGTCTGGATTTGACGCAGTCGGCTGACCGGCTGAAATTACGTGAGCTCGCAACCAGCGCCGATCTCGTCATGGATCAATCACCTGGTTCTCTGCTGCAATTAGCGGACATTTCTGATCAAGCGTTACTGTCAGCGAACCCCGCGCTTGTGATTAGCCGTGTGGCGCCCCTTGGTGTAGACGGGCCTGATGCGGGCCGACGCTCTTCGGATCTGACTTTGCTTGCGCGCAGTGGTTTGATGTGGC
>CAINDJ010000304.1 GCA_903847325.1 uncultured beta proteobacterium | reverse complement strand
TTGCAATTTCGCGGGTCTGGAATACCTGGAAGTACACGCCATTTTTAGTCGACACTTTTTCCAGAGAGAGTCTGTGTTTAGTTTTAGCCTCAAAAAAATCAAGCACCTCTTTATCCCTGAAGACCTCTGGCATCAGGGGGCCGACAGTTTCTTTTTTTTCCATCGCTTGCGTTGATAACCCCAATTTAACTAATCTGGATAATTGTTGCCGAAATTCGGCGTACGACTTTGAGTCCGGGTAATTGTTGTAAACAACGGGATCCTGGCCTGGGCGCTTGATTTCGATCGAGGAGAGCGTCAGTGAAAAAAGCAGCTCTTTATTAATATGCCGGTTATTTAAATAGTTGATTGTTTCCAGCGAAATCGGCGTCATGATTTTCTTCGAAAATTCAGCGTTATCCATGGAAGATTGCGTAAAGGTAAACGAACGGCCCAGGGTCGCCTCATAGCCGCCACCGTAGTATGTGCCTGCGCCTGCTGAGAGAAAGCCGCCCACTGTGCTGGGAACGGCGCTTAAGACATTGGCGCTGATACCCGCCGTCTCGCTAATCGAACCAGAGCCCGTGATGGAGGGGATGGCAAGAAAGCTGAGGGGACGATTTTGGGAAGCGCGTACAACGTTTAAGAGTGCGCTGTTTAAATTGTATTTTTCCAGTAAAGATTGGTAGGACTGGGACATATCCGAAAAACTCGGACCATGGGAGCTGCAGCCTTGTAGTAGCAAAAGCAGAAGCAAGCAGGAGGCTAAGATTTTCTTATTTACGTTCATTTCAATCGTCTATGAGTTAAAACCGCGGCATATTTTTTATAGAGCATTCTTTCATGAATATGATCATTGCGTCATCTGAATGACACGTATTGCTTGTTTTAATCATTAAAACGCTTGTTCCCGTTTACCCTCATTGACAATGACCTTTTTGCAGCGCACGATTGATCCGCCGCAGAAATAAAAAAGGTCTTGATGTGAATTTTCCCTTTCCAGATGGCTGGACACCCCCGCCAGGTATATCTCCGGATGCGATGACATCCATACAACAGGATTTCTTGCAGGCCTGGAAACGACTCTCCGAAGAGGTTACTCAGGGTCAGTTACCACCGGTTAAGGATCGTCGTTTTTCCAGTGAAGCGTGGGCAAAGAGCCCCCCGCACTTGATGATGGCACACCTCTATTTGCTTTCGTCCCAGGCTATGCAGCGTATGGTTGATGCTGCCGACGTGCCTCACGAGATGAAAGACCGGTTGCAGTTTTCTGTCATGCAGTTTGTCGATGCCCTGTCACCCGCGAATTTTTTTGCGACGAATCCGGATGCTCAGGCGGCGGTCGTGAGTTCAGGCGGCGAGACTCTGCGCGCGGGTATGTCAAATTTAATTACCGATTTGCAAAAAGGCCGGATTAGTCAGTCGGATGAAAGTAAATTTACAGTCGGTGAAAACGTAGCAACCTCTAAAGGTTCAGTCGTATTCGAAAACCGTTTTTTCCAGTTGATTCAATACGCACCCTCAACACCGACGGTCTACCAGCGTCCGATTCTGCTGGTGCCGCCTTGTATTAATAAATTTTATATCCTTGATTTGCAGCCCGAAAATTCATTTGTACGACACGCTGTCGAGCAAGGCTTTACGGTCTATATGACCTCCTGGCGCAATCCCTTGCCAGAGGATACAGATGGCATCGATCATGCCACCTGGGATGATTACTTAGAGCTTGGCGTGCTCAAGGCTATTGAAGTCACGCAGCTTATTTCAGGCCAAAGCAAAATCAATGCGCTGGGCTTCTGTGTTGGCGGGACATTGCTGGCAACCGCGCTGGCGGTGGCCGCTGGTCGAGGCGAGGAGCCTGTTGCTGCGCTGACGATGCTGACTTCAATGGTTGACTTTACCGATACCGGCGCATTGAATGTCTTTGTCGATGAGCAACACGCCAGTATGCGTGAACAGCAGATCGGGCAGGGTGGTTTGATGTCCGCCCGTGAATTAGGCGCGACGTTTTCGTTTTTACGTCCCAACGAACTGGTCTGGAATTATGTCGTATCCAATTATTTAAAAGGCGAGAAACCCGTCGCGTTCGATTTACTGTTCTGGAATGGGGACAGCACGAATTTACCCGGACCGTTTTTTACCTGGTATTTCCGCAATACCTATCTCGAAAATAAACTCTGCCAGCCTAATCAGCTTATCTGCGCCGGTGTGCCGATTGATCTGGGCAAGATCAAGGTGCCGACCTATCTCTACGCCTCTCGCGAAGACCACATTGTGCCGTGGAAATCGGGTTATGCCTCGTCTGGTATTTTTTCAGGGAAAAATCGCTTTGTATTAGGCGCCTCAGGTCACATAGCGGGCGTGATTAATCCCCCAGCCAAGAAGAAACGGAATTACTGGGTAGGCCCTGAAGGAAAAAATCCAAAAGATGCTGACCAGTGGTTCGAAAAAGCCACTGAAGTACCGGGAAGCTGGTGGCCGGACTGGTATGAATGGCTAGCTGCCCATAGCGGTAAAAAAGTCAGAGCCCCTAAGATTGCTGGCAATACGGATTACCCCGTCATTGACGCTGCGCCGGGTTCGTTTGTCAAAGTGCGAGCCGTTTAAGTTTTTATAGTTGTAATTTTTTAATTTGAGGTCAGACCACCCTTAGCCGCGCGGGGCATGGTTTTTATACAAAGCGGTCGCTACGTCCCCTTTCTAAAGATGAAGGGGAGGTGGCAAGAGGAGAGCTATATGAGTGCAAAACTTGCGTACGTAACAGGTGGTATGGGTGGAATTGGAACTGCAATTTGCCAACGACTCTTCAAAGAAGGTATGACTGTTGTGGCTGGCTGTGGTCCAAGCCGGGACTTCAAGCAATGGCTCGATGAGCAGGCTGCTTTAGGCTATAAATTTTATGCTTCTGTTGGTAACGTCTCTGACTGGGATTCGACGCAAGCGGCATTTAAAAAAGTCGTCGATGAGCATGGTCCGGTCGATGTACTGGTCAATAATGCTGGTATTACACGTGATGGTGTGTTTCGCAAGATGACCGCGGATGATTGGCGTGCTGTGATGGACACCAACCTCAACAGCTTGTTCAACGTGACCAAGCAAGTGATCGACAACATGGTTGATCGGGGCTTTGGCCGCATCATTAATATCAGCTCCGTCAACGGCCAAAAGGGTCAGTTCGGTCAGGCAAACTATGCAACGGCTAAGGCAGGTATTCACGGCTTTACGATGTCCGTGGCTCTTGAGGTCTCAAGTAAAGGTGTGACGGTCAATACTGTTTCACCTGGCTATATCGGGACTGACATGGTCCGTGCAATCCGTCCGGATGTGCTTGAGAAAATTGTTGCCACTATTCCTGTCAAACGACTGGGCCGTCCCGAAGAGATCGCATCGATCGTTGCCTGGATTGCATCCGAAGACGCTGGATTTTCGACGGGGGCGGATTTCTCCTTGAACGGTGGATTGCATATGGGCTAAGCCCAGTGATTTTATTTATATACTGTAAGCATAATAAGTACTATGGGGAACCCAATGACTGAAGCAGCAGCAGAAGCGTCCGTGCGTCTGATCAAGAAGTATCCTAACCGCCGTTTGTATGACACACAGACCAGCACCTACATTACGCTGGCGGATGTCAAACAGCTCGTGCTCGATCACGAGGCTTTTAAGGTGGTCGATGCTAAATCATCCGAAGATCTGACGCGCAGCATCATGTTGCAAATCATTCTCGAGGAGGAGAGTGGTGGGGTACCCATGTTTTCGTCCACGATGCTCGGGCATGTGATCCGTTTTTACGGTCACGCCATGCAGGGTGTCATGGGCTCGTATCTTGAGAAAAATATCCAGGCGTTCATGGATATTCAGGATCGCATGGCTGATCAGTCAAAGGGTATCTATGGTGCAAATCAACTGAGTCCTGAAAACTGGTCGCAGTTCATGAATGTGCAGACCCCGATGGTGCAAAACATGATGAATAGTTATGTTGAGCAGAGCAAGACTTTGTTTGCACAAATGCAGGACAAGATGCAGGAGCAAACGCGTTCGATGTTTCCAGGCTTTGGTTTTCCACCCGGTACGCCTGGAGATAAAGCTAATTAAATGTCATACCCCGCGCACTATGCTGAGACGTTGCGTAGTGCGCGATTATTTACAGTTAATTACATATGCTTGATTACTTACGATTTTCGCCATAAGTTTGCGTTAAATACTCCGTAATCAGTGCAATATCGCTATCAGAAACGGGTGCCTTGAATGCTTTTTGCATTTTGACGACCGTTGCCTGCCAGTAAGCTGGACTGGAGTTTGGTGGCTGGTACTCAGCGTAATGCGCTGAATGGCACGCCGAACAGTTTTGTAGCGTGAGCTGGTAGCCTGGCAAGGCAGAAGGTCTCCAAAGCGTCCCATCGCCCGGTAGCTCAATATCTTTAGCCACAGCTGATGTTGGCGTAAACAGCAGTGATGCGGACGTCATGTAGGTCATTGCTGCAATGCCTGCAACACTGGACCATGTGAAGTGCTTCGTCTTAGTCATGATGTCCCCTTAGACTGCCTGAACAATGGTTGACTCAACAACATTGCGCATATATCCGGCAGGATTCCATCTGGCTTGCATGGGTTGCGTTTCGCCCGCGCGGTTGAATGCTTTGACACGCAAGGTCAATGGGCCTTTCCGGGTCGGTTTGAATTCGATCGACCATGGCCTGAAAGAGTAATTCCCGAGGTCTTTGCCCAAGCTGGTTTCCATCCAGGTTTTGCCATCGTCTTGAGAAAACATGACTTTCGCGATACCTCGTCCAGAATCAAAGGCAATCCCTCTGGCAAGTGTTGGTTTGCCAACCATCACGACACTCTGATCATTCAAGTTGGTGATGAAGGAGCGAACATTGTAGCGATTGATCGGGATGGTCTTTTCGAAAGCTTTGCCTGGCTCCACACAATTGCAGTCGTTATCCGGGATGCGGTAAGCAGGATTCATCCAGAATCCATTAAATACTTCGTCCAGTACGTTAATCTGACTCAGGTGTTTCACCCAATAGGTCCCGTAATAACCCGGCACAACTAGTCTGAGCGGATAGCCATTGAGCAGGGGAAGGTCGGCACCGTTCATTTGGTAGGCGAGCATGACCTCACCGTCCATCGCATGGTCGATGTCGAGCGCTTTGATAAAGTCTGGGCCATCGCCCAGTATCGGTTTATCCAAGCCATCGAAGCTCACTTGTTTAGCTGTTTTGCCAGGGTTGGCTTTTTGCAAAATATCTTTCAATGCTACGCCCACCCATTCTGCGTTGCCCATTGCCCCATTGGCTAGCTGTCCACCGTTTACACGTGGTTCAAAAAAGCCACGACTGTTACCCGAGCACTGGTTAACCGCGACCACACTCTTGGAGGTGAATTTTGTTTTCAGATCCTGCAAAGACAATTCAATCGGGTTTTGAATATTGCCACCGATTTTTAACCGATAGGTCTGAGGATCAATCGATGTAGGAATGCCCGCCCAGTGATAACGTACAAAAAACTCATCATTCGGAGTAATGATTTTGTTATCGAAGTAGGAAAAGGGCGTCTCAAGTTGTGGGGGCCGGGAGGTCAGCACAATCATTGGTTTTTTTTCAGGGAACGCGATCAGATCGCGTTCGCCGAATTTAAAGGCAAGCTGCAGTGTAGATTGCGCCGCATCCGCTATCTTTGAAAACGCCAATGTTGCAGAGCCTGCAACGCCTAGCGACAGCACTTTGCGTCGCGACATTTGGCTCACGGGATGTTCCGGATGCATAGACCCTCCTTATGCTGGCTGAGTCAGCTTTGTCAGGTACTCAGATTACATCCAGAAATCCAGCTTGCAAACAAAATTATTTTTATTGCTCAGCGACCCTCAAAGCAATGTGATCCAACGCTTCTTGCACTTGATCAATCAGTATCAGACATAGCTCACCAGGGGCGAGTTTTGCCAGTGCTGTATCGATGGCGAGAAACTCTCCCCGGATCTCCTGGATCTGTTTAGTGCGCGTCACGTTTTTAAGACCAAGCTGGAGCAGTGCGAGTACCTCGCCATCTTCGCGTCCGCGCTGGCATTGATCCTGATAGAGGATGGCATCGTCAAACACTTCGCCGAGGATTTCAGTCTGACGTGAAATATCCTCGTCTCGTCGATCACCCGCACCGCTGATCACGACAGTGCGTCGCGTCGCGGGCATGCTTTCAATCGCCTGCACCAGAGCGAGAATGGCGTCTGGATTATGACCGTAGTCCGCAATGACTGTGGCACCGCGGTACTCAAACACATTGAAACGGCCTGGGGCTGTTTGTGCATCGTTGACAAAGCTCGAGAGCCCGGCTTCGATTGTTTTCCATTCGAGATTGAGTGCCCAGCCAGCGGCAGTTGCTGCCATCGCGTTTTCAATTTGAAACGTAATCGTTCCATTGCGGGTGAGCGGAATAGTTTTGAGTGCGATGCGGTGTTCTTTGCCTGCTTCGGAGCAGACGAGCTGTGCGCCGTCCTGGTACACCACGCGTTTGCCTTGTGCGCGGTGCGTGTTGAGCACGGGGTGGTGCCCGTCATGCGCGAAAAAGATGACTTGGCCGGGGCAAGACTCTGCCATTTGGGCGACCAGTGGATCTGCTGCGTTCAGCACGGCGGCGCCATGGGAGGCGACGTTTTGCACAATCACGCGTTTAACCAGGGCAAGAGTATCAACGGTATTGATGAAATTCATACCCAGGTGATCACCGATCCCGATGTTTGTGACAATCGCGACATCACATTTATCAAAAGCCAGTCCTTCGCGCAGAATCCCACCGCGTGCTGTTTCGAATACCGCGGCATCGACGTCTGGATGCATCAACACATTTCGGGCGCTGCGTGGGCCACTGCAGTCACCCGTGTCGATGCATCTGTGCTCGATATAAACGCCATCGGAGTTGGTCATGCCAACGCGCTTGCCGCTGGTGCCCAGCAGGTGCGCGGTGAGGCGAACGGTGGTTGTTTTACCGTTTGTGCCGGCAACCGCCACGACAGGTATGCGCGCGTTGTCGCCTTCGGCGAACATGCTGGCGACAATTGCTTCGCCGACCGGTCGCGCTTTGCCAAACGAAGGGCTCAGGTGCATTCTCAGACCAGGCGCAGCATTGATTTCTACAATGCCGGCGCGTTGCTCTTCCATGGGTTTGATGACTGTCTCTGCCACCAGATCAACACCCGCGATATCGAGTCCGACCATTTGGGCGGCTGTCACCATCCGTGCGGCCAGTTCTGGATGAACCTCGTCAGTCACATCGGTGGCGCTGCCCCCAGTACTCAGGTTGGCATTGTTGCGCAACAGAATACGTTTGCCTTTTTCGGGGACGGAGTCGGCGCTCAGGTGCTGTGTTGCAAGTGTCGCCAGAGCAATATCGTCAAAACGGATTTTGGTGAGAGGCGTCGCATGGCCATCGCCGCGTAATGGGTCGGTATTGAGCTGATCAACAAGCTGGCGAATGGAATGCGTGCCATCGCCAATGACTTGTGGAGGATCACGCCTTGCTGCAGCGATCAGTTGATTGCCGATCACCAGCATACGGAAATCGTGGCCTGGTATGTATTGCTCGACAATTACATCAGAGCTAATTTGTGAGGCGACCGCAAACGCTGCATTGAGCTGCTCGCGCGTCTCGATATTGACTGCCACGCCTTTGCCCTGATTGCCGTCGCGAGGCTTGAGTACCACGGGCAGGCCGATTTTATTGGCCACTGTCCAGGCGTCTTCTTCGCGTGACACGACTTGCCCCTGAGGGACAGGGACGCCTGCTGCATCGAGCAGCATTTTGGTCAGATCTTTATCCTGCGCGATCGCTTCGGCAATCGCACTGGTATTCCCTGTCTCGGCGGCCTGGATCCGCCGCTGTTTGCTCCCCCAGCCAAACTGCACCAGACTGCCTTCGGTCAGGCGGCGGTAAGGTACGCCTCGCGCAATCGCGGCATTCACAATCGAATCGGTACTGGGTCCCAGACGAACATCTTCGTCCAGCTCGCGCAGGCGATCGAGTGCCTGTTTGATATCAAAGGGCTCGTGGGTGATCGTGGCGAGAATGAGTGCCTCGGCTAAATCAAAGGCAAGACGCCCGACAGGCTCTTCGGTGTACTGCACGACCACCTGAAAAGACTCGGGGTCAGGCGTGGCAAAGGTCTGGCTAAACGCCACCGGGCATCCTGCTGCTGCCTGCAGTCCAAGGGCCACGGCTTCCATTGCGTGGGCCAGTGTGATCGGGTCTTTGTGGCCGAAAGGGCGTAGCGGCTTTACATCAGGAAAGCGGGCCCGCAATTGCGTGACGAAATCTGGAATCTGGTCGAGGTCGCATTCGACCCCTTTGCAGGTGACCACGGCCTCGATGGCAGTTTGACGGCTCCACAGATTGGGGCCGCGCAAGGCGCGAATGCGTGACACTTCCATTATGTATTCCTGTATGTACGTGGTATCAAGGTACTGGTCGCAATGTAAAACATAAATGACTTAGAAAAATAGTAGCGCAGGTTGGCAGGGTGCAATCGTTACTGCACGTCAGCCATCAGAGAATCTTATTTCAATCGGATACAAAACTCACCAGACCAGCTTCGATCAGATCAGGTGTTAAGCCTAACGCCCATGCACTTGCCGCTGCGGCCATCACATTGTAGATTTGCAGGATATTTGTTGCTTGACCGGTCACCGGGATTGAAGCCACATCACAAAGATTGATGCGCTGCGCTCCTTGCGCCATGATCAGCTGGTTATGGTCGATGAAAACAGCTCTGCCGCCCGCCTGTAGGTGCTCGGTCAGTGCGGGGAGTTTCGCCTGTTTGCTAAAGAGCGTGATCTGACCATCACAAAATCTGGCCAGATCGAGCACACGCTCATCGTCGGCATTCAGAACCGCCATACCGCCTGGCAATATGACATCCATCTGGGTACGATAGACCATGATCCGCTCCTGCTCATCGAGCACGTCGTGGTTTGAGAGGTCTTCGGTCCAGTCGATATTGGTGATGATGCCAACCTCGCAGCGTTCGTAGGCGAGGCCTTCAGTCAGAATTTGTGTGCAACCATTTTCAATAATGGCCGCTTGTACTTCCCGGTTAAGCAACACGCGGCGGCCGTCCGCCCAGGTGGCACAGTCTCCACGGCGCAGCTGTCGACGATCTACAAAAAGTCCGTCACTGCTGGCCAGGCCAGTTCGTAAACCGTGCAGGCCAAGGAGTCTGAAAAGCAGCTTGCCCGTCATGGTTTTGCCGCGTGTCCCCGCAATGCCGATGACCGGCACGCGTGCCATATCGCCAGGAGGGAAGGTGTAATCCACAATATCTCGACCGACCTGCCGTGGCTGTCCGCCTGCGGGTTTGAGATGCATCAGCAACCCTGGGCCCGCATTGACCTCGACAATCGCTGCGCCCTGCGTGTGCAGCGGTTTTGAAATGTCCTCGGCGACCAGATCGATGCCTGCAATATCGAGTCCGACGATACGTGCCGCGACCGAGGCGATCGCGGCAACTTCTGGATGAACCAGTTCGGTGCAGTCATAGGCAACATTGCCGATGCGCTGGATCGTGACCACCTGACCAAGTGCGGGGACCGAGTTGAATGACAGGCCCTGGCGCGCGAGCTCAAGCTCAACGGCTGGGCTGAGTTTGACATGATTCAGTGGCAGGTCGTCTTCATGTCCGCGCTTCGGGTCCCCATTGAGCTGCGCATGGATGAGTGCAGCGATTGCGTGTACGCCATCGCCTGTGACGGTCGCGTTTTCCCCGCGGGCCGCAGCAACGAGTTTGCCGCCAACAATCAGCAACCGATGTTCGACGCCCCGGATAAAATTTTCAACCAGGACACCGGATCCTTCGCGATCTGCCTCTGTGAAGGCGGTTTCCACTTCGTTCTGCGTCGAAAGATTAATAAATACGCCACGCTGGTGATTGCCATCTGTGGGTTTGACCACAACGGGCAGACCTATCTCTTGCGCGGCCTCCCAGGCGTCTGCCGGGTGAGTGACTTCGCGTCCGTGAGGGACTGGCACGCCACAAGCCTCAAGCAATGACTTGGTTAACTCTTTGTCGCGCGAAATTGTTTCCGCAATGGCACTGGTGTTATCCGTTTCGGCGGTCCAGATCCGGCGTTGATTGACGCCATAACCGAGTTGTAGCAAATTGCCCTCGCTCAGCCGGATGGCGGGGATATCCCTGTCGTCCGCGGCATCGACAATACAGGCCGTGCTCGGCCCCAGACAGAATTGCAGCCTGAGCTTGTTAAGTGTTTCGATAGTGCTGTGCAGGTTGTAGGGCTGGTCGCTGATCGCTGCCAAAATTAAATCCCGGGCTGCCAGCAATGCGAACATCGTCACATCCTCGTGCCATGCGCGAACAATGACCTTAAAGACATTGGGACTGGACGTTGAGTGCGTATGGCCAAAACCGGCTGGTAGTCCCGCCATCCCTTGCAAGGCGGTTGTGACATGCTCGAGCAACGCCGCCTGAAAAACACCTTTTTCAAGTTCGAACATGCAGTCGGCTGGATTTTCTGTAATGCGTGTTGACTGCCTCAAAATAGGGAGGCATTGCATCAGGCGTGCGTAACAACGGGTAGTGAGTGCGTGAGGCAGTTGTGCAAGCGTTTGAATATCGACCCAAACCTCCAGCACTGGACGGTAAGTCCACATGTTCGGGCCGCGCACAGGAATAATGCGTTGGATGACAATATCTTGAGTGTTCATGATCAAAAGCTCGTGCTGCAGTGCAGCAATGTTGCGTATTTGTCATTATCGCAGCAAAAAGACCTTCAAGCAGGGGCGCTTGGCAATGCGTGGAGGTGAGATTGGCCACGGGTCGTTATACTTACACATTAACCATAGTAGGTTCTTAGCCATTTCCTATTGAAATGGGTGGTTCATACCGGTGGGCATCATGCGTCACAGAGATGACATCTCTTTTAACTAAAAATTCTGCGATTGAACTGATTTTGCCGTCTGGCTGGGCTCAGGCTATTGAGCCATTGCTTGAACCAGAAGAAAAAATCCTGACCTGGCTCGAGCCCGATCTGGATCAGCATCTTTTTTTCTCAACAGGTGCGCTGGTGTTGACCTCACGCCGCTTGCTCGCGCGCGAGCCTGGCGCCGCTGACTGGCTGAGTTGGCCTGTCACCGCTTCACAATCTTTGCAGCACCGGGATCATGCTGGCGTAGGCACGATTGAGTTATTCGAAGGCCAGGTAAGACTTGGCGTTTGGCGGCATACTCTGAGCATGACGCCCGCTGTCAGACGGATGTCTGACTTGTTTGACGACCTCCAGCAGACGCTTGCTGATCCAACCCGCCAGATTGAGGCGGATGCTGCGGCGTGTCCGACCTGTGGGACGCCCTATGCCCCGGATCACGATGATTGCGCGGTATGCAATTCGGATCCTACAGGGCCGTCGACAACCTGGGCACTGCTGCGCCTGGCGCGTTTTGCCAAACCCTATCGTACGCCTCTGACGATTGGTTTTATCCTCACGCTAATGTCTACTGCGGCAACACTGGTGCCGCCATACCTGACGATGCCGTTGATGGATAAGATCCTGATCCCATTCCAGAACGGCAAACCGATCAACTATGACCTGGTTGCGTTGTACTTGACCGGACTGGTTGTATCCGCACTGCTTGCGTGGTTGCTGAGCTGGGCGCGCACTTATCTGCTGGCCTGGGTGAGTGAGCGAATCGGTGCGGATCTTCGCACAGCGACCTTTACGCATTTGCAAACCTTATCCCTGCAGTATTTCGGTGGTAAGCGTACGGGCGATCTGATGGCCCGAATTGGTAGTGAAACAGACCGGATCAATCTATTTTTGTCCCTGCATTTACTCGATTTCGCCAATGATGTATTGATGATCGTCATGACGGCGGCCATTTTAATCTCTATCGATCCCTGGCTCGCACTGACAACGCTTATCCCATTGCCTATGATTGTCTGGATGATCCATTTGGTCAGAGGACGACTGCGTCATGGCTTTGAGAAAGTCGATCGCTCCTGGAGCGAGGTGACCAACGTGTTGGCCGACACCATTCCCGGGATTCGTGTGGTGAAAGCATTTGCCCAGGAGCATCGTGAGGTTGCGCGCTTCAGAGAGGCGAACGACCGCTACCTGAGCGTGAACGACCGCATCAATAAAGTGTGGGCGCTATTTGCGCCGACGGTGACTTTCCTGACCGAAATTGGCCTGCTGGTCGTCTGGATTTTTGGTATTTCACAGGTCGCCGCAAGTTCTATAACAGTGGGGGTGCTCGCAGCCTTTCTGGCTTATATCGGCAGGTTCTATTCACGCCTGGATTCGATGAGCCGGATTGTGTCCCATACCCAGCAAGCTGCGGCCGGTGCTAAACGGATTTTTGATATTCTGGACCACGTCTCCAGCGTACCTGATGCAGCGCGTCCGGTGCCGCTTGAGCGCATCGAAGGACGCATCGAGCTGCGCAACGTAGGATTTCGTTATGGCAGCCGTACAGTTTTGCGCAATGTCTCCCTGAATATTGGTGCGGGCGAAATGATCGGTCTGGTTGGCCACAGTGGCTCGGGTAAGAGCTCGCTGGTGAATCTGATCTGTCGTTTTTATGATGTGACCGAGGGTGGCATCCGTGTCGATGGCGTTGATATCCGGTCCTACTCGCTGACTTCGTTTCGCCGCAATATCGGCTTGGTGCTTCAGGAACCTTTCCTGTTTTTTGGCACGATTGCTGAAAACATCGCTTACGGCAAACCCGAGGCAACCCGCGAGGAAATCGTCGCCGCGGCTCGTGCTGCGCGCGCCCATGAATTTATTTTGCGACTGCCCCAAGGCTACGACTCGCTGGTCGGTGAACGCGGGCAGGCCTTGTCAGGTGGCGAGCGCCAGCGTATCTCGATTGCGCGTGCATTGCTCATCGACCCAAGGATTCTGATTCTGGATGAGGCGACATCGTCGGTCGATACGACCACAGAGATGGAAATCCAGGAAGCACTCGACAACCTCATTCAAGGCCGAACAACCATTGCAATTGCCCACCGACTCAGCACCCTGCGCAAAGCCGATCGTCTGGTTGTGATGGATCGTGGACAGGTTGTTGAAATCGGTAATCATGATGATTTGCTTGCGCGTGGTGGTGCATATCATGCACTCTACCAGGCACAAACCAGACTCAACGCGGAGGAGCAGCCTCCACTCGCACCTGCGCCGGAGACTGAACATGCTTGATTTGTTGATGTCGCGTAACTCTGCCGGCAGATTGGTTGCGACCTTGCCGGACGGTCAGGTGCACGAGGGTATCGTGCCAGTCCGTGCCTTTCCGGTCAACGCCCCGGACGGTTGCCTCGCCTTGATGAGCGCAGAGGGTAAGGAGTTATTCTGGGTCGAGGATCCTGCGACATTGCCCGAGGATGTGTTTGCGTTGGTTCAGGAGGAGATCTCAACCCGCGAGCTCATGCCTGAGATTCACAGCATTATCAGCGTCTCGACATTTTCGACGCCCAGCACCTGGCTGGTAGCAACCAATCGCGGCAATACCCAATTTGTACTCAAAGGTGAAGAAGACATTCGCCGGCTGGTTGGCTCAACGCTCATCATTACCGATAGTCATGGTCGGCGGTTTTGATTGCGTA
>CAINDJ010000303.1 GCA_903847325.1 uncultured beta proteobacterium | reverse complement strand
GTACGGACTACGAAAAAGGTTGGCTTGATCTGGTTGAGGGGGTATCCTTGCTTGCACCTGAGCAGCGTGCACGCTTTCACCTGGTGGTGGCTGGTGACAACCCCAATGAATCCAAAATAGCGCAAGTGCATGCGCTTGGCATGACTCAGCAAGTGAGCTTTCCTGGTTTGCTCGATGATGTCAGGCCTTATCTGGCTTGCTGCGATCTTGGGTACGTGCTGTCGTATTACGAAGCGCTGTCGTATGCATGCCGCGAGCTGATGGGGCTTGGACTGCCCGTGCTGATAACTAGCGTAGGGGGCTTGCCTGAAAACGTCACCCATGGCGAACAAGGGTGGATCGTCCCCATGCGTAATCCGCAAGCAATCGCGCAGGTGTTAAAGGATATTCTTGCTGATCCCTCCAGTTTGAGAAAACTGGGTGCGCAGGCGCGCGTGCGCGCGGAAACAGAATTTAATATGCCGGACTTTCTCGCCAGCACACTAGCGATCTACAACAAGGTGCTCAAGTGACCACGCGCACTATACCTATCCTCATGTATCACCAGGTTGATCTGCCTGCTGCGCGCGGGACGCAATATCGTAGCCTGACTGTGCATCCTAAAAGCTTTGCCAGACAGATGCGCTGGATGCATCGGCTTGGGTACAAGGGACTGAGTATGCGCGGACTCGCGCCGTATCTGACGGGTGAACGCGAGGGTAAGGTGTTTGGCATTACCTTTGATGATGGTTTTCGCAATGTTTATCGACACGCACTCCCTGTATTGAAGGAAGCAGGTTTTAGCGCTACTAATTATTTTGTCGCGCATCAACTTGACGGCAGCAATGTCTGGGATGCGGATAAAAATATGCCCCAGACACCTTTGATGTCTTTGGCAGAAATGCGCCAGTGGGCCGCTGCCGGTCAGGAGGTCGGCTCACACACATTGAATCATGTGCATTTGCCTGCGCTTAGCGACGAACAGGCGCGTGCAGAAATTCTGCGCTCACGCCTTGAGCTTGGCAGCCATGTCGAGCAAGAGATCACCGCCTTTTGCTATCCGTTTGGTGAATACACGGCTTCACATTGCCAGATGGCTAAAGAGGCTGGCTATCTCAATGCCACGACTACAGAACGAGGACTGGCCCGCACAGACGATGATTTATTTGAATTACCTCGCGTAGGGATCTGGCGCTCGACTAATCTTCTGAAATTTTTCCAGAAATGTCTGACGCAATATGAGGATCGAAAACGTGGTTGAGCAGGTAACCCCCAAGCGTTTGCGGATCGCTTTGTTGACGGATTATTTTGGCCGACGCTATGGCGGCGCGGAAGCCTATGTGGTGAATTTGTTTGAGATCCTTGCCAAGCGTCACGATGTGACGGTGATTTCGCACGATTTTGATCACGATTTACCTGTGCGGGAAATTCGTATCGCCATGCCGGCTTTATTACCGAGTTGGATGCGTGTCTGGATTTTTTCGATGCAAGCGCGCAGTCTGATGCGCGCTGGTTACGATATCGTTCAATCTCAAATGAGTGGTTGTGTTGGCGATGTCGAGGTGATTCATGTCACCCCCATCCGGTATCGTAGACTGTTTGGTCGTAGTTTGTTCCGCCGTATGATTGCATGGCTACAACCCAGCAATATCGCCTATCTATTGCTGGAGGCTGCTTCCGTGCGATCGCGCCCTGGTCGTCACGTCGTTGCCGTCTCACCCTGGTTGCGCGACAGACTGATGGATGCCTATGGTCCTGAGCTAAAGATTGAAGTGATTCCTCCCGGGGCGACACCTGTTGAGATGGATGTCGCTAATCGTCAGCGCGTGAGGGCTGAGCTTGGCTGGGCCGAATCGGATATCGGTGTTTTATTGGTCGCGCGCAATCCCTTGCGCAAAGGATTTGCAGCGGTTCTCGAGGCTTTGGCACGTTTGCCCGAACATTTTCGATTGGCGGTGGTTGGGGCTGATCCCGATGTGCAGGAATTCATGTTGCATCATCATCAAGAGCTCGCCTCACGCGTGAGTTTGATTGCTCCGACAGCCTCGGTGACACCTTACTATCAGGCCGCAGACGTCTATGTTCATCCAACCTTGATGGATAGTTTTGGGATGGCGCCGCTTGAGGCTATGGCTCATGGTCTGCCTGTTATTGTGAGTAATGCTGAATATTGCGGCTTTAGTCAATATGTCACGCATATGCACGATGCATGGGTGCTCGCGGATCCAAAGCGTTCTGGGGAAATCGCTGAGGCAATTTACGCGTTAGGCAATCAGCCGGAATTGCGTGCCCATCTGATATCGCATAGCGATTTACTGGTTAAAAAACTATCTTGGGAACAAGTGGCTGAGCAATACGAAGCACTCTATGCTGACTGTATCGCTCATCATATCCAGCCACGCAACCAGTAGCCCAGCAAGCCGAAATACTCTTTTAGGATCGTGCGGCTGGCTTCGAGGCTACGCGTATGAGGTAACCAGATATTCAGGTTGTAGTCGTCTGGGGTAACGATCTGGGGTGCGACACCCGCGGGTATGGTTGGCATATGCAGTTTCTTGAAGGTCGCTTGCGCACGCGGCATGTGCAATGCCGAAGTCACGAGCAATAATCTCGAGTGCGGTTGGTTTTTAAGCATTCGTTCTGTGAATAGCGCGTTTTCGTAGGTGTTGCGGCTGTCTTTTTCCAGGATGATGTCCTGCTCTGGCACACCTTTTTGGCGTAAAACTTTTGCCATGCCTTGCGCTTCGCTTACTCTGCCTTCATAGGCACCGCCGCTGACGAGTATTTTTGGGGCTTGACCCGCAAAATACAGCATTGCCGCTCGATCAATCCGGTCCGTGGCTGTCGCACGGTTATAAGGCTCAAACCAATTAGAGCGATTAGCCTGAGTATTGCCTCCAAGTACAACAATATAGTCTGCGTGTCCAAAAGACTCCGGTATCCCATATGCATAACGTGACTCGAGTCTGCCACCAAAATAAAGTGTAGTGATCGGCAGGGACCAGATCAGCACCCAGATCAGCCCCGCCGTTGTCAGACTAATCGCTGTACGTTTTTGTTGAAAAAGCGCGGCCACGACCGCACACACCAGGACAATCATGCATAGACTGGGCGGATAAAGCAGCAGATTAGAAAAGGGTATCTGATAGAACAAGGTGTATTTATGTG
>CAINDJ010000302.1 GCA_903847325.1 uncultured beta proteobacterium | reverse complement strand
TGATGAATCTTCAATAAGATAAGAATAATTATAAAAATTTTTAATTTATCTGACTTAGCAATTTGTTGTTAATTAAGGTCCCAGTTAAATTTATGAAAATATTTTTCATTATCCTTGCGTTGTTGTTATCTCAAGCGTATGCCCAAACCACCCCCCAAACAATCGAGTTAGCCAAGACAATCCCTATTGCGGATGTGCACATGCACACCTATCAACAAAATCCGCGTTCAGCCACGTGGTGGCTGGAAATGATGGATACGAATGGCGTTAAGTGGGGGGGCGCGGTTGGAGACTATCGAGAAGATGTGCAGGCTGCATTAGGTAAGCGATATATCCCGGCAGTAGGCCAGCCAGAATTTTTTAAAGTTTATTTTAAAGAAGGCCCTAGCGGATTGGCTGACCCTGAAAACGAAACCTTCAAAAATCTTTACGCACGCTCGGAAAAATTATTTGCCGAAGGAAAGATAAAGGGGTTCGGTGAGTTTCACACTGATAATCATACAAGCGGCAATCCCAGGATTCGCCGCCAAATACGTACAGATAATCCAGCAATGCGTAACTTTTATTCGATTGCAAATAAGTATGGTGGTTTCATACAAATACATGCCGAATCTGACAGTAATTTTGAAAAAGATATCTTAAGTCTTTCAAAGGATTTCCCGCAGACGACAACAGTACTTGCCCATTGCCTAAGCTCAAACAGCGCGCGTGACATAGCAACATTATTGAGTCAGCGTAAAAATATTGTGTGTGAGCTTTCAAGCAAAGGGTTAGTGCATGTCAAGCGATTGAATATTCCACGACCGCCACAAGCATTTGATGCATGGGGCTTAAATAGTGACTGGAAAAAACTGATCGAGACCTACCCGGATCAAGTGATGCTCGGCTCCGATTCTTGTTGCGGGCTTGAAGAATCGTATTCGGAAATTATCAATGAACTCAGAACACAGGTACTACCTTATCTGTCGTCTGAAATAATGGATAAGGTCGCAAATAAAAATGCAATACGTATTTTTAAACTTGAATTAAATTAACCCCGAAAAAAATTTATGAACTGGTGTTGGTTTAATTAATTATTTTTTTGCCAAGAGGAGAATAATTTGTATATGGAGTCCATATAGTCCTCCCTGTAGCTTGTTAGCACGAGTATCTTTTCAGATTCCGGATCGATGCCAACCCGTTGTCCGCCATACCCGACCCACCAGTAACTCGCTTTTCCACCAAAGTCAGCAATCCAGGTTTGGTATCCATACCCTTTGAATGCCTTGCCAATTCTTTTGCTTGAGTTTGGAAGCTGTAGGGATGTTGCAGCTTTCATAAAGTTTTGCATACACGGGCTCCCGTTTTTGAGCACATTGACCGAGTGCATTGCTAGCCTTGCCCAGTCCCTGGCTATAAAGCTTGAGCCAGATGCTGATTGTGCATGTTTAGCACTGTCATAGAGCCAATAGCCCTTACTTTGGGGACGGCTCTTATTCCAGATGGTATTTTCAAATGTATTAAAAAAATCGCCAGCGCGATCTGCAACGTGTTCTAGTGCATAGGTATCTACAGCTTTATATCTAAATTCAGTTCCACCAGGTAGTGGATTTCCAAAAAAGGTAACGTCTCTTTGCCCGTATTTTTTTAGGATACTTTCTGTTGTGACACCTTTAAAAACAATATCCATCCACTCCCCAGCGTATGTTTGACCCGACGTAATCCCATCTTTTGCCCCACTACTCATTGTGAGTAAATCTTTGATGCTAGATTCACCAAAAACGGTTCCATTCAGCTCTGGTGCAAACGTGCCAGCCTGCGCATCAAGTGAGTTTATTTTTCCTTCGCATAAAAGCTCACCAATCGTGTAAGCAGTCAGGCTTTTACTCATTGACTGAGAAAACAGCGGTGCGTCTACGCTTCCTGGTGATTTATATTTTTCAAAAACAATTTTTCCTTTTTCAATAAGCAAAAGCGATGTTGTGGCATTTGAATCAATTATTTGATTCGCTACGTGAACAATATTTTTATCTTGTTCGGAGAGGGTTTTTCCTGGAAGGGGAATAGGGTTTTCGCTTGCAGGCAAAACTCTATTATTGGTTAATTTCGCAAACCCACCAGAGTGGTTCTCTGGATTCACTGTAGCGACTTCTTGCGCAACAGCGGATCCAACGAGTAAAGAGATAAAAATGAAGGCAAAAAATTTATTCATTGTGCAAACAAGATTAGGTAACTAGAGTTACATATTTCTTAAATAACAAGCTCGAATTACTGTGCCCGCAGCCCGCCTCCTGCGCTGCGCGGTGCTGAGTACGGCGAGTCTGTACTGGTGGAAGGCGACGCACTAGCAGGTGGCGCTGATGTGCTGCCATACGCGCTGCTGTAGCCGCCATAGTTGCTCGTCGCACTGCCCGTCGTCCCTGCACTGTTTGAGCTGCCTGAGTAGCCGCCATAGGCGCTTGCCGGTGACCCAGCGGAGTCCGTACTCGCACCTGATCCTGTCGAGCCATATCCGCCTCCCGCGTCACCTCCGGCGCCACCGACTTGCCAGCCACTGCCAAAACTACCTGAGTTTGTTTTCAGACCTTGAGCCTGAGCAGATAGGCTCAAACCTAATAGCAGAGCACAGATGAGTGTGATGAGCGGTTGCATCGTGCGCGTTGAGTGAGTCAAGAGGATTCTCCGAAATTGATTGCAAATTCTACTCCCGCTATTAGAGTATGGATACAACCACGCACTCAGAATCATTTATGATGAAGAACAATAAATCACTTTAAACATAATGGAGATTGCGCATATGGCACTGATTAACTACATCACACAAATCCAGCTCGATTTTGGCGCTGTGGCGCTCATTCAAGCAGAATGCGAGCGTTTTGGTCTCAGGCGTCCGATGATTGTGACGGACGCAGGTGTCCGTGCGGCTGGACTGATTGATCGCGTACTGGTACATCTCAAAAATAAAGATGATGTGGGCATATACGATCAGACACCTCCTAACCCGCATGAGGCCGCAGTGCTTGAGGCGCTCGCGCTCTATCGCACAGGTCAGTACGACGGGTTGATTGCCGTAGGTGGTGGTTCGGCGATGGATCTTGCCAAAGCGGTTGCGGTGATGGCAACCCATACGGGTGAGCTCAAGAGCTTTGCTGTAGTAGAAGGTGGCGTCGCGCGTATTACTGCTGCGACTGCACCGGTGATTGCGATCCCGACCACGGCAGGGACAGGTAGCGAAGTGGGCCGGGGCGCGATGCTGATACTGGCTGATGGCCGCAAGGTTGGAATCCTTTCTCCCTTTATCGTCCCCAAAGTCGCAATTTGTGATCCTGAACTTACGTTTGATTTGCCTGCAATGCTGACCGCCGCCACCGGGATGGATGCGATTACACATTGTTTTGAAACATTCATGTCGCCGGCATTGAATTTCCCCGCTGAAGGTATCGCGTTAGATGGATTGTGGCGCGGCTGGGCGCACATCGAACGTGCGACTAAAACACCACATGATCGCGAGGCACGACTGCATATGATGAGTGCGTCCACGCAGGGTGCGCTGGCGTTCCAGAAAGGCCTGGGCGCTGTGCATAGCCTGAGTCATGCGCTTGGGGGCATGAATCCTCGCCTGCATCACGGCACACTGAACGCGATGTTTCTGCCCGCAGTGATTACATTCAACGCAAGTGTTGAGTCGATGCAAAAAGCCAAAAAACTTGAACGCCTGGCACAGACAATTGGCGTTGCGCAGCCCAGTGATGTGGCACCTGCCGTGAAAGCTTTGAATCAGCGCCTCGGCTTGCCCTCCGGACTCGCTGCAATGGGTGTGACCGAAGACATGTTCCCCAAAGCGATTGAGTCCGCGATGAAAGATCACTGCCATTTCACGAATCCACGCATCGCGACGGCCGAAGAATACACAGATTTATTGCGCCAATCGATGTAGGTTCTTGCGCTGTTTGTTGCTAGATGTTGCAGGATGTAAGCCTCGGGTCGGAGGCATACACCCTTGCTAACCGAGTTTTAAATTACTGACTCAGTCCCAAACGCTGCTCCATCCATGACCCCATCAGATCCGCAATCTGGATACTGTTGTTGTCTTGCATGAGCATGTGTGAGTTTCCTTTGATCCCCATCTCTGGCAGCAGCAGCAACTCCGCACGACCGCCGGCGGCATTGGTTTTTGCGACAAACTCCCTGCATGCTTTCAGGCGAGGTGCCCAGCGTGGCGACAGCTCAACGTAGTCACCGAATAGCACCATGATGGGCATCTTGGTGTAGGGTTTTAAATCGCCATCGGCCGCAGGGCATGCGCCCGGCTCAATCGAGACGATCGCGGAGATTCCTTCGGTATTGAGTGCTGCAGTTTGGAACGGATAAATTCCCGATTGCGAATGACTCATCAAAACAGTTTTTTTAAGTTTTTTAGAGAGCTCGGATAAGGCAACTGTTGTCGGGTTGGGTGTAGGCATTGCATTGAGCCAGTCAGGCACCATTTGTTGCCACAATCCATTTTGAGCAGCAATAGGGAATTGCATGCCGTCATAGACTTTTGGAAACTCTGGCCCAAAACGGAAAATCGTCCAGGCTGACTCATGACTCGCCGCAAATACAACTGGTAATTTGTCGACCGGTTCATTGCCTAATTTTGCCGCATTCATCGCTGTTGCATTGACAGCGGAGCGCCCGCGCCCTGATTGATCGATCACAAAGGTTGGATAGCCGCGACGAACGAAATACTCATCCCAACCCATACGTCCGTCAGGTGTGGTTTCCCAGGTTTTGCCGGTCAGACAGCAACCATGGATCAACACCAGGGCAATATCTTTGGCCGCGGTGGGGACCTGAAATCTTGTGTACATTTGGTCGACAGTAATCGTGCCTGCTTTTGCATAGGCAGGTAACGTCGACAAGGTATCGGACTGAATGTCACGACCACCGACAAAGAAACTGCCTTGCTTATCAATGACGAGAGGTGTCGTGAGCGCCTTTTGATCAAGTGCTACGTTTTTGATCGCTGGAATTGTATTTTGTGCGCTTACCGCTGCGACCGTTAGCAGGCTGAGTGCAAGCGTAGTGCTGATTTTTTTTGCTTGAGATGCAAATTTATACATATGTGTCTCCTACAAGGTAGAAGACACACTGTACGCCAATTATTTAGGCTTTGTGCTCTGCCTGATAGCCTGCGAGGCCATCCGTAATTTCTTTGTGCGCGTCAGCGATGTCGCCCCAGCCTAGCACCTTGACCCATTTACCAGGTTCGAGATCTTTGTAGTGCTCAAAGAAATGTTGAATCTGTTTGAGTGTGAGCTCGGAGACATCCGCCAGTGTCTTGATGTGGCTATACAGTGGCAGTAGCTTGTCTACAGGGACTGCGAGTAGTTTCGCATCTTCGCCGCCCTCGTCGGACATCTTAAGCATGCCCAGTGCGCGGCAGCGTACGACTGCGCCAGGGATGATTGGAAATGGAGTCATCACTAAAACATCGACTGGGTCACCGTCACCTGCAATGGTTTGAGGAATATAGCCATAATTGCATGGGTAATGCATAGCAGTACCCATAAAACGGTCAACGAACAAGGCGCCGGATTCTTTATCGACTTCGTATTTGATCGGATCGGCGTTTGCTGAAATTTCGATGACGACGTTGAAATCGTTAGGAAGATTTTTGCCCGGTGTGACGTTTGCGAGACTCATTCTTGCTCCAAATGCTTGAAATAACTAGTGAATTTCATAATCTTAACAAATAATCCCTTACACCCTGATGACGGGTAAGTAGGATATGCTTGGATAATAGATTTTGCCGCATGCGATAGGTGCGCTGTAAATTATTTAAGTTGTTCAGATTCAATAGGTTGACGCGTGAAAAATTCGATGAATAGTTCTTTAGCCAGTGATCAGCGTTATAACGCGGTGCTTCGTACCTTGCATTGGTTGGTATTGCTGGCGGTTGTCCTCGCAGTCTTGACCATTCAGTTGCAAGATATCTATGCAAAAGGCACACCAGGTCGTTTGTTTTTGCGAGCGTCTCATTATGCTGCCGGTTTCTCCGTATTGGTTCTGATGACCCTGCGATTGCTGACGCGTGCTCTATCACATGCACCGGCTCCAGTTCCAGGCGCACGCTGGATGCAAACCAGTGCCCGCTTGACGCATCTGGCGCTATACGGCCTGATGATTGCTATGCCAATCCTGGGTATTGCGAGCGTATTGCTGGCAGGCAAGCCTGTAGATCTGTATGGTTTTGTGTTGGTGCCGCCATTTGGAGCGGATGCCGTACTGTCTCGTTCGCTTAAAAATATCCATGAGACCGGCGCTACATTTGTTTATATTCTGGTCGGTTTGCACGCAGCTGCCGCACTCTGGCATCAGTTTGTGCTCAAAGATAATATCTTTAGACGCGTACTGTGAACTAACTTTCCTTACGATCGAAAACTCCGTTTTCAGGGTGATTTTGAAACACCGCAATGTTCATTTACAATATCGGCTGTCTGATTGATTTTAGTTAATTTCATTCACACGTTGCCCTCTTAGCACAGTGGTAGTGCAGCGGTTTTGTAAACCGAAGGTCGGGAGTTCAAATCTCTCAGAGGGCACCACACTATGCATAAAATGCCCGTTTAATACGGGCATTTTTTTGTTTCACAGCAACGTTAAGGTTGCTGACCCCTTCAAAATTTAGTATTTACTACAAATCTATATTTCGAGAACAGAACATGAAAAGCTGTTTTGGGTTTGGCAAGCTATTTTGCTCATTCGTTCTGATTTGCGCCATAGTGCGGCCGGTTCTGGCATTTGAACTCAACATCGCACATATCAACGACCACCATTCCAATTTACGACCCTTTTCTCAAGTTTTGGAAATCCAGGGTATTCCGACCAGGGTGGAATTAGGTGGCTTTGGCAGGTTGGCTACTTTATTTAAGCAGACCCAGGACAGTGTTCCGCATTTATTGAAGCTGCATGCAGGTGATGCCTTAGTGGGAACACCTTATTTCACCTTTTTTAAGGGTAAGACTGATGCCGAAGCGATGAACGTCGTTTGCTTTGATGCGTTTGCTCTGGGGAACCATGAATTCGATGGTGGCGAGAGTGAATTAAAAAACTTCCTGGATTTCCTGCAACAAGATCCTCTATGTTCAACACCCGTCCTCAGTGCAAATGTATTACCTGCATTAGGTACTCCACTTAATCCTGTTGGTGGTCGACCCTACATCCAGCCTTTTATAGTGAAAGAAGTCGATGGTGTAAAAGTAGGCATTATTGGACTGACGGTCAAGGGCAAAACCCAGTCGAGTTCGCGGCCATTAGCCACAACGGTATTTGAAGACGAAGCGCCAGCGGCGCAAAGAGCGATTGATACGCTGAATAAGCTTGGCGTGCGTCACATTGTTTTGATGTCACACCTTGGATATGAACAGGATTTGAAACTCGCCAGTCAGTTGTCCGGCGTTGACGTCATTATTGGTGGAGACTCTCATACGCTGCTAGGTGATTTCAGCGCGGTTGGGGTTAAAAATTCTCAAGGTCCATACCCGACCGTCTTAAAAAATAAATCTGGAGAGATGGTTTGCATCGGACAGGCGTGGGAATACTCAAAGGTATACGCCTTAATGAGCGTGTCTTTCAACCCTGAGGGTGTTGTGCAGTCTTGTTCTGGCCAAGCCTCACTGGTACTTGGACCGACGTTTAGCCGCGTGAATACCCAAGGAAAGTGGGAAACGCTTAGCGGACTAGCGCACACTACGACAACAGATTTCCTGATGCGAGAGGCTTCAGTTCGTGTTGCGTCTGATTCGCCAGAGTTCCTCACTCGCCTGCAGCCGTATGACCTGCTTTACGAAAAACAAAACAACATTGAACTGGGTAAATTACAGGCTGACCAGTCTTTGTGCTTGGTGAGGGTGCCTGGCACGACAAATAAAGGTGGTCCCATATGTCAGGGAGTCGAAAAACGCGCAGCGGGCAGCGACGCTGCACAGGTTGTTGCCGAAGCATTTCGGCTTGCCTATGAGGCGGGTGTTGCAGATATCGGCCTGATCAACGCGGGTAACGTGAGGGTTGCGCTAGAAACTGACGGTCAAAATGACTTGATTTTGACAAATGCGACCATCCTCACGCTCCAGCCTTTTACCAATGAACTTTATCTCCTTAAGTTGACGGGTCGAGAAATTGTGACGTCTATGGAAGAGGGTGTCGCAAACTGGCTCGATCTCAAGCGCTCCGATGGCTCGCATCCCTATGCCAGTGGCTTGCGTTGGGATCTTGATTTGACCCGACCCCGCGGTGAGAGATTTAGTCGGGTAGAGGTCAAGAACCACCGTACAGGTGAATGGCAACCTATTCAGCCTGAGCGGATGTATTCGCTTGTCGTTACAGACTACCTTGCGCAGGGATTTGAAAACTACACAACATTCTTGTCTGCTTGCCAGTCAGCCCAATCGGGTCGTTGCCTCACTGTTGGCTCAGTATTTGCTGATCAAAGTATTTCTAATTACGTCACAGGCCTTAAGGGAGATACCCCTGCGAAAAAGATACTGAGGCGACTGCCTTGTGAAGATTATTCGCATCAACGGGTCGTGACACCTGGCGGTTTGACGCTTGCCCCATCTTGCAAGCCTTAGGGCCAGAATCAATAGTTGTCGTAAATCACCCCCACTCTGGTAATGCATTAGCGTTACCTGCTACGCATAAATTATATTATTTTATATAATATCTTTACATATAATATAAAAGAGGATATTGTTGTGCTAGCGTACTAAATCAATTTTTAGGAAACAAGCATGGTAAGGACTTATCTCAATGCAAAATTGCGTGACTTAGCGTCCACGCTAACGTTGTGTGTGGCGATTTGCAGTGCAGCACAAGCGGCGCCAGGCGTTGAAGTGCCAACCATAAAAATGGATAGCCATTCTGTTGCTGCGAATTTTGAGTTGGACGCAGTGATCGAGGCAGTCAAACAGAGTGTCATCTCAGCACAGATCTCGGGCAGAATCGCGTCTCTGGATATTAAGGCTGCAGAGCAGGTTACTGCAGGGCAACTCTTACTGACCATAGACGACAGGGAGGTGGTTGCTGGTGTGCAGCGAGCACAGGCGCAACTGATCCAAGCAGAAGCAGAAATGCGTAATGCAAGGGTGAATCTGGACCGTACACGTCAACTACAGGTAGAAGGCTTTGTCAGCAAAGCAGCGCTGGACACCGCAGACACACAATATAAAGCTGCGCTGGGGGGACGGGATCAGGCAAGTGCTGCGGTACGTCAGGCGAGTTTGGCGAAAGAATACAGCAGAGTGACCGCACCTTATGACGGATACGTTTCTGAAACGATGGCACAGGCAGGTGATTTAGCCACACCTGGAAGATCGCTTCTTGTGCTTTACGCGCCTCATCCTTTGCGTGCTGTTGTGCACGTACCCGTTACACAATCAGCCGTGGCACTGGAGGGCGGGAAGGTGGAGGTACAGGTCACAGATGCACAGGGTGCGTTGCATTGGATCACGCCAACAGACAGGCAGGTTCTTTCAGCCGCGGATCCGATTGCGCAGACTATCCTCTGGCGCCTTGACTTACCTGAAACCGGGATCAAGGGACTGGTGCCAGGTCAGCAAATCCGAGTACGATTTTCTGCCGGGGCAGCAAAAAGGCCGCTGTTACCCGTATCAGCCATCTTGTACCGGGGAGAACTGACCGCTGTGTATGTTGTGTCAGGTGCGGGGTTCGTGCTTAGGGTGGTGCGGCTTGGTCAACAATTTGGAGAGGATGGTGTTGAAGTGTTAGCGGGTCTCTCCCCTGGAAATCTCGTCGCGACAGATCCAATCAGGGCAGGACTGTCGGGGGCTAGACCCGCCGTCAGTCAAGCGACTGATCAAACGACGAAACGCTGAGGCCAACGATGCAACCTACCCCTCACACAACAGAAAAACTAGGCTTGTCAGGACACATTGCAGCGACATTTCAGGACAATGCGATTACACCGCTACTTGCCCTGGTCGCGCTATTGCTCGGTATCTTTGCTGTATTGATTACGCCACGTGAAGAAGAACCCCAAATCAATGTAACGATGGCGAATGTATTGATTGCTTTTCCTGGCGCGAGTAGTCAGGACGTGCAGAACATGGTGGCACGTCCAGCTGAGCAGGTGCTCAGCCAGATTGCAGGGATAGAACATACGTATTCTGTCGCACGTCCTGGCATTGCAGTATTGACTGTTCAATTCAAAGTGGGTGTCCCACGAACCGAAGCGCTTGTAAGACTTTATGACGTACTGAATGCAAATCAGGATTGGTTGCCTAGAGATCTTGGCGCGCTGCCTCCGATCGTCAAGCCCAAGGGCATCGACGATGTACCGGTACTTGCGGTCACGCTCTGGAGTAAAGAGATGTTGCCGGGTGTGGAGCTAGATCAGGTCGCTCGCAACATCGAACAGGAAATAAAATCGGTTTCAGGGACTCGCGAGGTGCAAACTATCGGTGGACCAGGGCGTGCAATTCATGTTTGGCTCGACTCAGGGCGGCTACGTGAGCGAGGTGTCGATCTTCTCAGCTTGAAAAATACCCTTGCAGCGGCTAATTTCCGTATGCCTTCGGGTACTGTACTTGAGAGAAATGAAGGCGTTAACCAAATGCTAGTCGTCGAGTCTGGCGAGTTCTTACGCTCGGCAGAAGATATTGGTGACCTGATCGTCGGCGTCAACAATGGTAAGCCAATATATTTACGTGAAGTCGCACGTATCGAGGCAGGGGCACAGTTACCCAAGCGATATGTATGGTTCACGCCTGCGGCCGCGAGCAAGCAAGGCCAAGCCGACGCTGACACTGGGCAAGTCTATCCGGCTGTCACGATTACTGTTACAAAAAAGCCGGGTGAAAATGCGGTTGATGTGGCAAGCGCAGCACGTAAAAGAGTGGAGGCAATGCGCAACACACTGATCCCAGAAAACGTTGAAATGACGGTTACGAGGGATTACGGTGAAACTGCGGCAGAAAAAGCCAACAAACTGATTCAAAAACTTGCGTTTGCAACGGCGTCAGTGATCCTGCTGGTGGGTTTTGCTCTGGGTAAGCGGGAGGCTGTTATTGTTGGCAGTGCCGTGATCCTGACACTGACTGCTACGCTTTTTGCCAGTTGGGCCTGGGGATTTACGCTCAACAGAGTGTCGCTCTTTGCACTCATTTTTTCGATTGGCATACTTGTGGATGACGCGATCGTTGTTGTTGAGAATATTCACCGGCATCAAGCACTCGATCCTACTAAGAGTTTGCGAGAGATTATTCCTGCAGCAGTCGACGAAGTCGGTGGACCAACGATTCTCGCGACTATGACAGTCATTGCGGCGTTGTTACCGATGGCGTTTGTTTCCGGATTAATGGGACCTTATATGAGCCCGATCCCGATTAATTCGAGTTTGGGTATGGCAATTTCACTGGCGATCGCTTTTACTGTGACTCCATGGCTATCACTCAAACTGATGAAAGCACATGCAGGGCATGGGTCTGAAGAATCCATTCAGCCCTCTTCAAAATCTGCACGACTTCATCGATTGTTTTCGAATGTTCTAGATCCCTTACTGGCCAGTACGCGCAAGAGGTGGATGCTGCTAGCGGGTATTCTTGCGGCACTGATGCTCTCGGTCGGCCTGACGATGGTTCAGTGGGTTGTCCTCAAGATGCTGCCCTTCGATAATAAAAGTGAGTTTCAGGTTGTGATCGACATGCCGGCAGGTACTCCACTCGAAGATACCGCAGCGACATTGCATGATCTCGGTCAGTTTCTCTCCCGCCAACCTGAAGTCCTGAATATTCAGGGCTATGCGGGTACGGCAAGCCCAATCACTTTCAATGGTCTGGTCCGGCAATATTATTTGCGCGCAGAGGCTGAAATGGGCGATCTGCAGGTTGCGCTGGTTGATAAGAAACACCGTAGCGAAAAAAGCCATGTCATTGCTCAACGCTTGCGTCCGCAAATCGAAGAGATCGCCAAGCGGCACGGCGCGCGGGTTAAGGTCGTTGAGGTTCCCCCGGGGCCGCCTGTTATGAGTCCTCTGGTTGCGGAGGTTTACGGTCCTGACGAGTCTGGCCGTCAGGAACTTGCGCAGCGAATTGGTCAGGCCTTCGCAAAAACCAATGACATTGTTGCGATTGATACAACGGTTAAAGAGGATGCGCCAAGGGTGCATTTGAGCGTCAATCGACAGCGAGCAGAGGTGCTTGGGATTTCGGCCTCTGCTATTGCGCAGACTGTACATGGCGCGTTATCTGGCATGGATGCCGCATACATGCATGACGCATACAGCAAGTATCCGGTGCCGGTTCGACTGCAATTGCCGCTTGCCTCACAGGTGGGTTTAGAGTCATTGCTTGCGCTCCCTCTGCGGGCGTCGAATGGTCGGATGGTGCCGCTATCTGAACTTGTAACGGTTGAACGCAATGCTATCGACAAACCTCTTTATACAAAAGATCTCAAACCACTTTCGTATGTGTTTGGCGATATGGCGGGGAAACTGGATTCTCCGCTTTACGGATTATTTGCGATACGTCCTAAACTGGAATTCGCCACGCTGCCAGGAACGGGTGAGCTTGGTGAGTACTGGATACGCCAACCGCCCGATACTTACCGAGAGTATGCGATTAAATGGGATGGAGAATGGCAAATCACGTATGAGACGTTTCGTGACATGGGCGCAGCCTACGGCGTAGGTCTGATCCTGATCTACTTACTGGTGGTTGCGCAGTTTAAAAGCTATACGACGCCGCTTGTGATCATGGCCCCCATCCCCTTGACGATGATTGGGGTCATGCCTGGTCACGCTTTGCTGGGTGCGCAATTCACAGCGACCTCCATGATCGGCATGATTGCATTGGCTGGAATTATTGTGCGTAACTCAATCTTACTGGTCGACTTTATTGAGCTGCAACTCGCACGTGGGGTTGCATTCAACGAGGCAGTTGTTCAGTCCGCTGCTGTGCGTGCGCAGCCTATTACGCTAACGGGTCTGGCAGCAATGATTGGAGCCTTCTTTATTTTGGATGATCCGATTTTTAATGGCCTGGCTATTTCATTGATATTCGGGATTCTGGTTTCAACGATGCTTACTCTAGTCGTCATTCCTGTGATGTATTTTGCCTTATATCGTAAAAAATATCTCACAAACTCATCAATAATATAGGAATAAAAATCATGACTGTTGAACGTTACATCCGCATATTTGCAGGCCTGTTCATTCTAATTTCGCTTTCATTAGGTATCGAGCAAAGCCCTATTTTTGTGAGTAAGTGGGCGCTGGCATTTACTGCCTTTGTTGGTTTAAATCTGTTGCAGTTCGGTATTACCAATATTTGCCCGATGGGGTATTTCCTGCGCAAGCTTGGTGTAAAGCGTAATGTTGGTTGTGGGGATAAAGGGTAGATCATGCAGCTAACACTAAGATTGAGTGGTCGCTTCGCCGCGCTCCTCTTCACGCTAGCTATGGCGCTCACTGCCAGAACGAGTGAAGCGATTGATTTAGCTCAGAGTTGGCAGCTCGCGCTGATGCACGACCCACTTTATGCTGCTGCGCGTGCCAACTACCGGGCGATGATGGAAAAAATGCCGCAAGCACGTTCTGGCCTGCTTCCCCAAGTCGTGGGTTCTGCCGCGGTTGGCTATCTCGATAGCCGAGCTAATACTGGACTTGGTCAGGTCTATCAGAACTCAAGTAGTGCATGGGCGCTTGCTCTGACACAACCGATTTTTAATTGGTCTGCATGGCAAACATACGAGCAGTCCAAACTCGTCGTGGCGAGTGCTGAAATTCAGTTACAACTTGCCTATCAGGATCTGGTTCTAAGGGTGGGCCAGGCCTACTTTGATGTGCTCGCTGCGCAGGATGCATTGACCGCTTTAGAGGCTGAACAGCGTGCGATTGATGAGCAACTGGCTTCTGCTAAGCGTAGATTTGATATGGGTAAAGCAACCGTTACGGATACGTACGAATCTCAATCGCGCTACGACCTTGCCTCGGCCAATATTATATCTGCAAAAAATACTGTACAAAACACCAAGGATATCCTCGCGCGGATTCTTGGCCGCCCCACTGATAATTTGTTTGTACTTCCTTACAGTGTATTGCTTCCTTCACCTGTGCCAAATCAATTGCAGAAATGGTCCGACCAGTCTCAGACGGCAAGTCTTGAAATTGTCAGAGCTCAGTTGCAAACCCGTATCGCAGAAGCAGATGTCGAAATCGCAAAGGGAGGGAGCTACCCAACTGTAAATGCTTTCGTATCAACTTCCAGTAATACGTTGGGAAATATGGCGGTGCAGCCCTATTACAACGGCCGCACTGTTGATAATATCGTTGGGGTGATGGTCAATGTACCGTTCTACACGGGCGGCATGGTGAGCTCTCGGATTTCGGAAAAAAGTGAACTTCAGCAGAAATCTATTTTCGATCTGGAGGCCGCGAAACGCCAAGTGCTGCAACAATCGCAGCAGTACTTTAACGGTGTGACAGCAGGGCTTGCTCGCATCAAGGGCTTGGAAGCAAGTGAAAAATCAAGCCGTGCTTCGTTACAGGCCAACCGAACGGGCTACGAAGTTGGAGTGCGAATTAATCTTGACGTACTCAATGCGCAACAGCAGCTTTATTCAACAATGAGAGAGTTAGCATTAGCACGCTATAACACGGTGATTACGGGCCTGAGGCTCAAAGCCAATAGCGGAATGCTCTCCGAGGCAGATTTACTTGCGATCAATCCGCTTTTGAGGGAGCCAGGTACTCCAGGCACCAGCATTATGGATCTTAATCAGAAGCGCTAACTTCTATTTGACGATAGTCAGTCTTGGGCGCTTAGGCTCAGGCTCGGTGGGCTGGGTTGGCTCCGTAGCGTGCAAAGTAGAAGTCGCTGCAGTCGAGGGGGCGTGTTGCGCACCTCCGTCAAAGCCCGCTGTTGCCGCATTGCTGGGCGTGCCAGCCTCGACCTCGAAACCCATGCCCGCACCCGTCTCGCGCGCATAGATCGCCGTCACTGCGCCCATTGGCACATATAAGTTTTCGGTCACGCCGCTAAAGCGTGCCTGAAACTCAATGGCATCGTTACCGATGACAAGACGATTGGTCGCCAGTGAGCCGATATTCAGTGTGATTTGACCGTCACGAATATGCGCGGGTGGCACCATCGTGTTGGCATCAACCTGAACAGCGATCTGTGGGGTGTAACCATTGTCCGTACACCACTCGTGCAGAGCACGAATCATGTACGGTTTGGTGGAAGTCTCAGCCATAATTTTTGACGATCCCTGTGATGGAGAGTCGCGTCAAATTAACGACGCATGACCTTTTCTGACGGGGTCAGTGCTTCGATATAGGCTGGACGTGAAAAAATACGTTCGCCATATTTCTGGATCGGAGCTGCAGTTTTAGGCAGTTCAATACCGTAGTGATCCAGGCGCCACAACAATGGTGCCATCGCGACGTCCAGCATCGAGAACTCTTCACCCAGCATGTATTTGTTTTTCAACAACAAGGGGGCGAGTTGCGAGAGACGGTCACGAACGGCGGCACGCGCGATATCCAGACGCTTTTCATCATGACGTGCGGCACGGTCTTCGAGCGCTGCAACGTGAATGAACAACTCTTTTTCAAAGTTATACAAAAACAGACGTGTGCGCGCGCGCATGACTGGATCTGCAGGCAGCAGCTGTGGATGGGGGAAACGCTCATCAATATATTCATTAATGATGTTTGATTCATACAGAATCAGATCACGTTCGACCAGGATTGGCACCTGGCCGTAAGGGTTCATGACAGCGATGTCTTCAGGCTTGTTATAAAGATCTATGTCGCGGATTTCAAAATCCATACCTTTTTCAAACAGCACAAAGCGGCAGCGATGTGAGAAAGGGCAGGTGGTTCCGGAGTAAAGGACCATCATGATGGAAATCCGTCCTAAAAATTAACGCGAATAAAAGCGAAAGGCCAGCGTCAGCAATTAGCAGACGCTGGCCCGGAAATATTAGTTATTTGACGTGCTTCCAGTAGGAAGCGTTCAGGCGCCAAGCAACAATTAAGAATAGGCCTAAGAATAACATGACCCAAACACCAATCTTTTTACGTGTTTGCTGGATTGGTTCAGACATCCATGTCATAAACGCAGTCAAGTCAGCCATATCATTGTCATAAGCTGCGGAGCGTGCGGCATCTGCGGCTTTGAACTGATAGACCGTTGAAGGGTTGCCGTTGTAGTCTTTGATTTCTTCAGTTTTTGACGTTGCATAGCCTGCCGCATCATAGGTTGTTGTGACACGTTCCCATGAAGCGTGTCCATGGCCACCTTTCTCGCCTGCTGCCTCGTGCTGATGCATGGCTACTTCGGTCATAGACCGCGGACCCTGACGCTCCCACAATACGTGTGGCATGCCTGCATTAGGGAACGCAAGGTTATTCCAGCCAGTTGGCTTTGACGTATCACGGTAGAAGGTACGCAAGTAGGTGTAGATGTAATCCGCACCTGTGACGCTTGCACTTTGCGCTTTTGCACGTGCAATCACCGAGAGGTCTGGTGGTGGAACACCAAACCAGGCCTTACCGTCTTTTGCTGACAATGAGCCGACCATCAGGTCACCCACTTTTTCGCCTGTAAACAGCAGGCTTTCTTTGATTTGCTGGTCAGTCAGGCCGATGTCTGTGAGTTTGTTGTAGCGCATCGAAGACGCACTGTGGCAATTCAGACAGTAGTTAACGAATAATTTTGCACCATTCTGCAAAGACGCCAGATCGTTGACACGGTCAGGCGCTTTGTCGAGCGTATATCCACCGCCTGCGGCGTGAGCCCCAGTGCAGGTGATCATCAGGGCAAGAGCACAAAGCAGCTTCTTGATCATGGTCATTCCGTAATTAAAGTTTAAGCTCAATGGGCGTGGAACGTGACACGGTCAGGGACCGTTTTGAACGTACCGAGACGACTCCACACCGGCATCAGGAAAAAGAAGCCCAGATAAATGAGCGTACCAATTTGCGAGATGAGGTTGAAGATATCCGTTGGTGCCTGTGTACCGAGGTAGCCGAGCACAGCAAAGTTCGCAAAGAAAATGCCGTACAGAACTTTGTGCCAGCCGGGACGATAGCGAATCGATTTGACCGGGCTGTAATCTAGCCAGGGCAGGAAGAACAGGAGCACAACTGCACCGCCCATTGCAACCACACCCCAGAATTTGGCATCAATGCCGCGCAACAGGACTGCGACAACAAGCAGCACAACTGGAACAATCAGTTTAACCAGACCCTTGTGACGCAGGAACATCACGATCGCAGCGAGCACTGCACAGCCCGCCAGCACCCAGGTAAAGTCGTCGGTCGTTGCACGCAGCATCGAATAAAACGGCGTGAAATACCAGACCGGTGCGATGTGCAGAGGTGTTACCAGCGGGTTAGCCGGGATGAAGTTGTTGAATTCGAGGAAGTAGCCACCCATTTCAGGGGCGAAGAAAATAATCGCCATGAAAATAATCAGGAAACCAGCTACGCCCAGAATGTCATGCACAGTGTAGAACGGATGGAAGGGAATGCCATCCAGAGGGCGACCGTACTTGTCTTTCTTGGCCTTAATATCAACGCCGTCAGGATTGTTTGAACCAACTTCGTGCAGCGCAACCAGGTGTGCCGCAACCAGACCCAGCAGACCTAGTGGGATTGCGATGACATGGAATGCACAGAAGCGGTTGAGGGTCGCGTCTGACACAACAT
>CAINDJ010000301.1 GCA_903847325.1 uncultured beta proteobacterium | reverse complement strand
CCTCGAGCTGTGTATCAAAGTTTTTGACTTTATGGTGAATTAACGGGTCACCTGCACGCTCTGCCAAGCCGGGTGCACCACTTAAAATCAAAAGTGGCACATTTTCCGCCCAGGCACCTGCGGCGGCATTCAGCACCTTAAAACCCCCAACTGAGTAGGTGACCGCGCACACACCAAATCCGCGTAGGCGCGCGTAGGCTTCAGCTGCAAAAGCGGCCCCCTGCTCATCTGCAGTAACAAGCACAGGAAAGCCTTGCTGTGAGAGGCGATCAAAAAGTTTTAAAGCAAAATCACCAACAATTCCAAAACCTTCATCAATTTCAAGTTCTTTAAAACGACGAATCAAAAATTCAGGGATTGTTGTTGAAGATGACGCCATAAGTATCTCTCAAAAAATGTATAAGGTTGAGTAAGTCTAAGCCATTGGACAATAAGTCTAAGCTATGCGGCACCCAGCCACTGCCAATCTGCAGGATCGAAAAAGATAACAAAATTCGTTTCCCGGCCTACTCAGGCAATATGTCGTTATTTGTAAGATTTGAAAACGGGATTTAATGCTACATTTTTCTTAGTTATTCTATTGAAGAAGTATATATTTTTCTATCATTTTTCATCGAAAATACTCTTCAAAAATTTATCAATAGAACTTTTTGCATTCATACATAAAGGCTTATCTCATGGCAACAGTTAGAAAAACCGCAAATACATCCGTGTCGAATGCAGGCAAAGCGGATCCGCGTATTGATCTGGCGACCAAAGCCGCCGCAGCGGTGACAGAGGCAATCTCGCGCGCGACAAAACGGGGCTCGAATGAGAGCAAAATAACAGTTAACGTCCACATCGGTGACATTGTCATGATGGGTTTTGACGAAGCCGTCGATGCCGAAGAATGGGGCATGCGCGAAACAAATAACGAAATTATTGGTGCAGGCTCAGCCAGAAAGAAAGCCGCTACGGGCTTGGACGCTGACGGACTCGCTAATAAAAATCGCAAAACAACCAAGTCTATCCGCTTTCGTAAGGGCGATCTCGAATTAAACGCATTGGAAAACTCAGAGCCTACACGCAAGCCAGCTGTCAAAAAAACAGCAGCAAAACGTGCGGTTAAAGCAAAAATGTTGGCGATCGCCCAAAACTGACCCACTGGGGGTGCGGCGGAAAAGTTGGACTACTTGGAGGTAGTTCATGTACTCATACGAAGACCGCATTCGAGCAGTTAAGCTTTATATCAAGCTCGATAAACGCATAGCGGCGACCCTTATTCAATTGGGCTATCCGACCAAGAACGCACTCAAGACTTGGTATGGAGAATATGAACGGCGACAAGATGTGTCGACGGGTTATGTACGATCTAGACTGAAGTATTCGGCGGAACAGAAGCAATTTGCCGTCAACCATTACCTAGACCACGATCGCTGTAGTGCTGGCACTGTCAAGGCATTGGGATACCCGTGTCTGGGCACGCTCTCAAAGTGGATCGATGAGTTATCCCCCGATACTAAGAAGCGCCTAGTTAGCAAGGGTATTAGGACGGTTCATTCTGAAGCCTTCAAAAAAGCTGCCGTTATTGATCTGTGCATGCGACCGACAAGCGCTCAAACATCGGCTAATAAGTTAGGCGTTGACAGGACAACCCTGTATAACTGGAAGAATAAGCTACTCGGCCCAGAGGCACCTGCATCCATGAAACACCAAGATGATCTGCGATCGTTACCTGACCGAGCGGAGTTAGAGAAAACTGTCGAGTCGCTTAAACGCGATATTCATAAATTACAGCTTGAGCACGACCTTTTAAAGATGGCGGCTGAACTGTTAAAAAAAGGCCTGGGCATCAACCTCGTTCTTCTGAGCAATCGGGAGAAGACACTGATGATTGATGCCCTAAGGCAAACCTATACTGTGCACGAACTCCTTGTAGAGCTTAGCCTTGCTCGCAGCTCTTACTTTTATCACCGAGCCCGTCTGCTGGGCCCCGACAAATATGCAGACGCTCGTTTGGCAATAACGGACGTTTTTGAGCTTAATCACCGGTGCTACGGATATCGTCGAGTGCAGGCATCGTTGTGCAAACAACATCTTCACATCTCAGAGAGGGTTGTACGACGCTTAATGAGGCAAGAGGGGCTGACCATTTCCACGCCGAGGCGTCGTCGCTACCACTCATACGATGGAGAAATTAGCCCTGCGCCAGAGAACATCATCAACCGCGACTTCAAAGCTGCAACCCCTAATGAAAAGTGGCTCACCGACATTACAGAATTCCATATCCCTGCTGGTAAGGTTTACCTTTCGCCTATGATCGACTGCTTTGACGGCATGGTGATAAGTTGGTCCATTGGCACACGGCCAGACGCCAACCTCGTAAACACGATGTTAGATGCTGCGATCGAAACAGTTACAAAATGCGATGACCTGCCTGTCGTCCACTCGGATCGTGGCGCTCACTACAGATGGCCAGGCTGGTTAACTCGGATGGGTAATGCCAAACTCATTCGGTCGATGTCACGCAAAGGATGTTCACCCGATAACTCAGCTTGTGAAGGCTTCTTTGGGCGGCTGAAAAACGAGTTGTTTTATCCTCGTAACTGGCAGACAACATCCATTGAGCAATTTATTCAGATCGTCGATTCGTATATTCACTGGTACAACGAAAAACGAATCAAGATATCTCTTGGATCACTTAGTCCCTTAGAATACAGACAAAGTCTCGGACTTACGACATAAACCAGTCCAACTTTTCCGCCGCACCCCCAGTGGGTCAGTTTTGGGCGATCGCCAACACCCTGAGTTAACAACGAGTGCTGATATACGTTTTAGATCCCAGATTTGAATCT
>CAINDJ010000300.1 GCA_903847325.1 uncultured beta proteobacterium | reverse complement strand
GTTATATTAGAAATGCAGGAACCCTTTCGGGCTCAATTTCTCTTCTTTCCCATTTTTAAATAGAGCATGCAAAGATGCTTGATCCGGTCAGATTTATACAGATTTAAAAGCAAGAATCAAGCCAACCTATATAGGCTGTACATGCATGCGCTGAACAATCCGGACGAATTAAATTATTTTTAATAATCCTGTATCTAACCCTGCATCCAACACTGAATCTCGATAATTTAGATAATATTCCACAGGCGTTTTATCTAAAGGCTGTGATCAATATGGTTAACCGACTCCTGATTGGTATTAGTGTATGTCTCATGCACCCGGATCCATCCCGGAAATCAGCCCCATCAAAGACTTTGCAATTTATTGAGCAATCGACCGCGCATTGGGTGATGTCTGGCGCAGCGATACCCGTCCTGATTCCATCGCCGCACGGCGACACGGCTCGGGGTCAAATTACCTGTGCCGATTATGCTCAAAAGCTTGATGGTCTGGTGTTGCATGGCGGTGCTGATATATGGCCAGGACATTATGGTGAGTCAGCGGTCAAACCGCAATGGAATGGCGATGCCAGGCGAGATGCATACGAACTTGAGTTGTTACGCGCCTTTGTAGCGGCTGGCAAACCGGTATTTGGTATTTGTCGCGGGCTACAGTTGATTAACGTAGCCTTTGGTGGAACGCTTTTCCAGGACTTGCTTACGCAAGCAACAGGTGCCCGGACGCATCAAGATCGCGGGTTATACGAACATCTTTTCCATGGTTTGGATATCGTTGCGGATTCAAAAATGGAAAAACTGCTGGGCAAGTCAGCTTCTACAAAAATAAATAGCATTCATCATCAGGGCATCAATCAGCTGGCATCAGGATTTACTGTAGAAGCCACATGCCCAGATGACGGCGTGATCGAGGCAATCAGATTCACGGGGGAGCAATATATCGCTGCAGTGCAATGGCATCCTGAGCTTCACCAGCCTGCACACGGGGTGCTCGACGACACCCCGTTATTGCACGACTTTCTGCAAGCCGCCGCGGCGGTGCGCGGCTAAAGTGGCCTCATTGATCAGCAATGTGCATACACTGCGCTTTGTTTAACCGCCAGCTGCACCCTGTGTATTGACGTAGAGAGAATAGACAGAATGCGAAGAAGCCATGAAGAGCCTGTTACGCATACGTCCACCGAAACACAGGTTAGCGCATCGCTCAGGCAAATCAATACGACCGATGATTTTGCCTTGAGGATTAACGATTCTCACCCCATCCATTTCAGCACTACCCATGCCCCAGCCGCACCAGAGATTGCCATCGATATCCGCGCGCATCCCGTCAATCGTTCCTGCACCCGCATCAAGGAATACGCGGCGATTAATTACGCTGCGGCCATCGTTCGCAACGTCGTAGGCATGAATCAGACGATTTGGCATGCCACGTGATTCAATGACATACAGCGTACTTTCGTCGGGCGAAAAACATAAGCCATTGGGGCCTTTGAGATCATCGATCAGACGTGTGACAGCACCGGAGTCACCATCAATCCTGTAGACGGAGTGAGGTTGCTCGACGGGGGCTTTGACCCCTTCGTAATTTGCAAGAATGCCAAAGGGTGGGTCAGTGAACCAAACCGAGCCATCAGATTTCACCACCAGATCATTGGGTGCGTTAAGGGGTTTACCTTCAAACGCGTCGCAGAGCACAGTGATTGATCCATCATATTCCGTGCGGGTGACCCGGCGACCGTGCTCACAGGAGACGAGTCGGCCCTGACGATCACGCGTGTGGCCATTTGCATAATTAGAGGGCTTGCGAAAAACGCTGACCTCGCCGGTTTCTTCTTCCCATTTCATGATGCGGTTGTTCGGGATATCGCTGAACAACAAAAAACGACCGTCGCCAAACCATACTGGCCCTTCGGTCCAGCGAAATCCTGTCGCAATGCGTTCGACCGAGGCCAGGGCTAAACGGTATTGTTCAAAAGACGGGTCGAGTGATATGACGCGCGGGTCGGGATAGCGTTCACTTTGTTCCCACATTTTTGTCTCCTAATTATTTTAAGTATGTATGTAGTGTGAATGTATTGATAAATATATTATTCGATGTTCATGGCTTGCTCACGCATTTGTTCGATGAGCAGTTTTAAATCCATCGCCGCACGGGTCATCTCTAAACTCCCCGCTTTGGAGCCGAGTGTATTGGCTTCACGATTCATTTCCTGAAAGAGAAAATCAAGTCTTTTTCCTGTACTACCGGTGTTCTTTGCCGACGATTTTTGTTTGCCCTGTGCCGACTCTTTATTCAATAAAAATTCAAGCTCAGTGAGGTGGGATTTAAGTCTTGCAAGCTCTTCGGCCACATCAATACGCAACGCAAAGAGACTGGATTCGCTGGCGATGCGTTCAGATAACTCCGTACCTGTAATATGCGTAAATCCGCTTGGGAATGCGTTCTGAACCGTTTCCCTAAGCTTTGTTGCGAGTTTGTCTCGTTGAGCTTGGAGCAAGTCTGGCATATGCGTCTCCACAAGATCGACGATTGCACGGACATCACTGGCCGTGTCAAGCATGGTTTGTGCGAGACGCGCGCCTTCGCGTAGTCGACCATCGATCAGTTGCTCTAGAGCTGGCGTTAGCGCCGCCATAGACGCTTGTGCCCAGACCTCAGGATCCACACTGGTATTTTGCTGATCAGACCAGCCGAGGATTTCAGACAGGCGAGGGGATTGCGTCTCAGGCAGAACTCGCCGGACCAATTCAAGTTGCTCTCCTATGCGCGTAAGCGCGGCTTCGCTTAAGCGCTGTTCAGTTGCGGGTTGGACACGCGAAAAACTCGCACGGATTTCCACTTTACCCCGCGTCAGGCTTTTTGCAAGGCGTTCACGGATCGGTTGCTCTGCAAGTCTTAATTCGTCTGGCATGCGAAACTGAATATCCAGATATCGACTGTTGACCGTTTTAATCTCAATCGAGACTGAACCATAGTCTCCCACTACTTTGCCATTACCAAATGCGGTCATGCTTGCTGTCATGTTTGACTCTATACCTGTGATTACTTGTTTTGATCAATGCCGACAGGCGCACCATCGGGGTTGCGCGGATCGGAGGCGCCCATAAAAAGATTCCCTGTGCGTTGTACTGTTTGTATACGCCCCATTGTAGGCATGACTTTAACGGTGTGCCCCATTGACTCAAGTAATTTAAGCGTATCAGGGCTGTAGCCACGTTCAACACGAATAAAATCTGGAGTCCACTGATGATGCATCCGCGGCACAGAGGCAGCCTCGGCGATGTTCATATCAAAATCAATGATGTTGACGATATTTTGTAAAACAGTCGTGATGATGCGGGCACCACCTGGTGAGCCTGTCGCCAGCCAAGGTTTGCCGTCACGCATCAGGATGACGGGCGTCATGGAACTGAGAGGTCGCTTACCCGGCGCAACGGCATTGGCGTCGCCCCCAACGAGTCCAAAAGCATTTGGCACGCCTGGCTTGACAGAAAAATCATCCATTTCATTGTTGAGCAATAGACCCGTACCTGCAGCGACGATACCTGAGCCAAAGCTCAGATTGAGCGTGTAAGTACAGCTCACAACATTGCCTTGCGCATCGATCACGGAAAAATGCGTGGTCTGATCACTTTCGTAGGGAACAGGATTGCCCGCTTTGACCTGAGCGCTCGGTGTCATGCGTTGCGGATTAATTTTGACGGCTAATTCATCCGCATATTTTTTAGATATCAACCCGGCCTGCGGAACTTTTACAAAAGCCGGATCACCCAGGTGCTCGGCGCGGTCGGCGTAGGCCAGTCTTGCGCTTTCCGCCATCAGGTGGATGCTTTGCGCGCTCCCGGAGCCATATTGTTTAAGCGGGTAGCGTTCAAGTAAATTGAGCATCTGGATCAGGTGGATACCACCAGAGCTCGGTGGCGGCATCGAAAGAATTTGTACACCTCGATACGTCCCTTCGACAGGTTTGCGAACCTCTGTTTTGTAATGTGCGAGATCTTCAAGCGTAAGAGGCTGATCAGTGCCTTTTAGCGTGTTGACAATTTTTTCCGCCACAGCACCCGTATAAAAACCTTTGTCG
>CAINDJ010000299.1 GCA_903847325.1 uncultured beta proteobacterium | reverse complement strand
CAGGTAACGAGCAAGGTGCCCAGTGGCTGAAGATTCGTGAAGAAAATCCTGACTATGTGATTTTCTGGGGCTGGGGCGTGATGAACCAGACGGCATTGAAAGCCGCTCAAAAGGTTGGTTTTTCAAGAGAGAAAATCATCGGTTCCTGGTGGGCTGGCTCTGAAGAAGATGCCGTTCCCGCAGGCCCTGCTGCCAAGGGCTACATGAGCGCTACCTGGAACGTCGCAGGCAAAACCGTACCTGTGATCGCTGACATTGAAAAAGTGGTTTATGGCGCCGGCAAAGGAAACTTTTCGAACAAAGCCAAGATTGGCACCATCCTTTATAACCGTGGTGTTTCAGCTGCGATTGTGACGGTTGAAGCAGATCGTCTGGCGCAAGACAAATTCGGCAAGGGTAAGCCTGTGACAGGTGAACAAATGCGCTGGGCTTTTGAAAACCTCAACATCACCGATGCACGCTTGAACGCTCTGGGTGCAACAGGGCTCTTGCCTGAAATCAAAACCTCCTGCGATAACCACGAAGGATCCGGAAAGATCAAGATTCAGCAGTGGGACGGCACCAAGTGGGTCATCATTTCAGACTGGATCGAGGGTAACAAGGCTCTGATTCACCCTCTTTTCAAGGCCTCGGCACTTGAGTACGCCAAAGAGAAAAATATCACGCCTGCGTGCATGAATAACTGATTCATTTCTGGAAACTTATGACAGCCCTTCTTTCCGTTAACAATATTGAAGTCATCTACGACCACGTCATTCTGGTCTTAAAAGGCGTTTCCCTTGAGGTTCCAAAGGGAAAGATTGTTGCTCTTTTAGGTGCGAACGGCGCGGGTAAATCCACAACACTGAAGGCTATTTCAAACCTGTTGGGAGCGGAAAGAGGCGATGTCACGAAAGGCAGTATCCAGTTTAAAAATGAACGGGTAGATAAACTCTCTCCGAACAAACTGGTGACCCGCGGTGTCATTCAGGTCATGGAGGGCAGGCACTGCTTTGCCCACCTCTCGATTGAGGATAACTTGCTGACGGGCGCCTACACACGAAATATCAGCAATGCCGAAGTCAAACGTGAGCTAGAAAAGATTTACGACTATTTTCCACGCCTCAAAGTACGCAGGAAATCCCAAGCTGCCTACACCTCGGGCGGCGAGCAACAGATGTGCGCCATAGGTCGCGCCATGATGGCCAAACCTGAAATGATTTTGCTGGACGAGCCTTCCATGGGACTGGCACCACAGATCGTTGAAGAAGTCTTTGAAATCGTCAAGGATTTGAACAAACGTGAAAATGTGAGCTTTTTGCTTGCCGAGCAAAACACCATGGTCGCGTTGAAATATAGCGATTATGGCTACATCCTTGAAAACGGACGCGTCGTCATGGATGGTGCTGCAGAAGATTTACGAAATAATGAAGACGTCAAAGAGTTCTATCTAGGCGTTGCCTCCAATAACGACGAAGAACGCAAGTCATTTAAAGACGTCAAATCCTATCGTCGACGCAAGCGCTGGCTTTCCTAAACGTGCACTAAATGCCCTGCCGCCATCACAGGCCAAGTTTCACGGAGCAACGAATGAATTTAGACAAACTCGAAACTCGCTCTCACGAAGAGCGTGAAAAAACCCTCTTACAGGACTTGGCAGAACAAGTTCAGTACGCCAAAAGCCACACGGAGTATTTTGGCCGTCTCTTTGACAAGATTGATGCGAAAACAATCAATACAAGACAAGCCCTGGCGACACTGCCCGTAACGAGGAAATCAGAACTCAGCCTCGCGCAAAAAAAATCACCGCCTTTGGGCGGCATGAACAGCACACCTATCCAACAACTCAAACGGATATTTCAGTCGCCCGGTCCGATACACGAGCCACAAGGCCTGGGGATGGACGGTTTCCGTCTCGCCAGAGCCTTGCGCGCCGCTGGTTTTCAGGCTGGCGATTTGGTGCATAACGCCTTTTCATATCATTTCACACCGGGTGCCTGGATGCTTGAAGGGGGAGCGCATGCACTAGGTTGCTGCGTCTTTCCTGCAGGCGTGGGACAAACTGAACTTCAAGCACAAACCATCGAGCATTTAAAACCCACCGCCTATACAGGCACGCCGTCTTTCTTGAAGATCATTCTTGAAAAAGCGGATGAAATGGGTCTGGATTCAAGCAGCATCAAAAAAGCGGTTGTTTCTGGCGAAGCGTTAACGCCCAGCATGCGCGCATGGTTCAAGGCACGCAACATCACTGTAATTTCAACCTATGCAACCGCCGATGTTGGCCTGATTGCTTACGAAACGCCAGAGCTTGCCAGTGTCATGATCATCGATGAAGAAATTATTCTGGAGATTGTTGAACCAAATGGATCAAAACCGATGCCAATCGGTGAAGTCGGCGAAGTCGTAATTACGATCTTTGATAAAGACTATCCGCTGATTCGTTTTGGCACGGGTGACTTGTCAGCGATTGATCCGGAATCTGTTTTACAAGCATCGCCTTGCGGCAGAAGCAATCTGCGTATCAAAGGCTGGTTGGGTCGCGCCGATCAAACCACTAAAATCAAAGGCATGTTTGTCCACCCGGGACAAGTCGCGGAAATCGCCAGAAAGCATCCTGAGATCAGCAAAGCACGCGTTGTGGTGAGTGGCAATATTGGCAGTGAAGTGATGACCTTTCATTGCGAACTCAAAGAGGAAAAACACGCGGACTTAAATGCCTTGAAAGAAGCGATTATCCAGTCAACCCGGGATGTCACCAAACTACGCGCCGACGTGTCCTTTGAGGGCAACAACACCCTGCCCGCAGACGGCAAGTTCATCGAAGACGTCAGGACGTATGCCTAAACGCCTTTTTTTTCGTGATGCGACTTTACGACTCAGCTGATTTAAAAATAATCAGCTGATCGCCTTCACTGACTTGCTCGCCCTGCGCATAATTGATTTCAAACACTTCGCCATCAAAGGGCGCGGTGATCGTATGCTCCATCTTCATCGCTTCAACGACCAAGAGCGGATCACCCACCTTAACCTGCATACCAGGTTTCACATGAACCGCAATCACTTTGCCAGGCATCGGGGCGGTCAGTTTGCCGGAGGATGCCTCCTGGGCATAATTTATCTCAAGCGGATCGTGATAATGCCAAACCTGATGTTTGCCATGACGAAACAGATGGAAGGTGTTTGGATAGTTAGGATGTGCATTAATCCTCGCGGTTGCCCGCACACCATCCAGAGTCAGTTGAATGAGACCACCGTGCTTGTGGAAAGAAAATTTCGCATGTTGATCTCCATGCTCGATCGTTTGCTTTTCATAGCAATACTGAAATGAACAGGTTTCGGCCTCACCATCGAGGATAAAGGAAAACGTTCTGACACAGGGCTTGTTCATGCGCCACGCATCCTGACGCTGCCAGGGTGAATTGCTTTCGCGGCCTGCAAACTGAGCACCCTCTTCGTCCAGGGACAAGCGTTGCGCAAGCAGAAAAGCCAGATCCACAAGTTCTACCTTTACATCTTTGTTTAATAAAGTCTTCTCATTTTTAGCGATTAGGCCGGTATCAAGGTTAGCTTTTACGAAAGCCTCACACCTTAAGAGACGCCCCAGAAAGGCGACATTGGTGGATAACCCAATGATGTGCGTGTCATCGAGCGCCGAACGCATTTTGGATACAGCAGTTTTACGCTCAGGTCCCCACACAATGAGTTTCGCAATCATCGGATCATAGAAAGGACTAATCACATCTCCTATCCGCACGCCCGTATCGATGCGAATGCTGCCAGCCTGCTCTGCAGGCATATCCATCGCGAACAAAGTACCCGTAGAAGGTAGAAAATTATTTTCAGGATTTTCAGCATAAATCCGCGCTTCGAGCGCATGTCCATGAATACGAAGCTGATCCTGCAAAAGCGGCAACGGTTCACCGGTGGCGACGCGCAACTGCCATTCGACCAAATCCTGGCCCGTTATCATTTCGGTCACCGGATGCTCAACTTGCAAACGGGTATTCATTTCCATAAAGAAGAACTGTCCGGCATTGCCCTCGCTATCTGCTTCGGCAATAAATTCAACCGTCCCTGCGCCCTCATAGCCGACTTTCTTTGCGGCATTGACGGCGGCCTGGCCCATCGCCCGTTTAATCTCTGGACTCACGCGCGGGGCCGGCGCCTCTTCCAACACCTTTTGATGGCGTCGCTGCACAGAACAATCCCGATCAAACAAATACACACAGTTACCGTGGCGGTCGGCAAACACCTGAATCTCGATATGCCGTGGACGACTGAGATATTTTTCGACTAAGACCTTTTCGTCGCCAAAGCTGCTTAGCGCTTCACGTTTGCATGACTCCAGTGCGGCAATAAATCCCGCACTGGAATCGATAATTCTCATCCCCTTTCCACCGCCGCCCGCTGAGGCTTTGAGTAGCACCGGATAACCGATGTTGTCAGCCTGGGCATGCAAAAAGGCCGGATCCTGATTATCTCCATGGTATCCGGGAACCAAAGGAACGTCTGCGCTTTCCATCAGGGTTTTGGCGGCAGACTTCGAGCCCATGGCATAGATGGCTGAGGCTGGTGGACCAATAAAGACCAAACCGGCTTTTTCACACGCCAGGGCAAAATCGGCATTTTCGGACAGAAAACCATAACCTGGATGTATCGCCTGTGCACCGCTTGCCAAGGCGAGCTGAATAATCTTATCTCCGAGCAAGTAACTATCTTTGGGTGCAGAGCCACCAACATGCACGGCCTCATCGCAACTCTGAACATGGAGCGCGTCAAGATCGGCGTCAGAATAAATAGCAACTGTTTTAATACCGAGACGGCGACAGGTCCTCGCCACACGGCAAGCAATCTCACCTCGATTGGCGATCAATATTTTATTGAACACTTCTATTCTCCAATTAGGTCTCTACATCCTGAACAAGCCAAATTTCGTCTCCGGGATCGGAGAGTTCAGGCTTGCAGAAATTGCCAGGCTGAGAATTTTTCTTGTATCTTTAGGATCAATCACACCGTCATCCCACAAGCGTGCGCTTGCGTAATAGGGGTGACCTTGTATTTCGTACTGTTCGCGTATGGGGGCTTTAAAGGCCGCCTCTTCATCTGCGCTCCAGATGCCCCCCTTGCTTTCGATACCGTCTCTGCGCACGGTCGCCAGCACGCTGGCGGCCTGCTCTCCACCCATCACGGAAATACGCGCATTGGGCCACATCCACAACATGCGCGGGCTAAAGCCTCGACCACACATGCCGTAATTGCCCGCACCAAACGATCCACCAATGATTACGGTAAATTTAGGCACCTGTGCAGAGGCGACTGCCGTCACCATTTTGGCGCCGTTTCTTGCAATACCTTCGTTTTCGTATTTACGACCCACCATGAAACCAGTGATATTCTGCAGAAAAATAAGTGGAATTTTTCTCTGACAGCACAATTCGATAAAATGCGCGCCCTTTAAGGCACTTTCAGAAAACAAGATTCCATTGTTGGCCACAATGCCAACCGGATAGCCATCGATATGCGCAAAACCGGTGACCAGCGTCGTACCAAAGCGGGCTTTGAATTCATCAAACTGCGAGCCATCGACCAGACGGGCAATCACCTCCCTGACATCGTAGGGCTTGCGCGTATCGCTTGGGATCACGCCATAAATCTCGTGGGGAGCATATAAAGGATCGACAGGGGCCTGACGCACCAAAGGCTCGGGCTTTTTGCGATTAAGGTTTGCCACAACACTACGGGCAATACTTAGCGCGTGCGCGTCATTTTGAGCTAAATGATCCGCTACACCTGAGAGCCGCGTGTGCACATCCGCACCGCCCAGATCCTCGGCGCTGACCACCTCGCCTGTGGCGGCCTTGACCAAAGGTGGGCCTGCCAAAAAAATCGTTCCCTGCTCCTTGACGATGATGCTCTCATCACTCATGGCCGGAACGTACGCACCGCCTGCCGTACATGAGCCCATGACGACAGCGATCTGCGGAATCCCCTTAGCCGACATATTGGCCTGGTTGTAGAAGATCCGGCCAAAGTGATCCCGATCAGCAAAGACCTCATCCTGGTTGGGTAAGTTTGCTCCACCCGAATCAACAAGATAGACGCAAGGCAAATGATTCTGATCGGCGATTTCCTGGGCACGCAAATGCTTTTTAACCGTCATTGGAAAATAGGTTCCTCCTTTGACGGTCGCATCATTGCAGACGATCACGCATTCCTGACCTGCGATCGAGCCAATACCCGTGATCAAGCCCGCACCCGGCGCGGCGTCAGCGCCGTTTTTTTCGGGGTACATACCATACGCCGCCAGCTGCGAAAACTCGAGAAAAGGCGTGCCGGGATCCAGCAACAACTGAACGCGATCATGCGGCAAGAGCTTTTTGCGATCGGTATGCTTTTTACGGGCGGCTACGCCACCACCTTCGGCGATCTGTGCAATCTTGCTGCGCAGATCATCGACCAAAGACTGCATTAATTGCGCATTGGCAATAAATTCAGGGCTACGGTTATTGACTGGATGTCTTTAGCCGGCGCTTTTACGGTTCTGGTCGTGATATTAATAAACAGCGCAAAGTTATAGGAGTTTACATGAATGAAAATATT
>CAINDJ010000298.1 GCA_903847325.1 uncultured beta proteobacterium | reverse complement strand
GTTTTTCAGCCCATTTTTTTTGAGTATATGGCTGATATTTTTTCTCTTTCGCAACAAGCACTAGCCTCGATTGATGTCGAACTCGTTGATATCGAGTGGGCGGCTCTTGGGCTTTTGCGCGTGACGATTGATCGCCCTGAGGGTGTGCGCATTGAGGATTGCGAGGCGGTATCGCGCCAGCTTTCCCGTGTGTTCGAAGTCGAAAATATCGATTACAGGCGCCTGGAAGTTGGTTCGCCTGGTATTGACCGTCCGCTTAAAAAGCTCGCTGATTATCAGCGCTTTGTGGGTGAACATGTCGAGGTCAAGCTGCGTGAAGCAGTAAATGGACGTAAGGTTTTTTCGGGTGTGCTGGCGGGTATTGCGCCAGCAGACGGCACAGCGGATGCCAATGCGCAATTTGAGCGTTTTGGTATCGAGTTTGAGGCAAAAAAGGGCGAGACCCAGCAGGTTACTTTCACATTTTCGGATGTTGATCGTGCCAAACTGGATCCTGTTCTGGATTTCAAGGGCAAAAAGCGATGAGTCGCGAAATTCTTCTTTTGGTAGACGCTTTAGCGCGTGAAAAAAACGTCACGCGTGATGTGGTGTTTGATGCACTCGAGGGTGCCTTGGCATCAGCGATGAAAAAACGCTTCAAGGAAGACGCGGATATTCGTGTCTCAGTCAATCGTACAACTGGCGAGCACGATGGCTTTCGTCGCTGGCTGGTCGTTCCTGATGATGCGGGCTTGCAAGAGCCGGATCAGCAGGAAATGCTGTCCGATGCCCAGGAAATTGTCTCTGATATCGAAGTCGGCGAATACATCGAAGAGGCGCTTGAGCCGCTCGAATTCGGCCGTATTGGTGCGCAGGCTGCTAAACAGGCAATCCTTCAACGCATTCGCGACGCAGAGCGTGAACAGGTTCTCAATGACTTTCTTGATCGTGGCGAAAGCATTATCTCCGGCTCTATCAAGCGCATGGACAAAGGTGATGTAATCATCGAGACCGGCAAAATCGAAGCACGCTTGCCACGCAGCGAAATGATCCCTAAAGAAAACCTGCGCGTGGGTGACCGTGTCCGTGCCTGGGTGCTCAAGGTTGATCGTACTGCCCGTGGACAGCAGGTCATTTTGTCACGTACGGCGCCAGAGTTCATCCAGCAGCTGTTCGAAAACGAAGTGCCCGAAATCGAGCAGGGTTTGCTTGAGATCAAGGGTGCTGCCCGTGATCCTGGCGTGCGGGCAAAGATCGCTGTTGTCGCCTACGACAAGCGTATCGATCCGATCGGTACTTGTGTAGGTATGCGCGGTTCGCGCGTGACGGCCGTGCGCAACGAACTCGGCGGCGAACAGGTTGATATCGTATTGTGGTCTGAAGACCCCGCTCAGTTTGTCATTGGTGCTTTAGCGCCCGCAAACGTAGAGTCGATCGTTGTTGACGAAGACCGTCATGCCATGGATGTTGTGGTTGACGAAGAGAATCTGCCCAAGGCAATTGGTTCAAAAGGACAAAACGTCCGTCTTGCGTCCGAGTTGACGGGCTGGCAAATTAACATCATGACGCCCGAAGAAAGTCAGAATCGTCAGGAGCTGGAGCGTTCAGCCCTGCGTGCAACCTTCATGAGCCGACTTGATGTTGATGAAGAAGTTGCAGATATTCTGATCGATGAGGGTTTTACCGGTCTCGAAGAAATCGCGTATGTGCCTATGCAGGAGTTGCTTGAGATCGAGGCCTTTGATGAGGACACGATCAATGAGCTGCGTACCCGTGCACGCAATGCGTTGCTCACCGAAGCAATTGCCCAGGAAGAGCGTGTTGAAACAGCGCTGGATCTGAATACCCTTGAGGGTATGACCCCTGAGCTGTTGGTCAAGCTTGCCGCAAGCGAGATTCACACGCGTGATGATCTGGCTGAGCTGGCAACGGACGAACTTTCCGAAATGGTTGGTATTGATGACGCCGCTGCTGGCCAGATGATTCTGGCGGCCCGCGCGCATTGGTTTGAAGAGAAATAATCCTTTTGATTATTGATCTGCTTGAAGTTGTAACGTTGTAAAAAGGTAAGAGAGAGCCTAATGTCGAGTAATACAGTCGCCCAGTTCGCCATCGAGCTGAAAATGCCTGCTAACGTGCTGCTGGATCAGTTGCGTTCGGCCGGTGTCGAGCTTAATTCGGTGGAAGACAATGTCACGGACAGCGATAAAGCCAGGCTGCTTGAGTCTTTGCGTCGTTCACATGGCGCGACCGAGGGTAAGAAAATTACTCTGACGCGTCGCCAGACTTCTGAAATCCGTCAAGCTGACGGAACAGGCAAATCAAGAACCATTCAGGTTGAAGTACGTAAAAAGCGCGTATTCGTTAAGCGCGACACGCCAGACGCTGTGGATGGTGCACCTGCTGAGCCTGCTGTGCAGTCTGGTTTGGAGCACGATGTAAGTGTCGCCGCAGATGAAAATTCGGTTACACCAGTAGCCGTTGAGGCGTCCACAGTTGCTTCTGATGCGTCACAGGCTACAGACAGCGCAGCGGATCAAACCTCTGCACCTGCTGTCGCCGAAGATCAAAAGCCTCTTGACGTTGTTGCTGCTCCTGTTGAGTATGCGCAATCAGAGACTGGCGCGCAGGCGATCGCTCCCTCGCAGGAAGAGCCACAGGCGCCCGTGCAAGAGACCTCTGTCGAACCCGTAGATGTCGCTCCTGCACAAGCCGCTCAGTCGTTGTTCGAGTCGGCGCCTGTTGAGTCAGTAAAAGAACAAACCGATGTGGTTAGCAATGATGCTGACCAATCAGAGCCTGTCGCTGTTGAAGCTTCAGTCGATGTCGCTCCAATCGTTGAGGCGGTTGATGCACCTGCTGCTGCAACTGCGGCTGCGGCCGCGGTCCCTGCAGAACCTGCAAAATGGACAAAACCCTTACGCGGTCGTGCGACGCCCCCCGTGGTTGCCGCACCGGTTGATGGTGCCGTTCGTGACGAAGCACGTCGTGCGTCTGAGGCAGAAGCCGCAGCGTTGCGTGACATGCTTAACCGTCCACGTAAAGTAATCAAAGCGCCTGAACCAGACGCAGCCGCCTTGTCAGGTACGTTACATAAACCTGCAGCTGCTGCTGCGAAAGGCGCCAAGAAAGAAGGCGCGGCTGACGCAGCTGGCAAAAAAGTCATCAAGTCCGGCGAAGTTTCATCGACCTGGTCTGATGACGCGTCACGTAAAAAGCCTGCCGAAAAGCGTGATGCGCCTGCGGCTCCCGGTCGCGATGGCTGGCGTGCGGGTGGTAAGGGTAAGGCGGGTGGTAAAAAAGGTGGCCGTGGAGCGAATACTGCGCAAGCGCAGGATCGTCGCGAACCCGCACCAATTGAATTTATCGCACGTGAAATTCATGTGCCTGAGACGATCAGCGTGGCCGATCTGGCACACAAGATGTCGGTCAAAGCCGGTGAGGTGATCAAGCATCTGATGAAGTTGGGTCAGATGGTGACAATCAACCAGGTGCTCGATCAGGAAACTGCCATGATTGTGGTCGAAGAACTCGGCCATAAGGCGATTGCCGCCAAGCTTGACGATCCCGAGGCTTTCCTCGACGAAGAAGCACCACACGAAGATGTCCAGCTGATGCCGCGCGCACCTGTTGTGACTGTCATGGGACACGTTGACCATGGTAAGACATCGCTGCTTGACTATATCCGTCGTGCAAAAGTTGCCTCTGGCGAAGCCGGCGGAATTACGCAGCACATTGGTGCTTATCACGTCGAAACAGAACGCGGAATGGTGACGTTCCTCGATACCCCGGGCCACGAAGCGTTTACCGCGATGCGTGCCCGTGGCGCGAAAGCAACCGATCTGGTGATTCTGGTTGTCGCGGCTGACGATGGTGTGATGCCACAAACACGCGAAGCTATTCACCATGCTAAAGCTGCGGGTGTACCGTTGGTGGTGGCTGTCAACAAAATCGACAAGCCTGGTGCAAACCCAGAGCGTGTGAAACAAGAACTGGTTGTTGAAGAAGTCGTCCCCGAAGAATACGGTGGCGACGTGCCATTTGTACAAGTCAGTGCTAAAACAGGCGAGGGCATTGATGCTCTGCTTGAAAACGTGTTGCTGCAGGCTGAAGTCCTTGAGCTCAAGGCCGCCGTTGATGCGCCTGCAAAAGGTATCGTCATCGAAGCCCGTCTGGATAAAGGTCGTGGCCCGGTTGCGACTATTCTGGTTCAAAGCGGTACGTTGCATCGTGGTGATGTGGTATTGGCCGGCGCAAGCTACGGTCGTGTACGCGCCATGCTTGATGAGAACGGCAAGCCCATTCAGTCGGCAGGTCCATCAATCCCTGTAGAGATCCAGGGTCTGACAGAAGTCCCTGCAGCGGGTGACGAATTGATGTCCCTGGCAGATGAGCGCCGCGCACGTGAAATCGCCTTGTTCCGTCAAGGTAAATTCCGCGACGTGAAGCTGGCTCGCCAGCAGGCAGCCAAGCTTGAGTCGATGTTTGAAAATGTGACCGAGGGTTCACAAACCCTGTCACTGATTGTCAAGACCGATGTTCAGGGCTCGCAAGAGGCGCTCGTGACATCGCTGGTCAAACTTTCCACAGACGAAGTCCGCGTTCAGGTCGTGCATGCTGCCGTGGGTGGTATCTCTGAGAGCGACGTGAACCTCGCGATTGCTTCGGGTGCGGTCATCATCGGCTTTAACGTACGTGCCGATGCCAGCACCAAAAAGCTTGCTGAATCCAATGGCGTTGATATCCGTTACTACAACATCATTTATGATGCGGTGGACGAAGTCAAACTTGCCATGTCTGGCATGCTGGCTCCTGAAAAACGCGAAGAAGTCATCGGCATGGTTGAAATCCGCGAGGTCTACACGATCTCACGTATTGGTACTGTCGCAGGCTGTATGGTCACCGAAGGCCTGGTGCGTCGTGATTCACAAGTCCGACTTTTGCGTGGCAATGTAGTCCATTGGTCAGGTTACCTCGAGTCGTTGCGTCGATTCAAAGACGATGTCAAAGAAGTGAAGTCAGGCTTTGATTGCGGTATTACATTGCGCAACAATAATGACATGCAGGTTGGCGATCAGCTTGAGATCTTTGAAATCAAAGAAGTGGCTCGTTCACTCTAAATGATCAGATGAGTCGACACAAGCAAAAAACAGCGCCGGGTCGTAATGTACGCTTGGCAGACCAGATCCTCAAGGATCTGGCCATCATCATTCAGCGCGAAGTCGATATGAGTCGCGCTGGTTTGATCACGTTGTCAGGAATTGAACTGACCGCTGACTATGCGCACGCCAAGATTTACTACACAGTCCTGGGCGCAGAAGTGCAGCAGGCCCAAAGCCTTCTGACTGAGAAAGCGGGCTGGTTTCATTCTTTGTTATTTAAGCTTTTGCACATTCATACTGTGCCGACTTTGCATTTTTTTCATGATCCTCAGCTCAAGCATGGTATCGCCATGTCGGCTTTGATCGATCAAGCGAACTTGCCCGGTCAGTATGCCGGCGTCCCTGACGAGCCTTTAGACAAGCCTTAAAGGCTATCGTCTTATTTCTGGAATTTGACGATGGCTAAGCAGCGACGCGGACGCGTGCTCGATGGAGTGTTGTTGCTCGATAAACCGGTTGGGTTATCGAGTAATCATGCGCTGCAGCGTGCGAAACGCGCGATGGATGCTCAAAAGGCCGGTCATACCGGAACCCTCGATCCTTTTGCGACGGGTTTGCTGGTGTGCTGCATGGGGCGTGCTACCAAGATTTCCGGGGTGATGCTCAATGCTGACAAAGGCTACCGCGCCACGATCGCCTTTGGTCAGGAAACTGACTCGGGTGACCTGACCGGTGTCGTGGTGAGTCAGGCGCCAGTTGAATTTGTTGGCGTCACGCTAGAGCGACTCGAAGAAGTACTTGCTACTTTTTTAGGTACGCAGATGCAGATCCCTCCCATGGTTTCGGCATTAAAGCGTGATGGCAAGCCGTTATATGAGTATGCCCGTCAAGGTATTGTTTTAGAGCGTGAACCACGTGAAATCACAATTCGTCATCTTGAATTGTTAAGCTTCACGCCGATGCATGCTGAGATTCAAGTTCAGTGCACGAAAGGCACCTATATCCGCACGCTGGCGCAGGATATTGGTCGAGTGCTCGGATGTTTTGGTCATTTGTCAGCATTGCGTCGTACCCAGGTCGGACCGTTCATGCTGGATCAGGCGGTTGAACTGGAAGCCTTGCAGGCAATGGAGTCTCCCGAGACTAAGTTGATTGCAATGCAAGATTTACCTGAGGGCCTGGTGCCTCCAGCCAAGAACGCTGTACCGACAGGCTCTTCGCCTGTTTCCAATAACGATTTACTCGCAGACGCCCCGTCTGCACCGACTTAATTAAAGGACTCGTATGTCACGCGCATTGCGTAACGTTGCCATCATCGCCCACGTTGACCACGGCAAAACAACTCTGGTTGATCAACTCCTGCGTCAATCGGGCACTTTCCGCTCGAATGAGAAAATGACCGAACGCGTCATGGACTCCAACGACCTCGAAAAAGAGCGTGGCATCACGATTCTTTCCAAAAACTGCGCCGTTGAGTATGAC
>CAINDJ010000297.1 GCA_903847325.1 uncultured beta proteobacterium | reverse complement strand
CTGGTTAAGAAAGCACAACAATCAGAGCAATTTTAATCGGCTGAAAGGTACTGAAACCGATCGTAACTACTTGAGGACGTATGCCTACTATTCGGCGGCATAGGTCGAGCGTAATGTATGAATCATTCATAACAACAACAGAGAATGATCATGCGTATCCTTCGTAGTGCGGTCATGAGTTTGGCCCTGGTACTGACAGGTTGTGTGGGATACTCCTATCAGCCCGCAGGGTACGGGTATTCCGCCTATCCAGCGGGTTATGCTGGGTATAGTGCCGGGTATGTTGCACCGGTTGTAGTGGGTGGTTCTTATGGTTACAGGCCGGCACCGTATTACAGGCCTGCGCCTTATTACCGCCCGTCACCTGTTTACCGTCATGAGTATCGTGAAGATCATGGCCGTCAGAATGTCTACCGTGAACGTCATCGCGGTTAAGCTGTAGTCTGTACAAACCTGTACAGTGTTGCGAAGTACACAGGCAGGAGAATGAATGAAAGTGCCCAAACGGCTTGAGCCGCTGGTTGAAGAAGGTCTGGTCGATGAGGTCATCAGTCAGTTGATGAGTGGTAAAGAGGCGACCGTCTATGTCGTGCGGTGTGGTGCCGAGACGCGTTGCGCCAAAGTCTACAAGGACGCCAAGCAGCGTAGTTTCAAACAAGCCGTCTCCTATACGGAGGGTCGCAAGGTCAAAAACAGTCGCCAGGCGCGCGCCATGGAAAAAGGCACGCGCTATGGTCGCCAGATGCAAGAGGAACTCTGGCAAAACGCCGAGGTCGACGCGCTTTTTAAGCTCGCCAATGCGGGTGTGCGTGTGCCGCAGCCTTACATTTGTACGGATGGTGTGTTGCTGATGGAGCTCGTGGCTGATGCCGAGGGGAATGTCGCTCCCCGACTCAATGATGTCGAGCTGACGCACGAACTGGCCATCCAGTATCACGCCTTTTTACTCAATCAGGTCGTACGCATGCTGTGCGCGGGCATTGTTCATGGCGATTTGTCCGAATTCAATATTTTGCTGGGTACCCAGGGGCCGGTGATTATCGATTTACCGCAGGCCGTAGATGCTGCCGGTAATAACGAGGCGGCCGCCATGCTTTATCGCGATGTACGTAATCTGGCGACCTATTTTGGCCAGTTTGCCCCGGAATTGCTGACAACCGAATACGGCCGAGAAATCTGGCAGCTATACGAGTCGGGGGAGTTGACACCCGAAACCGAGCTGACCGGAATTGTCGAGGCGGATACGACACCGGTCGATATGGATGATCTGATGGGTGAAATCGAGGCCTCCAGGCGCGAGGAAGAAGAACGCGTGAGACGTATGAGTGAGCGCTGAGTTCGTGCTGTCCCGGAGTGAGAGACGTGCATTGAGTTCTTGTCAGGAACATTGTCACAAAATGTTTCAACCCACTGTTTTGATTAGGATTAAACCTAAAATGCAGGTATGGAAACACGTCTGACCTCTCTTGAAGCCCGCTTTGATACCGTTTTGCCTACACTTGCTACGCATACTGACATATCAACACTGGAATTAAAAATCGCCAAAGTCGAGTCCACGCTGGTGAAATGGTTTGCTGGTGTCGGTATAGCTATTATTACTGTGCTATTAAGTGCGATGAGTTTCTTTTTTTCGAGCATTCATGCTGTTCCATCACAGACCCCTCAGCCCATCATCATCCATATCCCGGCTCCAGTCACCGCAACGCACAAAAATTAGTATCCGTACCCACGCTGGCTATATGCCCGCTGATGGCTATAATCAGTCGAACAGATGACACTTTTCAATTGACTATCACCATGACAGCTCAAAGCAACATCGCTTTTAAAATAACTTCATCCACGGCGTTTCAGCAACAGGCTGAACGTGAGGCGATTCTGGCCAACCCTGGATTTGGCAAACATTTCACCGATCACATGGTCTCGATTGACTGGACCATCGAGCAAGGCTGGCATGATGCCCATGTCAAACCCTATGGTCCGTTGCTGCTTGATCCCGCTGCTTCGGTTTTGCATTACGCCCAGGAGATTTTTGAGGGCCTCAAAGCTTATCGTCACCCCGATGGTTCGATCTGGACCTTTCGCCCTCAGGCCAATGCCGAGCGCATGCAGCGTTCCGCTGTCCGGTTAGCGTTGCCTGAATTACCAAGCGACATGTTTGTCGAATCCATTCGTCAACTGGTCAAAATCGACGCCCACTGGGTACCATCAGGTAGCGAGATGAGTCTCTATCTGCGTCCTTTCATGATCGCTAACGAGAGTTTTCTCGGTGTGCGTTCTGCACAGAAAGCCGCCTACTACGTCATCGCGAGTCCCGCAGGTGCCTATTTTGCAAAAGGCGTGGCTCCGGTTTCTATCTGGGTGTCGACCGACTTCACGCGTGCCGCCTCTGGTGGTACAGGCGCTGCCAAATGCGGCGGTAACTATGCGGCGTCTTTGTTGCCGCAACAAGAAGCCTATGCAAACGGTTGCCCTCAGGTTTTGTTCCTGGATCCGCTCGAGGGAAAGTATCTCGAAGAGCTAGGTGGCATGAACGTATTTTTGGTCATGAAAGACGGCACGCTTGTGACGCCTGAGTTGACCGGCAGTATTCTCGAAGGTGTGACCCGTGCCAGCATTATTCAGTTGGCGCGTGATCGTGGTCATAGAGTCGAGGAGCGCAAAGTCACGCTCGATGAGTGGAAAAATGGCATGGCAACCGGTGAGGTTGCCGAGGCGTTTGCTTGTGGAACAGCCGCGGTCGTGACACCGATTGCAGCGATTAAAGGTCGTGACTTTATTGCAGGTGACGAGTCTGCTCCCGCCGGTCAACTCACCATGTCGTTACGACAGCAGTTGACCGACATTCAGCATGGCCGTGCGCCTGATCCACACGGCTGGATGGTTCGACTTGCCTGATATGCGCTCAGTGCGAGCAATCGTGCTGGGTGCCTTGGTGCTGATGTGGCCGGCTTTCTGGAACGGCTACCCAATCCTCTATAGCGATACCAATGCATTCATGGTGCAGGGTATTCTGCATTTTTTTATCTGGGATAAACCGTTTGTGTACGGTCCCTGGATGTCGCTCTTTCACTGGCAATACAGTCTCTGGCCCGTCCTCTTTGCACAAGCGCTGATGGTCTCAAGCGTACTCTGGCTGACTGCACAGTGCGCGCAAACCTCATTATTTCCAGTTGTTAATTCAGGCGCTGACCAGGCTATTCATCCTGTGAGCGAGCTGCGTTTTTTCATCCTATGCGTTGTTCTGTCGCTAATGACTGCGGCATCCTGGGTGACGTCTCTGTTGATGCCGGATATCTTTGCTCCCATCACAGTGCTGTGCATCTATATCCTTGCGGTACGACCTGACTTGGACCTTGGTAGCCGTCTCTGGGTACTGCTGGTCGGAACATTTGCAATCGCATCGCACCTGTCTCATCTGGTGATTGCAGCAGGAGTATTGTCGGTCGTGATGCTGTTCGGATTCAAAAGATTCAAGATCGCCGTGCTCCCATTGCTGCTCGCACTCGCTGTGTTGGTTGGCACCAATCTGTTCGGATTTCAAAAGTTTGCAATATCTCCCTTTGGCTCGGTCTTTTTACTGGCAAGGTTAGCCGCAGACGGGCATGTCAAACCCGTGCTGGACCAATCTTGCGCAAAGCAAAAAATTTACATGTGCGACTGGAAAGATCGTCTGGAGGTAGATAGCGATGAATTGATGTGGGAGAGTCAAGGGCCTGTATGGAGTCATCCAGGCGGGCCGATCGGCCTGGCTCCCGAGGCGTCTGTTTTAGTCGCCGCGGCCATGAAACAAAACCCCATGGGCGTTTTTCAGTCGCTGGTGAAGAACACCTGGCGCGAGTTATGGATGGTGGGCTTGGGCGACACCTTGCATCCGGATCATCTGGACTTGTCCGTGGGGGAGCGCCTGCGACTTTATTTCCCTAAAAGCGAACTGCTCAGGTATCAGCAGTCCCGTCAGCTACGCGATGTACTTGCACCCTCGGCACAGGTATTCAATGTGCTGGGCTGGATCAGTGCTGTTGCAGGGTTGATCGCCTGCTTATATTTACTCTGGCGCAGTTGGGTCTGTCGTCAGCGTGCGGGCACGATGCTGATTGCGATGATGTTTGTGGGGCTGCTTGCCAATGCATTTGCGACAGGCGCCTTATCTAAACCGCATTATCGTTACCAGACGAGAATTGCATGGCTGCTGGTTTTTGTGCCTCTGATTCTGCCAATACGAATCAGAGGCGACAAGGTTCCTGGTCAGCGACCTGCTTATTCTGGCTGAATTTTGCTGTCTTTAATGACCTTTGCCCATTTGGCGACTTCACCATTAGCAAAAGCCTGCAACGCCTCGGGTGTGCTGCCCCCGAGTTCGATACCCTGCTTTAAGAGCTTGTCCTTCAACTCCTGATCCTGCAGCACCAGGTTAATTTCACGATTGAGTTGGGCGATGATAGCGGGTGGGGTGCCTGCAGGGGCAAAAAAACCATAACTTGCAACCGACTCAAATCCTGGGTAACCGGACTCCGCCACAGTGGGCAGATCAGGAAACAGCGCCGAGCGTTTGGACGTCGTAATCGCTAGTGCTTTGACTTTCTTTTCTCGCAACATGGGAATGTAAGGTGGCAAGGTATCGAGTGCCATCGTGACACGTCCAGCAATCAGGTCCGGCAAGAGCAATGAGGTCCCTTTGTACGGAATATGCAGGATGTCAACCCCTGCTGCGACTTTAAACATTTCGCAGGTCAGATGGATGAGGCCGCCCGTACCTGATGAGCCACAGGTTAGTTTGCCGGGCTCAGCTTTGGCGAGAGCGACCAGTTCTTTCAGATTGTTTGCAGGAACTTCCATGCCTGTCACGACAATGTTTGGCAAAGTGCCTGCGGCCGAGACCGCTACTAAATCTTTCTGAAAGTTATAGCCAGGATCCTTGTAATAGGTCACTGCAATGGAGTGTGAACCAATCGATCCCATCAGCAATGTGTAGCCATCAGGAGCCGCTTTGGCGACAGCCGCAGCCCCAATGTTGGCGCCAGCGCCTGGCTTATTTTCGATCACGATTGGCTGATTTAATTTCTGACTGAGTTTTTCAGTGATGCCTCGTGTCAGCATATCGGTCGCGCCACCGGCTGGAAAGGGTACAACGACCTTAATCGCTTTGCTGGGGTAGGCGTCTTGTGCCATAGCGCTATGGGTCGCACCCATCAGGCTAAAAGTAGCAAGCGCGATACGCGCGCTGAGTCGAGACAGATTTTTTAGAGCTAGCATCACAATCATTCCTTAACAAACAGTGCATAAGTGCAGTTTAAAACCAAGCAAGTTCCATGCCTGAAAGGCGTCTGTCTGCAGTCTTTAAGGTTCGATTTTGATGTTGTTATCTTTTGTCACTTTGGTCCATAAGGCAGTTTCCGTTTTGACAAAATCTTTGAATTCCTGCATCGTGAATGTTGAGGCTTCAGCGCCTTGCAGCAACAGTTTTTCTTTTACATCTGGTGCCGCCACGGCGCGCATGACATCCTGATGCAAGGTCTCCATCATCTCTTTCGGTGTGCCTTTCGGGACGGCAAAACCAAACCAGTTTGTCACGACAAAGTCTGTCAGGCCGACCTCTCTCACAGCAGGTACGTCGGGCAGCACAGGGGAGCGTTTTGCTGTGGTGACAAGTAGCGGTCTGACTTTGCCGCTTTTAATTTGTCCGATCGCCGTGGGCGAGGCGGCGACAATCAGATCGACGTTACCCGAGAGCAAGGCAACACTCGCCTCGCTCATGCCCTTGTAGGGAATGTGTGTGATGTCTATTTTGGCGTTGGAGCGGAATCTTTCCGTCACGATATGGTTCACACTGCCTACACCTGCCGAGCCGTAATTTAACTTGCCTGGCTGAGCAGTCGCGGCACGCGAGAGTTCCTGATAGGTAGAAAATTTTGCATCCGCACCCACCACGACAACGAAAGGTGTTTGCGCGACCATCACGACCGGAATCAAGTCCTGATTAATATCCCAGGGCAAAACAGGGAATAAACCCGGAAGCATCGCGTAAGTGGCATCAATCAGACCTACCGTCAGTCCGTCGGGTGCCGCATGCGCGACAAAATCAAAAGCAATCCTGCCG